>CADEGS010000108.1 GCA_902826945.1 uncultured bacterium | reverse complement strand
CGGAAGAAGCGCCAGAAGTAGCGCGCGCCGCCCCACAGGAAGCGCCGCATCGTGTGCCCGGAGGTGCGCTCCAGGAAGACCTGCAGCCAGCCGCCGGCGGCGAAGGCGCCGAACAGGATCATCAGGAAGCCGAGCGCCGCGACCAGGTTGCCGTCGGCGTCGCGCAGATGTCCCAGCCCCGCGCGGTGGTCGAAGCGGAAGGTCTCGTCGAGCGAGGCGAGCAGCGACCCGGGCTCGTAGCGGTGCGCCGTCGCGCCGGCGAACCACGCCACCCAGCGCAGCCCGAGCACGAGCGCTCCCAGCACGTACACCGCCCAGATCGCGAGCCAGATCGGCGCGCGCGCCAGGGCGGCGCGCAGCGCGGTCAGGAACACGGGAGCGCGCGGAGCGTTCTGCGAGTACTGCACGCGCGCCCTCAGCCGCCGAGCCCCGCGATCCAGTGGAAGTAGCGCTGCTGCAGCGCCACGCAGCGCTCGCCCCAGCGCCACGGCACGAGCTCGTCCGTGGCGTCGAACCACTGGTTGTCCGACATGTCCGCGTCCAGGTAGTAGCGGCGGTCGGGGTCGAGCGCGGCGGAGACGAGCTTGGCCTCCTGCGTGCGCTCGATCCGCTTCCAGCTCGACGCGAGCTGCTCCTCGCGCGTCCAGACGACCGTCTCCTCGCTGCCGTCGTCGAAGCGCAGGCGCACCGGGATCGGCAGCGCCAGCGTGCCGCGCTTGCGCAGCATGACCTCGGCCTCCCACGGCTCCTTCCCCTCGGGGCCGGCCTCGAGGCCGAGCTCGAGGAACGCGCCGCCCTCGCTCTGGAACGCGCCGCGCGGCGCGGAGCGGCGCGCCTGCCTCACGCCGACCGACCAGTCCACCGTGCCCGTGCCGCGGAAGACCTCGTCGAAGTACCACGGGATCTCGACGCCGGCCCCCTCCTGGAAGGTGCGGTAGAAGTCCTCGGGATACGGGTGGCGGTAGCGCCAGGTCTTCGCGTAGTGGCGCATGCCGGCCAGGAACGGGCCCCGGCCGACCAGGCCCGCCAGCGTGCGCAGCGCGACGGCCGGGCGCTGGTAGCTGTTCACGCCGTAGCTCGAGCGGTCGGCGTAGAGCCAGGCCGGCGTCTGGACCGGGTCGGTGTCGGGATTGCCCAGGTAGCGCGAGCGGTCGGACCAGCGCGGGTCGGTCTGCTGGCGCGCGTAGGAGAGCGAGGGCTGCTCGCGGTACAGCTCGAGCAGGCCGCGCGCGCCGCTCGAGGCGTCCTGCGCGAGCCACGGCAGCGGCAGCACGCTCGCGAACGGCGAGCTCTCGACGCTGCCCTTGCGCGGCAGGCCGGCCAGCGGCACGCCGTCGATCGGCCGGCGCGCGAAGTCCGTCGTGTCGCGCCGGTTGCCGTAGACGCGCCAGAGCACCTCGGAGTCGGTGTAGGAGTTGAAGCCCTCGTCGAGCCACGACGCCTCGAACTCGTTGTTGCCGACCAGCCCGTACCAGAACTGGTGGCCGCACTCGTGCACCGTGACGCTCTCCGGCGTGTGCATGTCCTCGGTCGCGAACAGCCGCGTGCCGCAGGTGAAGAGCGTCGGGTACTCCATGCCGCCCGCCGCGCGCGCGCCCCAGGCCGGGTCCACGACCGTGATGTGCTGGTAGGGGTACTCGCCGAACCACAGGCCGTAGAAGAAGAGCGCCGCCTCGGTGGCGCGGCGGTGGCGCTCCGCCTGCGCGGCGTGCTCGGGCTGCACGAGCACGGTCACGTCCACGTCGCGCGTGCGCAGCGGCACGTCGGGCCCGAGCAGCTCCTGCACCGTCCGGACCTCTTCCGCGTAGCGCTCGGCCCAGTCGTCGAAGCGGTAGATGCCCTCGTCCACGACGTAGTCGGGGTCGGCGGTCCACGTGAAGTCGTGGACCAGGGGCAGCCGGCCGCTCCAGTCGGGCGTGCGGCGGTCGCGCTCGGAGGGCGCGAGGAAGCGCACGACGTGGCGCCCGGCCTCGAACACGCCGCGCTCGAGGATGCCCGTGCCGTAGATCTTGTCCTTGTAGCGCGCCGGCAGGTTCAGCGTGACGTCGTACGTGCCGTAGTCGGAGAAGAACTCCGTCGAGGCGTGGAACTGGTGGCAGTTCCAGCCCCGACCGCGCTCGTACACGCCCAGCTTCGGGAACCACTGCGCGACGAGCAGGAAGTCGTCCTTGTAGCCCGTGCGGCGGCGCACGCGCGGGAGCTGCGCCTCCCACTCGACCTGCGCGCGCAGCACCTCGCCTTCCTGGACGGCGAAGGGCAGGTCGACGCTGAAGACCGTGCGGTCCTCCTTGTTCTCGTCGTCGGGGCGCCGGTAGCGGAAGCTCGGAAGGACGTCGTGCGGCACGCCGTCGGCGCCGGTCACGCGCAGCGCGGTGACGCGCGACCAGCCCCAGCCGTCCGCGACCTTCTCGTCGCGCAGCTTCCCGTCCGACTCGACCAGGTGCGTCGAGCGGTTGTTCGAGAAGGCGTTCAGGTAGAGGTGGAACCACAGGTCGGAGACCGGCTCCCCGCTCCCGTTCGTCCAGGCGACCTCGAGCGAGCCGCGCATCGCGCGCGGCTCCGCCCCCTCGCCGTCCAGGCGCGCCTCGATCGTGTAGTCCGCCCGGTTGCCCGGCGGCGGGGCGCCTTGCCACGCGGCCGGCGGCGCCGCCGCCAGGGCCAGGACCAGCGCGACCCGGCCCACGAGGGAAAACGGTTCCGGCCCCGAGCGGTGGCTGGACCCCTGCGCCGGGCGCACCGTGTCCCGCACGGGCGACGACGGCAGCCTTTTCGTGCGTTTCGTCCTCAATCCGGTCCAGCTCCGGCCGATAACGGACCCGGCGAACCCCCGTCATCCTCGGGGATCGCCCAGGGAAATGGAAGTCACAGGGCAAAACGGCGCGGGCCAGCCGGCCCGCCAGCGCTTCGAAGACCTCCGGGCGGCGATCACCCGGCGGAATGCGCTGCGCGTGCGCGAAGCACGCGAGGACCTGAGCGAGCTCTCCGAGCATCGCCACCAGGTCCAGCGCGCCACTCGCGACGCCGTGACGGACCAGCAGGTGGACCGCTCGCGGCGCACCAGCGAGGAGACGAAGGCCCGCTCCAAGCAGGATCGGGTCGAGATCTCGCAACAGGCGCAGGAGGCGGCCGAGCTCGCCTCGCGCGCCCACGAGAGCGACGGAGACCGCGACGCGCGCGTGGCGAAGCTGCGCGACGAGCAGGCCGCCGGTCGCATCAACACGCCCGAGCGCATCCAGCGCGCCGCCTCGCGCCTGCTGGACGCGCAGGGCTGAGCCTCCCGGCCTACGTGCAGGGCCGGAGCTGACGCCGCGGGGCGCGGCGCCCGGGCCTTCGTGCGCCCGCGCGGCGCCGCCACCCGCCGCGCCGACGCCGGATACAATCCGCGCCTCGGACGCCCGACGCGTCCAGCGCACCGGGGATGCAGCACGACGACGGCTCGGGCGCCCCGCTCCCCCTCCCGGCTCCGCTCGGCCGTCCGGCCGGGATCGCTCGGAGCCTGCCGCGTCTCGCCCCGTGGCTCGTCTGGGTGGCGGCCTTCTACGCGGTCTGGCTGGCGCTGAACGTCGGGCTCGGCCTGTGGCAGCACACGCGCGAGCACTGGCCGATCGCCGTGGCGATGGCGCTCGGCAGCTACGTCGCGGGCTCGACGCCGATGGGCGGCGGGACGGTCGGCTTCCCCGTGCTGGTGCTGCTCCTCGACCAGCCCGCGTCGCTCGGCCGCAACTTCGCGCTGATGATCCAGTCCATCGGGATGACCTCGGCCAGCATCTTCATCCTGTGCCGGCGCACGCCGATCGAGACGCGCATGCTGGGCTGGAGCATCCCCGGCGCCGCGCTCGGCCTGGTCGCGGGCACGCGCTGGGTCGTGCCGCTGATGCCCGACGCCGGGGTCAAGCTCGTGTTCGCCTGCCTGTGGGCGAGCTTCGGGCTCCTGACCCTGGCCAGGAACCGCGAGCTGTGCGCGCTGCAAGGACAGCCGCAGGTCCCGCCGCGGCTGGCGCGCGACCTCGGCCTCCTCGTCGGCGTGTGCGGGGGCGTGACGACCGCGCTGACCGGGGTGGGCATCGACATGATGCTCTACACGCTGCTCGTGCTGCTCTTCCGGATCGACCTGAAGGCCGCCGTGCCGACGTCGGTGATCCTGATGGCGATCTCCTCGCTGCTCGGGGTCGCGCTGCACCTCTGGATCGGCGACATCGACCGCGAGGCGTTCCACTGCTGGCTCGCCGCCTCCCCGGTCGTGATCCTGGGCGCCCCCCTGGGCGCGTTCCTGGTCAGCGTGATCCCGCGCGTCCTGACGCTCTACTTCGTGGCCGTCCTGTGCGTGCTCCAGCTCTTCTGGACGCTGCAGCAGGTGCGCCCGACCCCCGGGCAGTGGGTCTTCGTGGCCCTCAACATGGGCGTCGCGTTGACGGGATTCGCCGTCCTCTACGGCCTCGGCCGCCGTCGCGAACGCCGTCGTCCGCTGCGGCGAGCGAGCGGCGATCGCGAGCTCTGACCCGCCGGCGACGGCGTCAGCGCCCGCTCTCCCCGCGAGCGCGCGCGCGCAGGTCCTCGGCGCGCTGGCGGTCGACCGCACCGACGCCCGGCGTCGTGCGCGCGAGCTCCCAGGCGCGCTCGGCATGCCCGGCCGCGGCTTCCGGCCGACCGAGCTCCAGGTAGAGCCGCGCCAGCGCCAGGCGCAGGAGCGTCTCCGCCTCCGCCTTCCCCCCCAGCGGCCCGCGCAAGACCCCCTCGAGGTGCGCGGTCGCGTCGAGGCCGAGCGTCGGGTCGGCGCCGACCCGCGCGACCCAGTCCTCCAGCGCGCGCGCCACGGCCTTGGCCTCGCCGTGCGCGCCCCAGCCGCGCGCCGCCTCCTGCCGCGCGCGGCGCCGCTGGAGGTCGGAGCCGATCCAGCCCGCGCCCGTCGCCGCCACCACCGCCACGGCCAGAACGAGCGGCCAGCGGTTGCGGCGCGCGAAGAGCCGCGCGCGGTACGCCCGCGTCGCCGAGCGCGCGCGCACCGGCTCGTGCGCCAGCCAGCGCCGCAGGTCGTCCGCCATCTGGTCGGCGGAGCGGTAGCGCTCGCGCGGATCCGTCGCGCGGGCCTTGCGAGCGATCGCCGCCAGGTCCGCCTCGACGCGCCGCGGCGACCCGTCCCCTTCTTCCGGGGCGACCAGCTCCTCGAGCAGGACGCCCAGCGCGTAGACGTCGCTCGCGGTCGTCACGGGGTCGCCGCGCAGCTGCTCCGGGCTGGCGTAGCGCGGCGTCAGCGGCGCGTGCCCCGCCGCGTCGCCCTCGGCCGACCCGAGCACGCTCGCCACGCCGAAGTCGAGCAGCTTCGGCGTTCCCTGCGCCGTGACGAGCACGTTCGAGGGCTTGAGGTCGCGGTGCACGACGAGCTTCTGGTGCGCGTACTGCACCGCCGCGAGGACGCGCAGGAAGAGCTCGATGCGCTCGCGCAGCCGCGCGCCGCGCCCCCAGCGCGTGAGCGGCTCGCCCTCGACCAGCTCCATCACGAGGAACGGCCGGCCGTCGGGCAGCGCGCCCGCGTCGAGAAAGGCCACGACGTGCTCGTGCTCGAGCGCCGCCAGCGTCTCGCGCTCGCGCTGGAAGCGCTCCAGGGAACCGGCCGAGGCGAGGCCCGCCCGCAGCACCTTGAGCGCCACGCGCCGCTCGGTGCCCGCGCTGCGGCGCGTGGCGCGGTAGACGTGCGCCATGCCGCCCGAGGAGAGGTAGGCCTCGACACGGTAGGAGCCGAGCAGCGCCCCGCACAGCGCCTCGGGCGGCGGCTCGTCGGCGGGCTCGTCGCGCATCGCGAGCAGCAGGTCGTGCGCCGATCCGTCGAGGGCCGCCGGCGCGCGCGCGTCGGCCGCGACCAGCGCCTCGACCCGGCGCGCGAGCTCCGCGTCGCCGCGCGCGCGCTCGCGCAGCACGCGCGCGCGCGCGGCCTCGTCCAGGCCGACCGTCTCCAGGAAGAGCTCCTCGACCCGCCGCCAATCGCTCATGACGCCTCCACCGACAGACGGCGGGCGAGCCAGGCGCGGGCGAAGCGCCAGCGCCGCTTGACCGTGCGCGGCGAGAGCCCGAGCGCCGCCGCCACGTCCTCGGTGGCGAAGCCCCCGCAGAACCGCAGCTCGGCCACGCGCGCGAGCTCGGGATCGACTTGCTCGAGCTCCTCCAGCGCGAGGTCGAGGTCGAGCGCCAGGTCCTCCGGCTCGCGCTGCGCGGCCCGGCCGTCGAGCGTCGTGCGCCGCGACCCCGCGCCGCGCTTCGCCGCCGCGCGCCGGCGCGCGTGCTCGACCAGGATGCGGCGCATGGCCTGGGCCGCCAGGCCGAGGAACGCGCCGCGCTCCAGGTCCTGCGCGTTCCGGCTCTGGCGCAGCCGCAGCCAGACCTCGTGCGCGAGGGCGGTGGGCTCGAGCGTGTGCGCCGCGCGCTCGCCGGCCATCAGGCCGTCGGCCATGCGGCGCAGCTCGTCGTAGACGGACCGGGTCCACGCGGCGGGTCTGGTCATGCCAGGGAGGCTCCGCGGGGAGAGCGCAGGACGCCTCGCGCGGGGGCCAGGGTAGCGCGCCGGTCGCGGGCGGGCGGCGCTCGCGAGCAGGGGCCGGCGCGGATGGCCCGCCGCGGGCGCGGCCGACGCTCTCCCGTGCGCGGCCGGCGCGGCGGATCGACCGGCGAGGACGTCTGCCTCGGAGGGCAAGAGCATGGGAGCGGCGGGAAGAGCGCATCGGAACGGGGACGAGGACGGGGCGGCGGGCGCGCGGCGGACGCCTGCGCGGCGAGCGGTCGGCGCGGGCCGGGAGATCACGCGCCGCCAGGCGCTCGCGGCCGCGAGCGCGCTGCTGGCCCTGCCCGCCTTCGGCTGCGCCGCGCGCGGCGCGCCGCGCGACGGGAGGCGCGAGCTGCTCGAGGCCGTGCGCCGCGGCGAGCTCGAGCGCGTGCGAGCGCTGCTCGCCGCCGACGCCCGCCTGGCGCGCGCGAAGGACGACGCCGGCCGCTCGGCCTTCGTGCTGGCGATGGTGCACGGGCACGAGGCGGTGGCGGAGCTCCTGCGCGCGAGCGGCCTCGAGCTCGACCTGGTCGAGGCGGTCCTGGCCCAGGAATGGGAGCGCGTCGAGGCGCTCGCGGGCGCGCGTCCCGAGCTCCTGGACGCCGCCCACCCCGTCGGCGGGAGCCCGCTCTACGCCGCGGCGCTCACCGGCAGCATGGGCGCGTTCCACCTGCGCGCGCTGGGCTGCGACCCCGACGCGGCGCCCGCGGGCGGCACGGGCTTCACGCCCGCGCGCGGCGCGCTGGAGGCCCCGCATGCGAGCTGGGCGCGACGCGCGCTCTCGGAGCTGTGCGGCAACGGCGCCGACGTGAACGCGCGCCAGCGGGGGGGGAGCTCGGTCCTGCACGGTGCCGTTGCGCGGCGCGACCCCGAGCTCGTGCGCCTCGCGATCCGCAAGGGCGCCGACGCCGCGGCACTGGACGAGCGGGGCCGCAGCCCGCTGGCGCTGGCGGAGGAGCTGGGCTGGGAGGAGGGCGCCCGCCTGCTCGCCGCGCCCGAGCGCCTGCCGCGCGACAACCGCGCCTCGCGCTTCGCGCTGGACGCGAGCCGCGCGCCCGTGCGCCGGCCCGACCTCTCCGACGTTCCCGCGGCGCTGCAGCAGCGCGTGACCGGCAGCTCGCACAACGACCTCGAGCGCGTGCGCGAGCTGGTCGGAGCCGATCCGCGCCTGACGTTCTCGATCTCCGGCGACGACGAGCTCGCGATCGAGGCCTGCGCGCACGTCGGCGCGCGCGAGATCATCCGCTTCCACCTGGACCACGGCGCGCCGCTCTCGCTGCCGACCGCCGTCGCGCTCGAGGACCTCGAGACGCTGGTGTTCTGGCTGGAGCGCGACCCGACGCTGGTGCACGAGCGCGGAGCGCACGACCAGCCGCCGATGTGGTACGCGGTCGGCCGCGGGTCGACGGACGCCGCCGAGTTGCTCGTGCACTACGGCGCGTCGGTCGACCAGGAGAGCATGGGAGCCACCGCGCTGCACTGGTGCGTGCGGCGCGACGACCCCGAGCTCGCGCGCTGGCTCCTCGAGCGGGGCGCGGCGCCGGAGCCCCTCGCCTTCTACTGGGAGCGCACGGGGCAGACGCCGCTCGAGCTCGCGAACGAGCGCGGGAACGCGCGCCTGGTCGCCCTGCTGCGCGAGGGCGGCGCGCGCCGCTGACGGGCGGCCCGCGCGCGCGAAGAGCGGCGAGGCGGCCCGCGGAGTCAGTCGCGCGCCTGGCGCAGGCGCTCGGCGATCTGGAAGGCGGCGAAGCGCGCGAAGCGCTCGGGCGAGAGCAGCGCCACCTCCCACGAGGGCGAGCTGGTGCCGTCCGCGGCGGAGCCCGCGTAGAAGAGCTCCAGGCCCTCGCGCACGCGCGGGTCGCCGCCGTCGAGGTGCACGGCCGAAGACCACAGCACGAGGCCGGTCTCGGCCGAGACGAGCTCGACCTGCAGGCTCAGGACCTGCGGCGGGAAGAAGCGCTGCTGCGTCACCGTGCCGAACAGGATCCCGTCGAGGCGGAAGCGCTGCGACAGGTCGATGATCGTGCGCGGCCGGTACCAGCCCAGGCGCTGCGGGTCGCTCTGCTGGATCTCCTCGAGGTCGCTGCGGGAGAGCGGGACGAGCTCGAAGTCCGCCGCGCGCGGCAGCTCGGCGTGGAACGCGTCGCGCAGGCGCAGCGCCTGCGCGTCGTCCACGTGGCCGCCGTCGAAGGGCAGGATGCCGACGCGGCGGATCGCGTAGGTCGCGAAGTCGGCCTCGACGCGCGACGAGGCGAGCTCGGGCATGCGCAGCGGCGTCGGCGCGCAGGCGGCGAGGGCGGCCAGCAGCGCCAGCGCGCGCGCCCTCACGGCTTCGACCCCGCGACCGGCGCCGGCGCGCGCGCCTGGTCGGCCATCGGGGACGAGGCGTCGTGCGCGCGCAGCTCGCCGATCCTCGCCTCGAGCAGCGCCTTCTCCGCCTCCAGGCGACGGATCTGGGCCGTCGTCAGGCGCGCGGCCAGGTCGAGGTTCTCGGCCTGCATCGACTCCTGCCCGTTCTCGAGCGCGACCACGCGCGCGCGCAGCGAGCGGTTCTCCTCCTCGAGCTCGACGCGCTGGCGCTGCGCCGCCTCGAGCGCCGAGGCGCTGGCCTCGAGCTCGTCGCGCAGCGCGTCGCGCTCGTCCAGCACCTGCTGGTAGAGCTCGATGATGCGCATGCGCCCCTGGCCCGGCTCCAGGGCGCGGTCGGGCGCGTCCTGCGCCGGCGCGCCGTCCGCGACGGCGCTGCCGTCCCAGCCGACGAGCGGCGCCTGCGGTCGCGTCGGCGTCGGAACGGACGCGCCGGCGGTCGCGGCCGGCGCGGCCTCGCCCGCGGGAGCGGCGGGGCCCGCGCCGCGGCGCGCGTAGCCCAGCGGCCGGCCCTGCTCGTCCACGACGAGCGGGGCACAGGCGGCGACGAGCGGTAGCGCGAGCAACAGGAGCAGCGAGGGCTTCATGCGTGGTTCTCCTTGGCGGGCTCGGACGGCGCGACCTCGAGCTCGAGGATCGAGACCTCGCCGCAGCGGCAGACGTGCTCGATCGCGTAGCGGCCGGGCTCCAGCTCGACCAGCCGCGTGCCCGCGCTCGGACGCGGCGCGCCGGCCGGACGGGCCGGCCCTTCGGATGCGACGACGTGGTCGCGCTTGATGACGTTGCGGGTGGACACGGGGCGGCCTCCTAGACGACGACGTCGAGGCGCGCGCCGGGCTCGCCGGCGCGCGGTGCGGCATGGGGAGCGGGCTCGGCCGCGCGCGCCGGAGCGTCGCCGGCGCGCTCGTCGAGCTCGCGCGCGAAGCGCTGGCCGTCGCGCCGCGGCGGGCGGTCGTGCGCGCGGGGAACGGCGTGCGGGGGCACGTGGATCGTGGTGGCGCTCGCTCGCAGCGGTGCGTCCATGGGGGGCTCCTTCAGGTCTTGCCGGCGCGCAGGCACAGCTCGCGGTTCAAGCGGTACAGCGCCCGGCTGTGGATCTGGCTCACGCGGGACTCGCTCACGCCCAGCACCTCGGCGATGTCGCGGAGCAGGAGCTCCTCGCCGTAGTACAGCGTGACGACCGTCTTCTCCTGCTCCGGCAGCTCATGGATGGCCGCCACGAGCAGCTCCTTCATCTCGTGCCAGGCGACGCTGTCGCTGGGCTCGGCGCACTGGGGATCGGAGAGCATCGAGGCGAGCGCGCCGCGCTCGTCCTCCTCGAGCGAGATCGAGGACCCCAGCCGCGCCGAGGTCAGGATCTCGTCGAGCTCCTCGAGCGAGATCGAGAGCGAGCCCGCGATCTCCTCCGGCGCAGGCGGCGAGCCTTGCGCCTGCTCGAGGCGCGCGATCGCACGCTCGACGTCGCGCACCTTCTCGCGCCGCCCGCGCGGCAGGAAGTCCATGCGGCGCAGCTCGTCGAGGATCGAGCCGCGGATGCGCGGGTAGGCGTAGGTCGAGAAGCGCAGGCCGCGCGAGGGATCCCACGAGTCCGCGGCCTCGATCAGGCCGAGCATGCCCCAGCCGAGCAGGTCGTCGCGCTCGATCCGGCCCCAGCCGTCGAAGCCCAGGCGGCCGACGATGTGGTGCAGGAGCGGCACGTGGTCGAGGATCAGCCGGTCGCGGTCGAGGTCCGCGTCGGCGGTGCCTCGCGCGAGGACGTGCAGCTCGGTCGCCTCGCCGTGGCTCATCGCTCAGGCTCCACGAGGCAGCGCGTCAGGGCTGCTTCTCCCCGGTTCGCTTGCGCTGGTCGAGATCGATGGCGCGGCATAGGACGACCAGCCCCGCTCGCGCCAGCACGCTCACGAGCACCCAGGCCAGGGCGCCGCGCAGGACCGCCGCGCGCAGGGGCACCTCGCACCACAGGGACACGAGGGCCGTCAGCGTCGCAGCCAGGACCGCGAAGCGCCCGCCGAGGGCCCCGAACGCGCTCTCGATCGCGGGCTTGTCGATGGCTCTATCGGACATGGAGCACGGACCCATGAGCCGGCGCGGAGGCGCCTGGCAGGATTGCCAGATCCGAGAAGCGGCGCGCGAGGCGGAGCACCGCGCGCGTCGCCAGCGATCCCGGATCCGAGACGAGGAAGGGCTCCTGGCGGGCCGAGGCGCACAGGACGCCGCGCGAGCGCGGCATCCAGCCGACCAGGCGCGGCGAGCGCGCCAGGAAGCGCTCGCAGGCGGAGCGCAGCCGCTCGGCGACCGCGCGCGCCTCGGCCGCGTCGGCGGCCAGGTTCACGAAGACCTCCGGCGTCGGCACCTCGCGGCCGGCCTCGCGCGCGCGCGCGTCCACCGCCTTCACGACGCGGTAGGCGTCGGCCAGCGCCGCGGGATCGGGCGTCGTGACGAGCAGCACGCGCGCCGCGTGCAGGGCGACGTCCAGCACGTCGGGGCCGATGCCCGCCGGGCTGTCGGCCAGCGCCGGGCCGCCGGCACACGGCAGCGCGGCCAGCGCGGCCAGGAGCCGCGCGCGGCGCTCGCCGCCGTGCACGGGGTCGTGCGTCGCCTCGCCCGCGGCCAGCACGCGCAAGCCCAGGGGACCCTCGACCAGGCACTCCTCGAGCGTGCGCCGGCCGGCGAAGAAGTCGTCGCTGTCGTGCGCCGGCGCGAGCTTCAGCACGACCGAGAGGTCGGCCAGCCCGAAGTCCAGGTCGCACAGGACCGGCGCGCGCCCCATGCGCGCGAGCGCGACGCCCAGGTTGGCGGCCAGCGTCGTCTTGCCGACGCCGCCCTTGCCGCCCGTGACCAGCACGAGCGGCGTGCGCGCGCGCGCCGCGCTCATGCCAGCCTCCCGCGCAGGAGCAGATCGGCGAAGGCGTCGGGGGTGGGTCGCGCGAGGTGCGCGCGCGCGTCCTGCCCGTCGCACAGGAAGGCGATCGGCAGCCCGCAGGCCGTCGCCGCCTCGAGCGCGGGCGCGGGCTCGCTCGTCTCGTCGAGCTTGGTCAGGACCGCCGCGTCGGGCGCGAGCGGCGCGCAGGCCGCGCAGGCGAGCTCGAGCGCGCCGCGCGAGGCGCTCGCCGGCAGCACGAGGTAGGCCTCGAAGCGCGCCGGCGGGCGGCGCACGGGAGCGAGCTCGCGCGCCAGGCGCGCGATCGCCTCCGCCTCGCGCGGCGAGCAGCCGGGCGTGTCGATCAGCACGACCTCGGCCTCGCGCGCGCGGCGCACGAGCCGCGCCAGCTCGGCCGCGCCGCGCACGGCCTCGAGCGGCAGCTCGGTGCGGTCCAGGTCCGCCTCGTGCGCGGCGACCTGCGCGGCCGAGGGGCCGCGCGCGTCGAAGCTCGCGAAGGCCACGCTGCGGCCCGCGGCCTGCAGGCGCCGGCCGAGCTTGGCCAGCGTGGTCGTCTTGCCCGCTCCGGGCGGGCCGACGAAGGCCACCAGGCAAGAGGTCGTCCCGCGCTTGGGCGAGGGGCGGACGGCGAACGAGCCGGCGATGACGCGCGCCGCGGCGTCGATGGCGTGCGTGCCGGTGGCGCCGCTCGCGAGGACCTCGGCCAGCAGGCGCTCGCACAGCGCGGAGGAGGTGCCGCTGGCGAGCAGGCGCCGGCGCACCTCGGCCAGGCCGGGCTCGAGCGCGCCGGAGCGCTCGACGATCGGCGCAGGACGCGCGACGCGGCGCGCGGGGACGGCGGCGGACGGCACGCCCGGAGCGCGCTTGACGAACGGCAGCTTCATCGTTGGTCCTCCATGGTCACGACGGCGGCCGTCTCGACCGCGCGGGCCGGCACGACCTCGTTGTAGGAGAGCACCGCGACCTTCGGCAGCGAGGCGCGCACGAGCTCGTTCAGGAAGCGGCGCACGTTCGAGCGCGCCAGCACGACGACGTCCTGGCCGCCGCGCGCGGCCTGCGCGAAGGCCTCGGCGATGCGCTCGACCAGCCGCTGCAGCCAGGCCGGGTTGACGGGCGCCGCCTCGGGGTCCTCGCGCGCGCCGACCGCGGCCGCCAGGCGCGCCTCGACGGTCGGGTCGAGCGTGACGGCGTGCACGGTGCCGTCGCGGTCGGCCACGAGCTCGCACAGCACGCGCCCCAGGCGCTGGCGCACGAGCTCGCTCAGCGCCTCGGCGTCGCGCGTGCGTCCGACGTTGTCGGCCAGCGCCTCGAGGATGGCCGTCATGTTGCGGATCGGCACGCCCTCGACGAGCAGGTTGCGCAGCACGCGCTGCACGTCGCCGTAGCCCATCTTCTCGGGCACGAGCTCCTCGACGACGGCCGGCGCCTGGCGCTTGACGTTCTCGACCAGCTCCTTGACGTCGTCGCGCGTGAGGATCTCGTGGAACGACCCGCGCAGGATCTCGGAGAGGTGCGTGACCAGGACCGAGGTCGGATCGACCACCGTGTAGCCGGCCAGCTCGGCCTCGTCGCGCTGCGACTCCTGGATCCACCAGGCGGGCAGGCCGAAGGTCGGGTCGACGGTCTCCTTGCCGCGCAGCTTGCGGCTGGTGGCGCCACCGTCCATGGCGAGCAGCATGCTCGGCTCGAGCGTGCCGCCCGCGACCTCCTGCCCGCCGAGCAGGATGCGGTACGCGCCCGGCTCCAGCCGGATGTTGTCCTTGATGCGCACCGGCGGGAGCACGACGCCCTCGCGCAGGGCGAAGCGCCGCCGCAGCTGCGCGACGTGGTCGAGGATGCCCGTGCCCTTCTTGTCCTGCACGAGCGGGATCAGCCGGTAGCCGATCTCGAGCGCCACGCGGTCCACCTGCAAGAGCTCCAGCGCCTCGTCCTCGGCCTTGTCCGCGCGCGGCGCCTCCTCGGGCGCCGACTGCGCGGGCGTGCCATCGCCCAGGAGGTCCTGGGGACCCTCGACGCCGCGCGTCGAGCGCCACAGGACGAGCAGCGTGATCGCCAGGATGCCGAAGGGCGTGACCGGCATGCCCGGCAACAGCCCGATCGTGAACAGCATGCCGGAGGCGATCAGCGTGGCCTTCGGGCGCCCGCCGATCTGCGCCATCAGGCTCTGCCCCAGGCCGGAGTCGGTGTTCGCCTTGGTCACGAGCACGGCCGCGGCGGTGGCCACGAGCAGCGAGGGGATCTGGCTCACCAGGCCGTCGCCGATCGTCAGCATCGAGTAGCGCTGCACGGCCTCGCCCAGCGACAGGCCGCCCAGCGAGCCGATCGCGATGCCACCCACCAGGTTGAGCGCCGTGATGATCAGGCCGGCGATCGCGTCGCCGCGCACGAACTTCGAGGCGCCGTCCATGGCGCCGTAGAACTCGGCCTCGGAGGCGA
>CADEGS010000107.1 GCA_902826945.1 uncultured bacterium | reverse complement strand
TGATCCTCGACCGCTACGTGACGGGCGAGGTGCAGCGCATCTCGCCCGAGGCGCCGATCCCCGTGCTGCGCGGCCGGCACTTCGAGGAGCGCCTGGGCGGCGCCGGCAACGTCGCGGTGAACCTGCACGCCATGGAGGCCGAGGTCGAGGTCCTGGGCGTGCTGGGCGAGGACGCCGAGGGCGAGCGCCAGCTCGCGCTGCTGGCGGCGCTCGGGATCGAGACCGGCGGCTGCGTGCGCGAGGGCGGACGGCCCTCGACGGTCAAGACGCGCATGATCAGCGGCGTGCAGCAGATGCTGCGCCTCGACTGGGAGGACGCGCGCCCGCTGACGCGCCGCTGCGAGGAGCGCCTGGAGCAGGCCATCGCCGAGCGCCTGCCGCGCTCCCGGGCGGTGGTGCTCTCCGACTACGACAAGGGCGTGCTGACGCCCTTCGTGCTGCAGAAGACGCTCGACGCGGCGCGCCGCGCGGGCGTTCCGGCGCTGGTCGATCCCAAGGGCCGCGACTACACGCGCTACGCGGGGGCGACCCTGCTGACGCCCAACCGGCGCGAGGCCGAGGAGGCGCTGGGGCGGCGCCTCGACGACCCCGAGAGCATCGAGGCCGCCGCCGGCGACCTGATCGAGCTGGCCGGGCTCGAGGCCGCGGTGATCACGCTCGGCGGCGAGGGCATCTACTTCCGCTCGCGGAGCGAGCGCCTGGGCGTCTCGCACGGCCGCGTGCCGGCGCGCGCGCGCGAGGTGTTCGACGTCACGGGCGCGGGCGACACGGTGATCGCGCACCTGGCGCTGTGCCTGGCGGCCGGGCTGCCGCTCGAGGCGGGCGTGCAGATCGCCAACCGCGCGGCGGGCATCGTGGTCGGCAAGCGCGGCGCGGCCTCGGTGACGCGCGTCGAGCTGCTCGGCGCGCTGGGCGCCAGCGGCTCGCAGGCCGGCAAGGTCTGCCGGCGCGAGGACCTGCCGCGCGCCGTCGCCGACTGGCGCGCGCAGGGCAAGCGCATCGTGCTGACGAACGGCTGCTTCGACATCCTGCACGCCGGCCACGTCGATTACCTGCGCTTCGCGCGTTCGCGCGGCGACGTGCTGGTCGTGGCGGTGAACGACGACGCGAGCGTGCGGCGCCTCAAGGGCGAAGGGCGCCCGATCAACCCGGTCGAGGACCGCCTGGCCGTGCTGGCCGCGCTCGAGATGGTGGACGCGGTCGTCGCCTTCGGCGAGGACACGCCCGAGCGCATCGTCGAGGAGGTCACGCCGCACGTGCTCGTCAAGGGCGAGGACTGGCGCGACAAGGGCGTCGTCGGCCGCGAGTGGGTCGAGCGCCACGGCGGCGAGGTGCAGCTGGCGCCGCTCGTGCCCGGCCGCTCGACCTCGGCCATCGCCGAGCGCCTACGCGGGGCCGGACCCCGCGCCTGAGGCGTCGCGCAGGCCGGCGGGGGCATCCTTTGCGTCGGGGCGCAGGAGCCCGGCGAGCCCGTCCGCGCTGCGGATGTGCAGGTCGCGCTGCGGGAAGGAGATCTCGATCCCGGCGCGGCGGAAGGCCTCGTCGATGCCGGTGTGGAGCTGGTCGGTCAGCGCCGGCCACAGGTTGCGGTCGCGCATGAACACGCGCAGCTCGAAGTCGAGCGAGCTCTCGCCGAAGCCCAGGAAGAGCGCCTGCGGGCCCGGCTCGTCGAGCACGTGCTGCGTGGCGCGCGCCACCTCGAGCAGGATCTCGTGCGCGCGCCGGGTGTCGGATCCGTAGGCGATCCCGACCGGGATGCGCAGGCGCGTGACCGGGTCGGTCAGCGTCCAGTTCACGACGCTGCCCGTGATGAAGTTCTTGTTCGGGACGAGCAGCTCGCGCCGGTCCCAGTCGAGGATCGTCGTCGCGCGCATGCGCAGGCGCGTCACGCGGCCCTCGATGCCGTCGACCGTGACGATGTCGCCGACGCGGATCGGCCGCTCGAGCAGGATGATGATGCCCGACACGAAGTTGGCGAAGATCTCCTGCAGGCCGAACGCCAGCCCGAACGTCAGCGCGGCGGCCAGCCACTGGATCGTCCCCCAGCCGATGCCCACCGCGGCGAAGGCTGCGCTCGTGCCCACGATCAGGATCAGGTAGCGCGTCAGGGTCGTCGCCGCGAAGCGCACGCCGCTGTCGATCGGCATGTGCTGCAGCACGGCGAACTCGAGCAGCCCGGGCACGTTGCGCGCGGCGAGCGTCATCAGGACCAGGAGCACGAGCGCGATCCCCGCGTCGGCCAGCGACACCACGTGCTCGGCCGCGGCGGCGTCCTCTCCCGGCGTCGCGGCGGCCGGAGCGCCCGCGTCGAGCATGCGCTCCGGATCGGGCGCGGCGGCCTCCACGACCTCGACCCGCGGCCACAGGTGCACGCGCTCGAGCGCGCGCAGCGCGGGGAAGACGCCGGACCAGATCAGGTAGAGGCCCGAGAGCGCCAGCACGACGAGCGCCGTGCCGAAGAGCTGGCGCGTCTGCGCGTCCATGGCGGGGATGTCGACCGCGTCCTCGTCGAGGGCCGGCGTGCCCGACTCGCGCGCGGCCTCGTCCGCCTCCGCCTTCTCGGCGCGCGCCAGCGCGCGCTGGCGCGCCTGCTCGACGGCCAGCCGGCGGCGCGTCAGGAACAGCCAGCGCTCGAGCAGCGCGTCCACCAGCACCAGCACGAGCACCAGCCAGGCGGACGCGCGCAGCCGCTGCTCGAGCTGCAGCGCGGTGTAGTGGTAGCCCGCCACCGACAGCCCGAGCAGCACGAGCGGCAGGCCGACCGCGAGCCCGAACCACAGGACGTGCGTGCGCGCGAGGAGGCCGCGCCGCCGCTCCATGCGCGTGGAGAGCAGGGCGGCCTCGCGGTGGAACAGGCGGAAGGCGAGGGCCGCCAGCGCGATCGCGTAGCCGGCGAAGGCCAGCCGCCCGGCCGAGGCGCTCCAGGGCGCGTGGGCGCGCTCGCGGAACACGAGCACGACGAGCAGGAGCGGCAGCACGACCGGCACGAACCAGCGCAGCTCGCGGCGCAGCGAGCGCATGGCCTCGGCCGGCCAGCGGAAGTGCGTCTCGCCCAGGCGCTTCGAGCGCGCGATCTCCTGCAGCAGGCGCAGCGCGAAGCAGATCGGCGCCAGCGTGATCGCCGCCTCGCCGACGGTGCGCACGACGTCCACCTGCTCGGGCGGGGCCACGAGCACGGCGCCGGCCAGCCACAGCGCGAGCGAGGCGGGCGCGGCCAGCACGCTCGTCGTGCCCAGCGCGCGCAGCGTCAGCACGAAGCGGTCGGTGCGGTAGGAGCGCGCCATGTCGCTCATGCGCTGGACCACGCGTCGCGCGCGCGCGTGCAGGGCCAGCGTCAGGACGAGCAGCGACAGCGCGAGCAGGCCCTGGCGCCAGTCCGCGCCGGGCGAGGTCGTCAGCATGCGCAGCCCGCGCGACCAGTCCGCCGAGCCCACCAGCCAGCGCGTCGCCTCGGAGGCCTGCGACAGGTCGGGCACCAGCGAGCCCGACGTGCTGCGCACCCACAGGATGCGCTCCTCGATGTAGTCGCGGTAGGCGCGCACCGAGGAGGCCAGCCGCGCGTGCGCCTGCTCCTCCTCGAGCAGCAGGCTCTCGAGCCGCCCGAGCTCCGCGGTCAGCTCCTGGCGCAGGCCGTCCTGCGTCGCCACCAGCTCGCGCGCCAGCGCGGCGGCCTCGTCCGCGCCGGCGCCCGGCTGCTCGCGCGCGAGCTCGTCCATCACGCGCGCGAGCCCGGCCTGCGGCACGCCCTCCGCGGGCGTGTCCTCCTCGACGCCGACCAGGAGCAGCTGCACCCGCGAGAGCTCCGTGCGCAGCGCGCTCCTCTCCGCGCGCAGGCGCGCCTCGACGGGCAGGCGCTCGTACTCGCGCCGCAGGAGCGCGCCCGTGACCTGGTCCAGCCCGGCGGCGGCGACCTTGCGCGCCGTCGAGCGCAGGCGCTCGGCGACGTCCTTGCGCGCGTCCTCGAGCCGCTCCAGCTCCGCGCGCGCCGCGTCGATGCGCGCCGGCACGCCTTCCGCGCCCGAGCGCAAGGACGCCAGCTCCTCGTTGCGCTCCGCCAGCGCCGCCAGCGTCGGGAAGCGCGCGGTGATCTCGCGCCGCGTGCGCCCCGCCTCGCGCGCGTCGGCCTCGGCGCGCCGCTTGCGCTCCTGGCTGACGCGCTCCTGCCAGGAGGCGGCGAGCTCGGCCGCGCGCTGCACGCGGCGCTTGCCGCGCTGCACGCGCAGCGCCACGAGCTCGCGCTCGGCCTCGAGGCACGTGCTCTCCGCCTCCAGCGCCGCGACCTGGCGCCGCTCCGCCGCCAGGCGCGCCCCGAGCAGGGCGCGGCGCGCCTCCGACAGCGCGTCGCCGTCGGCCGCGGCGCGCAGGGACTCCTCGAGCTGCGCCGCCTCCTGGCGCGCGCGCGCCAGCTCGTCGGGCAGCGCCGCCGCGCGCTCGGCGCGGCGCTCCGCGTCGCGCTCGAGCTCGTCCAGCGCTCCCTGCGCCGCCTGCCGATCGGCCTCCGACTGGTCGAGCGCGCGCCGCAGCTCGTCCGGGGAGAGCGCGGCGCTCGCGGGCGCCTGCGCCTGGGCCGGAAGCGCCAGCTCCTCGCGGATGGCCGCGAGCAGGGCCGGCGCCTCGCGCGTGCGCCGCTCGAGCTCGGCCGTGCGCAGCTCGGCCTGGCGCGCGCGATCGAGCGCCTCGAGCGCCTTGGCGTAGGCGTCGGCCACCTCGCCCCGGTGCTCGACGTCCGAGCCCTCGAGCGCGTCGAGGCGCGCCTGGATCGCCTCCGCGGTCGGCAGCGCCGGCGGCGCGTCCTGCGCCGCCGCGCCCAGGAGCGCGGCGCCCAGGGCCAGCGCGCCTGCCAGCCGCCAGAGGATCGGGGGCGTCGGCCAGCGGGAGCGGAGGGGCATGGGTCGCGGACGCCGGCGCGCGCGGCGCGAGCGCCGGCATCATAGGTGCGCGGAGCGCGCCGGCGCAGCGCCTGCGTCCGCGCCGTGGCCGCGGGCGGCGAGGACGAGCGCGGAGCGACGCGCGGCCGGCATAGAATCCTCGCCGATGTCCGCGGTCCACCGAGCGCTCCCGGCCCTCGCCCTGGGGCTCCTCGCCGGCGCCTGCCCGCGCGCGCCGGCGACGGCCGCGCCGCCCCGGCCGGAGCGGCTCGAGGCGCTCGAGGCGCCGGTGGCCGCGGCGATCGAGGACGCGCTGGCGGGCGTCGCGGCGGCCCCGACGAGCGCCGAGGCCTGGTCGCGCCTGGCGATGGTCTACCACGCGAACCGGCTGCCGGTGCTGGCGCTCCCCTGCTACGAGCGCGCGCTCGCGCTCGGCGCGCGCGCGCCGGCCGAGCTGGCGCGCGACCGTTACCGCCGCGCGCTGGCGCTGCTCGACCTCGGCCGCGCGCCCGAGGCGCTGGCGGACCTGGCCGAGGCGCGCCGCCTGGCGCCCGGCGCCGCCGTCCCGCCCTGGCGCGAGGGCCTGGTGCGGCTCGAGGAGGGCGCGCTCGGCCCCGCGCGCGAGCGGCTCGAGGAGGCCTGCCGCGCGAACGCGGGCTTCGTCCCCGCGCGCATCGGCCTGGCGCGCGTGGACCTGCTCGAGGACCGCCCGCGCGACGCGATCGCCGAGCTCGAGGGCGTGCTCGCGGAGATGCCGCGCAACCGCCACGCGAAGGACCTCCTGCGCACCGCGCGCCTGCAGGCGGGCCTCGAGCCCGAGGACGCGCCGGAGCGCGCGCGCAGCGAGACCTTCGAGCCGCAGGCCTACGACCCCTGGGAGGAGGAGGTGCTGGCGCTGCGCGCCGAGACGCGCCTGGCGCGCGCGATCCGGCTCCTGGCGCGCGACAAGGCCGACCGCGCGCTGCCCCTGCTGGAGGCCGAGCGCGACCTGGGGCACGTGGACGGCACGGTGCTCGGCAACCTGGCGGAGGCCTACGCCGCGCTCGGCCGCACGGCGGACGCGCGCGCGGCGCTCGAGCAGGCGCTGCGCCAGGCGCCGGAGAACGTGCGCTTCCACGCCGAGCTGTCCGACCTGTGCGAGCGCGAGGGGCGGCCGGCCGAGGCGCTGCGCTGGGTCGAGCGCGCGCTGGCCTTCGCGCCCGAGCGCGCCGAGCTGCACCGGCGCGCCGCGGCGCTGCTGCTCGCGCTGGGGCGCGCGCCGCAGGCGACCGCGGCGCTGCGCGAGGCGCTGCGCCTGGACGGCCGCGACCCGCGCCTGTGGACGCGGCTGGCGCAGGCCGAGCTGGCGCAGGGCGACGCGCGCGCCGCCGAGGAGGCCTGCGCGCGCGCGCTGGCGCTCGACCCCGACGCGGCCGAGCCGCTCCTCGCGCTGTGCGCGGCGCAGCTCGCGGCGAGCGAGCTCGAGCGCGCGGCCGAGACGCTGGCGCGCGCGGCGCGCCACCCGCGCGCCGATGGGGCGCGCGTGGCGGAGCTCGGCCAGCGCCTGGAGCGCGCGCGCGCCGGCGGCGGAGGCGGCTGAGGTGCGGGCGCGCGCCCTGCTCCTCGCGCTGTGCGCGGCAAGCGGCTGCGGCGGAGCGCCGCCGCCGGGCGCGCCGGCGCCGCCGCCGTGGTTCCGGGACGAGGCGGCCGAGCGCGGCCTGGCCTTCGAGCACCGCTCCGGGCACGCGGGCGAGCGCTACCTGTTCCCCGAGATCATGGGCGGCGGCGCGGCGCTGCTCGACAAGGAGCAGGACGGCGACCTCGACGTGTACCTCGTGCAGGGCGGGTCGCTGGAGGCCGCGCCCGGCGAGCGGCCGCCCAACCGGCTGTTCGAGAACGACGGCGCCGGCCGCTTCCGCGACGCGACCGAGGAGAGCGGCGCGGGCGACCGCGGCTACGGCATGGGCGCCGCGGTCGGCGACGCCGACGGCGACGGCGCGCCCGACCTCCTCGTGACGAACGTCGGGCCGAACGCGCTCCTGTGCAACGACGGCGCGGGGCGCTTCGCGGCGCGGCCCATCGCGGGCGAGCCCTCGTGGAGCACGAGCGCGGCCTTCCTCGACGTCGAGAGGGACGGCGACCTCGACCTCTTCGTCGCGAACTACGTGCAGTGGAGCGTCGCGGACGAGCTGCGCTGCTCGGCGGTGCCGCACGGCGCGGACTACTGCAGCCCGCTGGCCTACGACGCGCCGGCGCCCGACTTCCTGCTCGTGAACGACGGCCGCGGCGGCTTCCGCGACGCCTCCGCCGCGGCCGGGCTGCGCGCCGCCTTCGGCAACGGCCTGGGCGTCGTGTGCGGCGACTTCGACGGCGACGGCTGGCTGGACGTGTTCGTCGCGAACGACGGCATGACGAACCAGCTGTGGATCAACCGGAAGGACGGCACGTTCGCGGACCGCGCCGCGGCGTACGGCTGCGCCGTGGACCTGGACGGCCGCACGAAGGCCGGCATGGGCGTGGATTGCGTGGACCTCGACGACGACGGCGACGAGGACCTGCTCGTCGTGAACCTGCACGGCGAGACGGACTCCTGCTACCGGAACGAGGGCTCGTTCTTCTCCGATCGCACGCCGCTCCTCGGCCTGGCGTCGGCCAGCAAGCCCTTCACGCGCTTCGGCTGCGGCTTCGCCGACTTCGACGACGACGGCCGGCTCGACCTGTTCGTCGCCGACGGGCGCGTGACGAAGGCCGCCGAGCCGGGGCCGGCCGGCTTCTTCGCCGAGCCCAACCTGCTCCTGCGCGGCAGCGGGACGCCCGGCGCGCCGCGCTTCGAGGAGGTCCTGCCGCGCGGCGGGACGGCCGAGCTCCTGGTCGAGACCAGCCGCGCGGCCGCCATCGGCGACCTCGACGGCGACGGCGCGCTGGACGTCGTGGTCGTGAACCGCGACGGGCCGGCGCGCTTGCTGCGCAACGTCCGCGCGGCGCGCGGCGCCTCGCTCACGCTGCGCGTGCTCGAGCGCGGCGGAGCGGACGCGCTGGGCGCGCTCGTCACCTGCCGGCTGGGCGAGCGCGCGCTCGTGCGCCGCGTCAAGAGCGCCTACGGCTACCTGACCGCGAACGACGCGCGCGTGCACCTCGGCCTGGGCGAGGCGCCCGGCGTGCTGGACGTGCGCGTGCGCTGGCTGGACGGCGAGGAGGAGGCCTTCGGCGACCTCTCCGCCGGCGCCGCGACGCTGCGCCGCGGCCAGGGGCACCGGTAGGACCCATGAGCGAGCGCATCGAGAAGCTGCTGGCGTTCCACGCGCAGAGCCCGTCGGACGACTTCACGACCTACGCGCTGGCGCTCGAGCACGCGGCCGCGGGGGATCCGGAGCAGGCGCTCGTGTGGCTCGAGCGCACGCTCGCGCTCGCGCCCGACCACGCCTACGCGTGGTACCAGAAGGCGCGCATATTGGCGGAGGAGGAGGACCTGGCCGGCGCGCGCGCGGCCGTGGAGGCGGGGCTCGCGGCCGCGGCGCGCGCCGGCGACGCGCGCGCGGCGTCCGAGCTGCGCGAGCTCGCCGCGGAGTGGTGAGGGGGCGCGCTCAGCGGCGCTCGCGCGGCCGCGTGCCGTCCTCGTCGCGCTCCTCGCGCGCCGCGGGGGAAGGCAGCCCCTCGAGCAGCCGCAGCGCCACGGCGTGGTCCACGTTCGCCTGCGCGAGCACGAGCGCGCCGAGCTCGAGGCGCAGGCGCTCGCGCGCGACCTCGGAGGCCTCGTGCGCCAGGTCGGCGTCGCGCACGTGCGCGAGCTCGACCGCCAGCGCGTCGCGCGCGCTCTCCAGCCCGCGCACGATCGAGGCCAGCCGGCTCTCGAGCGCGCCCGCGAAGCCGCGCAGCCCGAGCACGAAGTCGAGCAGCAGGCCCGCGTACTCGTGGACCTTGCCGCGCCCCTCCTCGTCGGCCAGCGAGTAGGCCGCGAAGACGGGACCGACGGGTCGGAAGTCGAGCAGGTCGAGCGGCAGCGCGTCGCCGGCCTCGGGGCCGATCTGGAGGCGCAGGCTGCGCTGCTCGCCGAGCAGGTCCACGCCGTCGAAGCGCGTGGCGCCCGTCAGACGCGAGAGCTCGTCCGCCAGCGACTGGCGCTCGCGGTCGAGCGCGGCGCGGTCCGACGCGGCCAGCGTGCCGTTGGCGGCGGCCAGCGCGAGCTCGCGCAGGCGCACCGCGACCTCGGCCACCTGCCCCAGCGCGCCGTCCACCGCGCGCGCCAGGTCGAGCGCGCCCGCCGCGCTGCGCAGCGCGGCGTCGAGCGAGCGCAGGCGCGCCTCCGCGCGCTCGCCGCGCACGAGGCCGTGGGGGTCGTCGCCGGCGCGCGGCGCGCGGCGACCGGTGGCCAGGCGCTCGAGGCTGCGCGCGAAGCGCCAGGCGGTGCGCTCGAGCTCGTGCGCGGCCGTCAGGCCGGCCAGGTTGGTGCCGATGCGCAGGGCCATCACGCGCCCCCGGCGGCGGGCGACGGACGGCGGAGGACGGAGCGGGCACGACGCGCGCCGACGACGGAGCGTGCCGCGCGCGCGCAGGGCGCGGGGGGCTGGGACATGGGGGGGGCGGGGGGGCCGGGGGGGGGAGCACGCGGTCCGCCGGGGCGGGCCGACGCATCCCCTTCGTGCGTCGGAGGCGCGCCGCTGAAGGCTGGCCCCGCTCCCGCGCGCGCGCGCCGAAAGCCTTTCGGGCGCCGGCTTGGGCGGCGCGCGCCGCGCGGCTACGCTCGATCGCGCAGGAACGTTCCCGTGCGCGTGCTCTTCGTCTACCCGAACCTCTACACGCAGATGGGGTTCAACCACGGGCTGGCGTCGCTCTCGGCCGTGCTCAAGGCGCACGGGCACGAGACGCGGCTGGTCAACCTGAACGAGAACCTGCCGCCGGTGCCGAGCGACGAGGAGCTCTTCGGGCTGGTGCGTGCGTGGCGACCGGGGCTGGTCGGCTTCTCGTGCCTGACGATGCAGTACCCCGAGGCCCTGCGCTTGGCGCGCTTCCTGCGGGCGCGCGCGGAGCAGGAAGGCTGCGCGCTGCCGCCGCTCGTCGTCGGCGGCATCCACCCGACGATGGTGCCCGAGGCCGTGATGGCCGACGCCGCGTGGGACCACGTCGGCGTCGGCGAGTGCGAGGACGCGCTGCTGGCGCTCGTCCGGGCGCTGGAGCGCGGCGAGCGCCCCGACGGCGTGCGCAACTTCCTCTCGTGGCGCGGCGGCGTGCGGCCGCCGGCGGGCGGCGGACCGGACGCGTGGGTCAAGAACCCCGTCGGCGAGTTCCCCGACCTCGCCGCGCTGCCGATGCCCGACTACGAGCTGTTCGACACGCAGCGCATCCTCGACCAGAAGGAGGGCTGGTTCGGGCTGATGACGAGCCGCGGCTGCCCGTACCGCTGCACGTACTGCCTCAACCACAAGATCGTCGATCGCTACCACGAGGAGCTCGGGCGTCCCGTCGGGAGCCTGGGCTTCTTCCGCTACCGCGCGCCCGAGGCCATGGTCGAGGAGATCGGCTGGATCCTCGCGCGCTACCGCGGCGTGGGCACGTTCATCCTCGACGACGACCTGTTCACGATGAACGCCGAGCACGCGCTGGCCTTCGCGCGCGCCTACCGCGCGGCGGGCTTCGGCGTGCCGTGGGTCGTGAACAGCCACGTGAAGCGGCTCGATCCGCGCGTGGCGCGCGCGCTGGTCGAGGGCGGCTGCCGCATCCTCAAGCTCGGCATCGAGTCGGGCTCCGACCGCGTGCGGCGCGAGGTGCTGCAGCGCTTCATGAGCGACGAGGACATTCTGGCCACGGTGGCCGAGGCCGAGCGCCACGGGCTGCACACCTCGGGCTTCGTGATGGTCGGCCTGCCGGGCGAGACGCACGCCGAGCGCCTGGCGACGGTCGCGCTGCTGGCGCGCTCGGGGATCGGGCGCTTCCGCACCTCGGCCTTCTTCCCGTTCCCCGGCACCGAGGGGCACCGCCTGGCGCTCGAGGGCGGCTTCCTGCGCCCCGCGGACGCCCGCGCCACGCTGACCGAGTTCACCTCGTCCTCGTGCCTGGACTTCGGCGCGGAGGAGGACCTGTTCGTCGAGAAGCTCGTGGCGGCCATGCCGTGGTTCGTGAACGCGCGCCTGGCCGACACCCGGCCTGCGCCGGCGTCGGCGCGCTACCGGCGCGCTGTGGACGAGCTCCTGGCGCTCGACCGCGCGGGCTGGGAGGCCTTCCGGCCGCACGTGCGCGAGCGCGACGGCGAGCTCTCGCGCGCCGCCCAGGCGAAGGGCGAGCTGCACTACGCGATCCGCTACAACGCCTCGATGGGCGTGCGCTCGGACGTGTTCCTGGCCGAGGAGAGCGGCATCGAGTGGGCCACCGCCGCCGCGCGGCCGGTGCCCGACGCGCTGCGCGAGCGCTCGCTGGCCGCGGCCGCGGACGAGGTCTGCTGAGGGTCCCCGCGATGCGCGCGCCGCCCGTCCCGAGCCCCGTGCCCGACTTCGGCGGGCTGCGCGTCGCGGTCGTGGGCGACGCGATCGCGGACCACTACCTGCTGGCGCGGCCGCTGCGCCTGTCGCGCGAGGCGCCGGTGATCGTCATGCGCCACCAGGGGGAGCGCTTCGGCGCCGGCGGCGCGGCGAACGTGGCGCGCAACGTGCGCGCGCTCGGGGCGCGCGTGGCGCTGGTCGGCGTGGTCGGCCGCGACGCGGCCGGGCGCGAGCTCCTGCGGCTGCTCGAGCCCGAGCGCGTCGAGCTCGCCGGCCTCTGCGCCAGCGAGGCCTGGTCCACGCCGACCAAGACGCGCGTCCTGGGCGCGGAGCCAGGCCGCACGCCGGCGCAGGTGCTGCGCATCGACCGCGAGCCCGACGCGCCGCTCGCGCCGGAGCTCCGCGCGGCCGTCGCGGCGCGCGTGCGCGCTCTCGCGGGGACGATCGATGCGCTGCTCGTCTCCGACTACGGCTACGGCCTGGTGGGGGAGGAGCTGGCCGACGCCGCGCGCGCGGTGCAAGCGGAGGGCGCGCTGGTCGTGCTCGACCCGCGCGCGAGCTTCGACCCCTGGCGCGGCCTCGACGCGCTGACGCCCAACGTGAGCGAGCTGGCGCGCGCGGCGGGCGTCGCGCCCGAGGCGCTCGAGGACGACGGCGCGCTGGCGCGCGCGGCGGCCGCGCTGCGCGCGCGCCTGGCGCCGCGGCGGCTGCTCGTGACGATGGGCAACCGCGGCATGGCGCTCTTCGAGGACGCGCGCCCGGGCGGCGCCTGGGTCGGCGTGGTGGGCGCGAGCGAGGTGGTGGACGTGAGCGGCGCGGGCGACACGGCGGCGGCGGCCTTCACGCTGGCGCTGGCCGCCGGGCTGGACGGCGTGCGCGCGATGCACCTCGCGAACGCGGCCGCCAGCGTGGTCGTGATGGAGAGCGGCGCGGCGGTCTGCGCGCCCGAGGCGCTGGCGCGCGCGCTGGCGCGCGGCGCGGCCGCGCCCGCACCCCCGGCCGCGGTCCCGTGAGCGGGCGCTTCCTCGCGCGCGAGGCGCTGGCGACGCTGCTCGCGGAGCGGCGCCGCGGCGCCACGCCGCCGCGCGTCGTGCTCGCGAACGGCTGCTTCGACCTGCTGCACGTCGGGCACGTGCGCTATCTGGAGGACGCGCGCGCGCGCGGCGACCTGCTGGTCGTGGCGCTGAACGGCGACGCGTCGGTGCGCGCGCTGAAGGGGCCGGGGCGGCCGTGCACGCCGCTCGCCGAGCGCGCCGAGCTGCTGTGCGCGCTGGCCGCGGTGGACTTCGTGGTCGCCTTCGACGAGACGACGCTCGAGGCGACGCTGCGCGCGCTGCGGCCGGACGTGCACGCCAAGGGCACCGACTACACGCCCGAGAGCGTGCCCGAGCGCGCGGTGGACCGCGAGCTCGGGATCGAGATCGCGATCTGCGGCGATCCCAAGACGCACGCCACGAGCGCGCTGCTGCGCGGGCGGGGAGAGCGGGGCCAAGCGACCGACTCTCGCTAGCGGGGCGCGCGCTCCGGGGGGGGGCGCGTGCTTCCGTCGCTGCGCGACGATGGCTTCGCGCTGCGCGCGAAGGAGGCCTGCGGCGCCACGGCGCTGCACGCGCCGGCCGCGGCCATGCGGCCGCGGGCCTGAGCCCGGTGGCTCGGGCATCCGCGCGAGGCGCGCGGAGCCCGAGGCACGGGGCTCAGGCGTAGATCCCGCGCATCTTGTCGGCCAGCGCGACGCGCTCGACGGCGCGCATGTGCGCGGCCATGCGCATGCGCACGCCGTAGCGCTCCTGGTACGCGCACACGTCGTTCCAGGCCTCGCTCATGAAGCGCGTCAGGCGCTTGTGGATCACCGGCTCGATCCAGGACAGGCCCTGGCGGTTCTGGACCCACTCGAAGTAGTCGATCACCGCGCCGCCGCCGTTGGCGAGCACGTCGGGCACGACCGGAATGCCCATCTCGTCCAGGATGCGATCGCCGCGCGCCGACACGGGGCCGTGCGCGCCCTCGACGATCAGGCGCGCGCGGATCGAGCGCGCGTTGCGCGAGTGGATCGTCTTGGAGATCGCGCACGGGATCAGCACGTCGCACGGCTGCGTCAGCATCTGGTCGTTCGTCAGGCGCTCGAACTCGCCCGGGCAATCCACCAGGTTGCCGTTGCGCTCGCGCCAGCCCAGGACGGCGGGCACGTCGAGGCCGCGCCGGTCGTAGATCGCCGCGGAGGCGTCGGACAGGCCGCACACGAGGTAGCCGTCGTTGTGCAGCAGGCGCGCCAGGTGGCCGCCGACCTTGCCGGCGCCCTGGACGATCACGCTCGGACGGTCCTGCTCGATGCGGTGGCGGTCGAGCGCCAGGCGCAGCACCACGCGCAATCCCTGCGAGACCGCCTCGCGGCTGCCGCGCGAGCCGCCCAGCGACAGCGGCTTGCCGGTCACGACGGCGTTCTCGGTGTGACGCTCGTGGTTCGAGACGGTGTCCATCACCCAGGCCATGACCTCCTCGTCGCAGCCCAGGTCGGGCGAGAAGATGTCGCGGTCCGGCCCGATGATGTCGAGCATGTTCGCCGTGTAGCGGCGCACCGCGCGCGCGACCTCCCCGCGCGAGCGCTTGCGCGTGTTGATGCGGATGCCGCCGGCCGCGCCGCCGAAGGGGATGTTCAGCACCGCGCACTTCCAGGTCATCCAGGCGGCCAGCGCGCGCAGCTCGTCCATGTGCACGGTGGCCGACAGGCGCATCGGGCCGATGAACGGTCCCAGCCCCTGGTTGTGCTGCACGCGGTAGCCCTCGAACACGCCCCACGAGTCGTCGTCGAGCAGCACCGGCACCGAGACCGTCACCTCGCGGTCCGGCCGGCGCAGGATGGCGTAGTTCGACGGGTCGATACCGAGCAACGCGGCGGCCTCGTCGTAGAGGCTCATCATCGTCGCGAAGGGCGACTCGTCGTCGAGCGT
>CADEGS010000106.1 GCA_902826945.1 uncultured bacterium | reverse complement strand
CGCGGCTCGTCGTGCTGGCGCTCGAAGCAGGCGAGCAGCGCGGGCAAGAGGCGCGTCGCCTTCTCCAGGCTCAGGTCGCCGCGCGCGGCGAGCTCGTCGAGCAGCGCGCGCGCCGCGGGCGCGAGCGGGTCGCGGCTCGTGCCGACGACGCGCGCGACCGCCGCGCGGAAGGCGGGC
The DNA here is from genome assembly GCA_902826945.1 of uncultured bacterium. The sequence continues at coordinate 14,235 of CADEGS010000106.1, read as the reverse complement.
GAGAAGCGCTCGGGGTGCAGCTCGGAGACGAAGTACTGGGGGATCGCCTCGGCCAGCTCGTCGTGGGCGTAGACGAAGCCGGTCATGCCCAGGCGCTCGAGCGGGTAGACGCCGACCATGCGGTAGCCCAGCGGCTCGAGCACGCGCGCGATCGCCGCGCGGCCGGCGGGCAGCGCGCCCGAGGGCGCGTCCACCGTGCGCAGGGCGCCGTGGTCGAAGCACAGCTTGCGCCCGCCGCGCACCGCGTCGCCGACGTAGGCGCCGGCCATCGGGACGCGCGCGCGCACGCCGTCGAAGAGCGCCATCGCGAGCGCCATCGCGAGCGGGGCCCGGCCGATGCGCTCGCCCTCGCCGAGCAGGGTCGCGGGGACCTCGAGCGCCTCGAACAGGCCCGCCGTGCGCCGGGGGCCGAGGGTGGCTTCGAGGAGCTGGAACAGCGTGGAGCGTTGCGTCTGGTTCATTGATTTGGCTCGGCGAGGAGCGTTATAGCAGCCGTATCGAGCCTGATATTGCTGTTTCCGCACGACTTCTTGGCACGGATGAGTGAGCAAAGCTCATCGCTTGGTCTGGGCTGGCTCGCCGCCGAGGCAGCCGAGAAGGCGGTCGTCGCCCTGGTCGCGGTGTGCCGGCGGATCGCCCACGCCTGCGTCCGCCGGACCGGAGCCGCCAGGGCGGGCCCATGCGCGCTCGCCGAGCGCTCCTCCTGGCCTACGGGCTCCCGTCGAGGAGCACGACGGTCGTTCCGGCTCCCAGCCAGATCGCCGGCGTCGCGTCGAGGAAGGCCGCCTGGGCGTAGAGGTGCAGGCTCTCGAGCGCGGGCCCGACGCCCGGCACCGCGAAGCCGAGCGACGCCTGGCCGTCGGCCGGCAGGGCCGGCAGCACGAAGGCATCCGTCGGCGGGAGGCCGATCAGGAGCGAGCCGCCGAGCAGGTCGATCGGCTCGTGCGCGAGGGACAGGAGGAGGAGCGGGGTCTCGCCCGGCTGGCCCTCCAGCTCGAAGGTGAGCGTGTCCCCACCGCGCACGGGGCTGTTCGCCCGCAGGTGCCGGGCGTGGCCGGCCAGAGCCACGATCGTGCCGGTCCCGGCGATCGGCGCTCCCGCCGGCCCGCTCAGCCCGGGGCACAGGAGGTCGAGGTCGGCTGCGCCTCCGGCCGCGGTCGAGGCCGCGGAGCGGAGGACGCCGAGGTCGCCGAAGAAGCGCACGCCCGCGCCTCCCGCCGGATGCGTGCCGCCGCAGGGGTTCGCGAGGTGCACGCCTCCCGGTCCGCCTCGAACCGTGCACCCGACGAGCGTGACCGTGGCGTTCTCGAGGAACAGGCCCTCGCCTCCGGGGTCGATCTGGATGGCGATCGTGGAGGAGTGGCCCGGCCCCCCGAGGATCTCGCAGTCGAAGGCCCGCACGCCCGAGCGGGCGACGCGCAGCCCGCTGCCCGCCCAGGCCAGGCCGTAGACCGGATCCGGCCCGTCGATGCCGGTGGATCCGCGCAGGCTGCAGCGCGTGAAGGTCACCCGCGGCGAGTCGGTCACCCACGCGCCGGGGATGGCTCCGGACAGGCCCACGCCTCCGTAGCACGGAGGCGCGTTCAGCCCGACGTTCGTCCCGTGCTCGCTCTGGACCTCGTCGATCCACACGGACCCCGCGCAGGACGCGACGTGGATGTAGTAGATGCAGCGCAGCCCTCGCACCAGGACCTCCTGGTCCTGCGCGAGCCCCTCCACCCGGAACGCCGGGACGCCCTTCGCGAGCACCCCCTCGCCGTCGGCGACGATCGAGAGCGACTTCCCGGCGACCGAGAAGGTCTGGTACTCGCCCGGGCGCACCAGGATCGTGTCGCCGTCCTGGGCCGCCGTGACCGCGGCCTCGATCTGCAGGAAGTCGGCCCCCGCTCCCCCCGCCTCGTCCACGACGAGGACGCCAGCCCACGCGGGGAGCGCCGCCCCTCCCAGGAAGGCGGCGGAGAGACCCCGCCGTAGGAGCCGCGTCATGGCGGAATGCGTCGTCATCGTGCTGGGCTCCTGCTGCGCCGGCGGATCGTCGCCGAGCCGACGAGGGTCTGGCGTCGCGGGAGGGGAAAGCGGTTCATCGCGCCGCGGGCCGCGGGTCGCTGGAGCCACGCCCGCGAGCGCCCGAGCGGCGTGCCGCGGGGCCGCTCCCCCCTCGCGTGAGGGCTTCCATTGCGCTCGGAATGCGCTCCACAAGGCTAAAGAAGGCTATTTTTAGTTCTGTCGATCCGTCGATAAAGCTAGAACCAGTCCTTTCTAGCCCTGCCACCCGAGACGCGGAAGACGACCATGGACGCCACCGGCACCCCCCTGCGCGAGTTCCTGGAGATCCCCTACGACAAGCTCGAGGAGATGAACCTCGAGGCCAAGGAGGAGCGGCTCCAGGCCGGCGCCTCCGAGCGCATCCGCAAGGCGCGCCTGGCCTACCTCGAGAGCGAGAAGCGCATCAAGGCCGTCACGGTCTGCTTCACCGACCTCGAGGGCCGGCTCCACATGCTGGACTACGACAAGAAGTTCCTGCTGCGGAGCTACGACAACCTGACCTTCGACGGCAGCTCGATCCGCGGCTTCTCGGTCCAGTCCGAGAGCGACCTGCGCCTCAACATCGACTGGCCCGCCTTCTACTGGCTGCCGGCGGACGTCTTCGGCGCCGGCAAGGTGCTCGTCTTCGGCGAGGTGCTGGAGCGCGACGGCACCCCCTACCAGGCCGACCTGCGCGGGCGGCTCAAGCGCTTCCTGGCCGAGCTCCAGCAGCAGAAGGGGCTCGAGTGCTACGCCGCGAACGAGATCGAGGGCTTCCTCTTCCAGGGCGTGGAGGCCGAGCGCCACTTCCCCGAGACCGGCCGCTTCGAGTACGTCTCGAGCGGCGGGTACTACCACTCGCTGCCGAGCGATCCGCTGCGCCGCTTCATCGACGCCGCCGCCGAGGCGCAGCGCGCGATGGGCTTCGCCAACGAGAAGGACCACCCCGAGGTGGCCCCGAGCCAGTTCGAGATGAACTTCTCGTACGCGGAGGCGCTGGTCGCGGCCGACCAGTTCCAGCTCTACAAGCTGCTCTGCCGCCAGGTCGCGGCGCGCATGGGGATGACCGCGTCCTTCCTGCCCAAGCCCGTGATGGGCGTGAACGGCAGCGGCGCGCACACGAACATCTCGATCGGCAAGAAGGGGAAGAACCTGTTCTGGGACAAGAACGGCCAGGACTCGGTCTCGGCCATGGCCTGGGACTTCGTCGATCGCGTGCTGAGCAGCGCCTCGGACATCTGCCTGGTGCTGAACGCGAGCGTCAACGCCTACCGCCGCCTCGACCCGCACTTCGAGGCGCCGAACCAGATCAAGGTCTCGGCGGTGGACCGCGGCTCGATGATCCGCATCCCGATCGGCAACGAGAAGAGCGCGCGCATCGAGGTGCGCTCGGTCGGTCCCGACGCGAACATCTACATGACGCTCTACACGCTCCTGCGCACCGGCCTCGAGGGCCCGCCCAGCGGCCCGGTCGAGGAGGGCAAGCGCACGCGCACGCGCTTCCTGCCCGACAACGTCCACGACGCGATCCGCGCCTTCAAGGCGAGCCCCTGGACGACCGAGCTCTTCGGCCCCGACGTCGCCTCGAAGTACGCCGAGCTCAAGGCCGCCTCGGCCGACCGCTGCCCGAAGGCGCTCGGCACCCTGGTCAAGCGCGCCGAGGTCCAGTTCCACCACGAGGTCACGAACCAGCTCCTCTGGAACTCGTTCTGAGCCCGGGCTCGGCGCGCGCCGCCGCGATCTACGGAGCCCAGTCCAGGCGTTCCATGAGGTCGAGCAGGCTCCCCTCCGCCACCGCGGCCTGCGCGAGGGGAGCCGTGCTGCGGACCTTCAGCAGGCGGCGGCGGGGGAGCTCGATCAGGAGCAGCTCGGAGAACACCGTCTGCTCGCGTCCGGCGAACACCTCGTCGTAGCGGAAGGTGGCGACACGAGTCGCGTACGGGCGGTCGCGGGCCTGGGTCTGCCGGCTCCCACGCCTTGCCGAGGCTGAGAGCCTTGCGCCGCCCATGCATCGGCGCAAGCGGCAAGTCATGCGATGGACTCACGGGAGTGCGGCATCGCATGACCCATCAGATGGCCTGAGCGGCTTACAGGGCGGGGAGGTCGTCCCTCTTCCGATGCGCTAGGCTCATGCCCATGCGCGCCGAGCTTCCCTCCATGACGGCCCTCCAGGCGTTCGACGCGGCCCTGCGCCACCAGAGCTTCACGCGCGCGGCGGCGGAGCTGCACCGCACGCAGGGCGCGATCAGCCGGCAGGTCTCGGCGCTCGAGGAGAGCCTCGGGGTGACGCTCTTCCGGCGCGAGCACCCGCGCGTGCGGCCGACGCCGGCGGCGGAGGTGTTCGGCGCCAAGCTGCGCGGGATCCTCGACCGGCTGGCGGCGATCGTGCTCGAGCTGCAGTCCTCGGCCGGCCAGGGCGGCGTCCTGAACCTCGCCATCCTGCCGACCTTCGGGACGCAGTGGCTGATCCCGCGCATCCGCTCCTTCTACGAGGCGCACGAGGGCGTCTCGATCAACTTCACGACGCGCCTGCACCCCTTCGACTTCGAGGCCGAGGAGCTCGACGCCGCGATCCACCACGGCGAGCCGCTCTGGCCGGGCGCGCGGCTCGAGCACCTGCTCGACGAGGACGTGGTCGTGGTCGCGGCGCCGATGCACCTCGTGCGCCACCGGATCGAGGAGCCGCGCGACCTCCTCGGGCACACGCTGCTGCAGCTCGACAGCCGCCGCGCGGGCTGGGAGGAGTGGTTCGCCGGCCAGGCGATCGACGCGCCCGACGCGCGCCGCGGCCCGCGCTTCGAGCACTATCTGATGGTCATCCAGGCCGCCATCGCGGGCCTGGGCGTCGCGCTCCTGCCCTCGTTCCTGGTGCAGGGCGAGCTCGCGGCCGGCAGCCTCGTGAACCCCTTCGGCACGCTGGCGGTGAAGACGCGCAAGGCCTACTGGCTGGCCATGCCCGAGCGCAGCCTCGAGCTGCCGGCGCTCGTGCAGTTCCGCGCCTGGCTGCACGCGCGGCTGGCACAGGAGGGCCTGGCGCCGGCGGCCCCCGCGCCGGGCTGAGCCGCGCGCGCGCGGCGGGTACCATCGGCGGCCGGACCCCGGGGGGGCGACCGAGGAACGAACGGAGCCGTCCATGCGCATCGCCTTCATCGGAGCTGGCCAGGTCGGAGGCGCCCTGGCGGATCACCTCGCCCGCGCCGGGCACGACGTCGTGCTCGCGTCGCACGACCCGCGCTCGCGCTCGCTGCGCGCGGCGCTGGCGCGCAACGACGCGCTGCGCGCGCAGCCCGCCGCGGAGGCGGTGCACTCCTCGGAGGTCGTCTTCCTCGCCACGCCGTGGGCCGCGGTCGAGCGGGCGCTGGCCGCCGCCGGCGACCTGACCGGCAAGGTGCTGGTGGACTGCACGAACCCGATCGGGCCGGGCTTCGCGCTGCTCGTGTCGGGCGACGGCTCGGGCGGCGAGACGGTGCAGAGCCTGCGCCCCGAGGCGCGGGTCGTGAAGGCCTTCTCCGTCTACGGCTTCGAGAACTTCGAGGACAGCGCCTACCCCGGCTACGGGGAGCTGCGGCCCGCGATGCCGATCGCGGGCGACGACGAGTCGGCGACCGAGCTCGTCGCGCTCCTGGCCAGGGACCTCGGCTGGGAGCCGATCGTCGTCGGCGGCATCCACCTCGCGCGCACCCTCGAGGCCCTGGCCCTGCTGTGGATCCACATGGCGCGCGTGCAGCAGCGCGGGCCCGACTTCACCTGGGCCATGCTGCGCCGTTGAGGGGCCGTCGCGGCGCGCGGCGGCCGCGCCTGCGCGAGCGAGAGAAAGGAGCCCGGGCCCGCGACGAGCGCGGACCCGGGCGGGCGGCGAGCGACGCGAGGGGGAGACGTCAGAGCTCGCCGCCGTGACGGAGCACGTAGTCCCGGGCGCGATCGACGAACGCCGGGGTCTTCAGGCCGACCTGCTCGGCCTCGGCCAGGGCCGCGTCCCACGAGAGGCCGCCGTCGAGCACGCGCCAGGGCAGCCACACCGCCCCGACGCGGTTGGCCGAGTGGCAGTGGAGGAGGAGCGGGCGCTCGGCGGTCTGCAGCACCTCGCGCGCACGGTCGAAGACCTCGTCGGTCAGCTCGTCCACGCCGCTCCAGGGGATCGAGACGTAGGTCAGGCCGAGCGCGCGCGCGAGCGCGGGCTCGTCGAAGTCGGTGACCTCGCTCTCGTGGCGCAGGTTGACGACGGTGCGCACGCCGGCCTCCTGCGCCAGCTCGAGGTCGAGGGCGGCGGGCTGGCTGGCCGCGAAGACGCCGCCGAGCGCGTGCAGGCGCCGGATCGCGCCCAGGCGGGCGGGCTCGAGCGCCGCGGCCGGGATCGCCGCGGGCGGGCTGGCGGCGCCGGTGGGCGCGCCGTCGGCGACGGGCGCGCTCGCTCCGGAGCGGCAGGCCGCGGCGAGCAGGCCGAACGAGAGGATCAGGAGGGGTCGTCGCACGAGGTCTCCTTGGTCGGGTGCGGAGCGGGGCCGCGCTTCTCCCCTGAGAGCCCGATCGGCGCGGGCGGTTCCCGGCCAGGGCACTTTTCGCTCGGCCGCGCGCCGGCCTCCTGCGCCGCGGGGCGAGGCCGGGTTCCGTCCCCGCCCGCCGCGCTCAGGGCCGGCGGGGCGCCTGCGCCTCGCCGCCGGCCACGAGCGCCAGCAGCCGCGCGCGCAGCTCGGCCGGCAGGGCCCCGCGCGCGAGCTCGCGGCAGGCGGACTGCGTCAGGTCGAGCGTCGCGAACAGCTCCGCGCAGCGCTCGCACACGACGTCGTCGGGGAAGGCGAACGCGCTCCCGCGGTCGAGCGCCTCCTGCTTCGCCTCGAGCAGGTCCAGGCACACGCGGCGCGAGAAGATCGGCGCCGGCAGCGCGCGGCGCGGGAGCGCGCCCTCGAGCGCCGCGCGCACGGCGAGCCGCGCGCGGTGCAGGCGCGTCTTCACCGTCGCGGCCTTGAGGCCGAGCACGGCCGCCACGTCCTCGACGGGGAAGCCGACGACGGCGTGCAGCACGAGCGGCATGCGGAAGGGCGTCGGCAGGCGCGCGATGGCCTGCTCGAGCCGCTCGCGCGCCTCCGCGCGCAGCGCGTGCGCGAGCGGATCCTCGTCGGCGGGCACGACGCCCATCGGCCCGGCGCCGAGCGGCAACAGCTCCTCGAGCGAGGCCAGCCGCTGCGGCTCGCCGGAGCGCTTGCGGTGGAAGCGCTGGCACACGCGCGCGGCGATCGTGTAGAGCCAGGTCGAGGGCTTCGAGCGCCCCTCGAAGGCGTCCCAGGCGCGCGTCGCCTGCAGGAACGTCTCCTGCACGAGGTCCTGCGCCTCGTGCGGGCTGCCGCAGAAGCGCAGGCCGAGCGCGTAGAGGCGCGGGCCCTCGCGCTCGACGAGCGCGCGCAAGGCCTCGTCGCGCGCCGGCGTCTCCGCGCTGCGCGAGCGGTCCGTCGGCGGCGCCGCCGCCGCGCGTGCGGGCCGTCTCGCGTCGGGCTCTACGCCGGCCACAGCCAGGCGAAGGTCGCGCCCGTCGTGAGCGCGTAGAGCAGGCCGTCGAGCCAGTACCTCGCCGTCGTGCTCCAGCGCGCGCCCTTCCAGATCGAGTCCATCGCCGCGTACAGCCCGTAGCCCAGCAGCGACACGCTGGCCGCGAAGCGGAAGACGAGCATCCCCGCGGCCCCGCGCGCGAAGGCCAGGTGCGAGGCGTAGGCCGTGATCGTCCCGACCACCAGGCAGTAGACGAACCACTGCAGGAGCGCCTTGCCCATCGTCGGCGCGCCGCTCGCCCGCACGATCGCGTAGCCGACCGGGCCGCGCTGGTACTTGGCCGTCATCTCGGGCGACGCCATGTCCTTCATCGAGTCGGCGCACGGGAACAGGTACTGGCCCGGCCCCACGCCGTGCTTGCGCAGCGCCTCGAGCACGAGGTCCTCGTTCGGCATCTTGGCGAAGTCGTTCTTGTGGAGCTGCAGCACCATGTGCACCACGGAGCTCACGACGAAGACGAAGACGGCCGCCAGCACGATCGGCAGCCACAGGTCCACCAGGCTGATCATGGATCCCCTCCTCCGGTTCGGGCGGGCGGGCGGCCCGCACGCCCGAGAGGATAGCCCGACGCGCGCGTGAGCCGAGCGCGCGCATGGCCGCGCCGGCTCTCCCGCCCGGGAGAGCGGCGGCGCGGGCCCGATTGACAGCCCGGGCGAGCCGCCGCATCCTGTTCGGCCATGTCGCGCGCGCGCACCCCCGGCCGGCCCTGCCGGTCGCACTGGAGCGACCTCGGTCGCCGAGCGGGATCGGAGCCCTCCTGCTCCGGCGCCCCGCCCTCGTCTCCGCCGCGCTGATCGCGTCCCGCGACCGATCCCGAACGACCCGCCGGCGGAGCGCCCCGGCGGGTTTTTTCGTGTCCTCCCCGCATCCCTTCACGCCGCACCGAGCCACCGCCGTGTCCACCGCCACCGCGACCCTCACCCTCTGGTTGCTCATGGACCCCATCGGCAACCTGCCGGTGTTCAGCACCGTGCTGCGCGGCGTCGAGCCGGCGCGGCGGCGCACGGTGCTCGTGCGCGAGCTCCTGCTCGCGCTCGCGTTCCTGGTCGCGTTCCTGGCGCTCGGCCGCGTGCTCTTCGGCGTCCTCGCGCTGGAGGAAGAGAGCGTGCGCATCGCCGGCGGCCTGATCCTGGGCGTGATCGCCTTCCGCATGCTCTTCGGCGGCGAGAAGGGGCTCTTCGGCGAGCACGGCGAGGGCGAGCCGCTCTTCTTCCCGCTGGCCGTGCCGATGGTCGCCGGGCCCGCGACGCTCTCGCTCCTGCTCCTGCTGACGAGCAGCGACCCGACGCGCACCTTCGACTGGCTCGTGGCGGTCGTCGGCGCCTGGGCGGGCACGGCCGCGATCCTGGCCTTCTCCGGCGCGCTCGCGCGCCTGGTCGGCGACAAGGGCCTGGGCGTCCTGCAGCGCCTGATGGGCATGCTGCTCGCCTGCCTGGCGGTGCAGATGCTGGTCGAGGGCGTGCGCGCGACGCTGGGCGGCGGCGCCTGAGCGCGGTCAGGGGCCGGCCGCAGGAGGAGCGGCGGACACCGCGCGCGCCTCCTCCTCGGTGTCCACGTCCTTCGCCAGGCTCGTGACGTCCACGATCGGGAAGCGGAAGCTCCCCGGGCGCGGCTTCGCGCGCAGGAAGATGCGCGCGATCAGGAGCTCGAGCTCCTCGAGCGCGATCGCGCCCTCGCGCAGGCGGCGCGCCAGGCGCAGGCCGCTGCCGGCGACGCGCGCGGTCCAGCTCGGCGCGCGCAGGCGCGCGAGCTCGAGCAGGTCGCGGCCGAGGAGCGACAAGAGCACGCGCCGCAGCATCACCGAGCGGCGGTGGGCGACCGAGCGGTTGCGCGTCTCGTAGGCCAGGTCGAGCAGGCGGTGCAGGAGCCCCAGGCGCAGGTCGGCGGGCTCGAACACGCACAGGTGCCCGGGCAGGATGGCGACGCGCGCGCCGCCGGGCTCGACCATCGTGTAGGTCGGCTTCCAGCCGAAGGCCCCCAGCGCCGCCGGATCGGAGGGCACGCGCACGAACGGGCACCAGAGCGAGCACGGGCGATCGCGCTCGAGGCGCTCGCGCAGGAGGTCGAGCTCGGCGGTCTCGGGCAGCACGTCGCTCGCGAGCACGGCGATCGGGCCGGGGTGCGCGCCGCGGTGGTGCGCGAGCGCGGCGTCGAGGTTGTCGGCCACGCTGCCGTCGGTGTCGACCAGCGCCGCGGGGAGGCCGAGCGGCTCGTACACGCGCCGCGGACCGGCGATCGCGACCGGGCCGAAGCCGCGGCTCGCGAGCAGCCGCTCGACCAGCCAGGCGATCAGCGGCCGGCCGCCGACGCGCACGGCGACGCCCTTGTAGCTCGCCAGCGGGTGCAGCCCGGACGCCGGCAGCTCGGCGGCGCGCCGGTCGCTGCCGCCCAGGATCGTGACCGGGATGCGCCAGGCGCCGGGCGCGGGCGCCGGCGCCGCCGATCCCACCGGAGAGGGCGCCATCGAGCGCGGATTGTCGCTCCGGCGACCCGCGGCGGGAACGGCCGCCTCGCCTTCGGCGCGCGGACGGCCGGCCGGACTAGTGCAGGCGCAGCTTCACGCGCCGCTCGCCCTGGCCGGAGATCGAGACCGACTTCGAGGTCGTGCGGCCGTCGCCGGCGGTCGCGACGAGCGTGTAGGTGCCCGGCGGCACGGGGCCGATGCGGTGGTCCTTGCCGGTGAACTTGGCGCCCATGCGCTCCATCATCTCGTCCATCGAGCGCATCGAGCTGTACTCGTGGCCGGCCGCGTCGGTGACGCTCAGGCGCGTGCCGAGCTCCTGCTCGTCGGCGTCGATGACCGTCACGACCAGCATCGTGCCGGTGCCCAGGCGCAGGCCCACGTCGCTCGACGCGCCGGCCGACACGCGCACGGGAGCGCTCTCGGGCGAGACGAGCTCCTTGGCGCGCGCGCTGGCGGTGTAGCGGCCCGGGGAGAGGCCCTTGTAGGTGAAGCGCCCGCTGGCGTCGGTCGCGATCAGCGAGAAGTGCTCGACCAGCTCGCCGTCCTCGTCGCGCAGGAAGACGACGGCCTCGGCCACCGGCTGGCCGGCGGCGTCGCTGACCGTGCCCGTCAGCTCGCCCGGCTCCTCCAGGCGGAAGTCCACGTCGAGCGTCTCGCCCTCGGAGAGGCGCAGCCCGCCCCTCACGACGCGGCCGCCGGTCGCCTGGCCGCCGAACAGGCCGCCGAAGCCGAGCCCGCCCGCGCCCACCGAGTAGACGCCCTCCTCGAGGTAGCGGATCTCGTAGCGGCCGTCGTCGTCGGTCGTCGCCTCGACGAAGTGCCCGCCCATGAACGTGCCGTAGGAGGCGTCCTCGGAGTTCAGCGTCACGCGGCAGCGCGCGAGCGTGTCCCCGCCCGGGCCGCGCACGCGGCCGGTGATGCGCCCGGCCGGCAGCTCGATCGCGAGCGTGTGCTCCGCCACGTCGGGCGGGATCGTCTGGAGCAGCTCGGTGTTCTGCTGCTGCCCGGTGCCCGAGTTCCACTGCACCGTGAACAGGTAGTTGCCGGCCTTGGGCAGGTCGAGGTCGAAGCGGCCGTCGTCGCCGAGCGGCTTCATCTTCAGGTCCTTCAGGCCGTTCCCGTCCTCGGGGATGGCGGAGACGAGCGCGCCCCCGACCGGCTCGCCCGCCGCCGTCACGCGGCCGTGCACGCGCACCGGCGCGCCCGCGGCCTCGCCGAGCACGACGTGCGTCTCCTCGCCGTCCACGATGTCGACCATGTCGATCTTCATGTTGCCGAGGAACTCGTTCATGTTCGCGTCGTCGCTGCCGGCGCTCTCGCCCGACATGAAGTTGACCGTCGCGACGACCTGCCACTGCCCCGGCTCGAGGTGCTCGGCCCGGAAGCCGCCGTCGGCGGCCGAGGTGAGCAGCTTCTGCGCGTCGTAGGTGGGCACGCGCTGCACGATGACCATGCGGCCGACGGCCGGCTCGCCGTCGTCGCCGAGCACGACGCCCGTCAGCGTCCCGCCCAGGCGCAGCGTCAGCACGACGTCCTCGGTCACCTCGCCCGAGCGCGTCGAGCACGTCGCGGGCGCGCTGCCGGCGAAGCCGTCCAGCTCCGCCACGATCGCGTGCTCGCCCGGGTCGAGCTCGAGGTGGAAGCGCCCCTCGTGGTCGGCGAAGGCGGTGGGCGTCTCGCCCTGGCTGGCCATGCGCGCGGCGAGGTCCTGCTCGACCGTGACGCGCGCGCCCGGCGCCGGCCGGCCGCCCGTGTCCAGCACGAGCCCCTCGATCGCGGCGGCGCGCTCGAGCGTCACGACGAGCTCGCCGGCCTCGGCCGGCGGGGGCTGGACGACGTCCCCGAGCGTGGTCGTGGCGAAGCCCTTCGCCTCGAACGCGACCTGCCACTTGCCGGCCTCGAGGTCCTTCATCGAGAAGCGCCCCTCGTCGTCGGTGAAGCGCTGCACGCGGCGGTCCATGCCCGCGAAGAAGCCCGCGCTGCCGCCGGCGTCCTGCCTGGCCGAGACCGTGAACGCGGTCACCGGCTTGCCCTCGACGTCCACCACGCGGCCGACCAGCGGCTGCACGCCCGCGAGCACGAGCTCGATCCGCTGGCCGCCGTCCTGGTTCTCTGCGACGGCCTTCCAGTCGCCCGCGCGCGGGCCCTCGGCGGCGCTGGCGCGCGCCACGACCTTGTAGGCGAGCTGCGACAGCCCGCCGATCTCGAAGCGTCCCTCGGCGTCGGCCTCGGCGCTGCCGCGGCCGGCGGTCGCGAGCGACATGCCGCCCATCTGCCCCAGCCGCGCGAGGTCGGGCCCCGCCTCGACCTTCGCCCCCTCTGCGGGGGCGCCGTCGGGATAGCGCACGACGCCGGCCAGCACGCGACCGCGCTCGAGCGCGAGGTCGAGCCCCTCGCGCACCTCGCCCTCGGCCAGCGCCTGCTCGGGCCGCGCGCTCGCCGTCGTGAAGCCGTCCTTCTCCGCGCGCACCTCGAGCTTGCCCGGGACGACGTGCGGGAGCTCGTAGCGCCCGTCCGCGTCGCTCGTGCCCTCGCGCACGCTCCCGATCGCGCGGCCCAGGATGCCGGGCAGCGCCGCCGCGACCTTGGCGCCCTCGACCGGCTCGCCGTCGGGGCCGAGCACGCGCCCGCGCACGGTCGCGCCGGCGGTGAGCGTGAAGGAGCGGTCGAGGTGCTCGCCGGCCTCGACCGCGATGCCGTTCGCGAGCAGCGCCGCGTGGTCGTCCGGCCGCGCCAGGAGGCCGTGCTGCACGGACGTGCTGACCGCGCGCAGCTCGAAGCGGCCGTCCGGCCCGCTCGTCGACTTCGGCTCCCAGGTCTGGCGCCCGACCCCGAAGGCGTCGAAGCCGCCGGAGAGGTCGGGACGCAGCTCGACCTCGATGCCGGCCAGCTTGCCCTCCTTGGCGGAGAGCTGGCCGGTGATCCACGCGCCGAGCTCGCCGGCGAGCACCGGCGGCTTCGCGGCGGGCAGCCGCACCTCGCTCGTGCGCGGCGAGTACGTGTAGCGGCCGAGCAGCGCCAGGTGCGCGACCTCGGCCTCGGCGGGCAGCGCCAGACGGAAGCTGCCGTCGGCGGCGACGAGCGCCTCGGAGACGAAGTCGTCGTGGCGCCTCGTGCCCGGGAGGCCGACGTTGGCCCCCTCGCCGTCGTCGTCGTAGAGCATGTGCGCCTCGACCGCGCGCTCGACCGCGAAGACGCTCAGCACCTCGTCGCGCGGCGTGGCGGGGTCGAGGCTCACGCGGCCCTCGAGCCACTGCTCGCTGCCGTCGCGCCAGGCCGTCCGCTCGGGCTCCTCCTGCGCCTGCTCGACCGTCGCGCGCGAGCTCGGGGCTGCCGCCGCGTCCGCCTGCTGCGCGGCCGGAGCGCTGGCGGCGGCGAGCGACGTCTGCGGCGCCGCGGCCGGCGCGCTCGGCAGCGCGGCGGCCGGCGCGCTGGCGCCCGTGCGCTGCGCCTCGCTCTCGGGCGAGAGCCACAGCCACGCGACGAGGGCCGCGGACAGGGCGACGACGACGACCAGGGGCAGCAGGACCTTTCTCATGGGCGGCAGGGCAGGGGCCGTGGGGACAGTGCGCTTACGCAACGTAAGGAGAGCTATTCGGGAGGGGGAGCGGCGCGCGCAGGGCCGGCGCTCGGACGCCAGCCGCCCGGTCCCGGCGCCGGGCCTCGCGCGGCCGGCGCGGCGTCCGGGCGCTGCCGGGCGGCAAGAGTATCTGGTGAAGGCGGTTTCTCGTGCAGCCAAGAGGACATGCCTTCGATAAATATGCCCATCAGTGGCATGTTTATGCTTGCGGGCGCACCCGGCCGACCCTACAACCTTCGCTCCCATGTCCGCGACCGACCGCCGCCGCCGCACGATCGAGGCTCTGCTCGCCGAGCAGCCCGTCGCGAGCCAGGCCGAGCTGCAGGAGCTCCTGGCCGCGCGCGGCATCGCCGCCACGCAGCCGCAGCTCTCGCGCGACCTGCGCGCGCTGGGCGTGATCAAGCGCGACGGCCGCTACCACCCGGGCGAGCGGGTCACGGGCCTCGGGGCGCTCTCGATGCTGCTGCGCGACGCGCTCCCCGCCGGCCCGCACCTGGTCGTGATCGACTGCGAGCCCGGCTCGGCCAGCGCGGTGGCGCGCGCGCTCGAGGCCGAGGAGCCGGCCGGCCTCGTGGGCACCCTCGCGGGCGACGACACCGTGTTCGTCGCCGTCGAGTCCAAG
>CADEGS010000105.1 GCA_902826945.1 uncultured bacterium | reverse complement strand
AGAAGCCGACCGTGTCGGTGTTCACGTAGCAGAACGTGGCGACGAAGCGCTTGTCCGGGGCGCCGTTGCGGACGACCTTCTGGTTGGCGTAGTCGTACGTGTAGTGCTTGACGTCCTTGACGCGCTCGATCTTGGAGCTGTTCATGGGCTCCGCGCCGTTCTGGGCGGTCGTCGTGCCGGCGAAGGCAGCGAATCCCAGTGCGGTGCAGAGGAGCGTTCTGGTGGAAACCATGTTTCTTGATGACCTCCTGCGGACTTTTCGTCGAGGGGTAGGAGCCTTGGGGATGTATCCAGCGCGCGGCGTCGAGGGGAACCCGGCGATGCGAAACGGCGTGGCCGCTGCGCTCCGTCGCGCTGCTTCAGCTTTTCATGGACGCGAGAGGCGCGGCGTGTCGTTCCGTGCTTTCGCGCGCGCTTACGCATCCCGAAACGCGCGCATGCAAACGCAACACGCGAGCGCCGCGCGCTCGAGACTCGCCCGCGTTCGAGGATCGAACGTTCCGTGATCCTGGCCGTTACACGACGCCCGCTACCGCGCAGGACGGGCGCCTCGTCGCGGCTCCGCGCCCGCTCGCGCTGCCGGTCACAGCCGCCCTGCGTTCGAGTTGCATGCACGCGCCGGCCGGGCGCGAGCGCTGCCCGTGTCTCGGCGAGCGCGCGCGGCTCGGGCGCTCACCGAGCGCCCCCGGAAGCCGCGCAGCGCGCCGCGCCCGCTGCCCGCCGCGGGCGGCCAGGAGGGATCCCGCGCAAGGACAGGGTCAGTTCTTCGTAGCCCCGGCGGCCGGAGCGCATACTCCCCCCACCCATGCGCGAGGCGCCGAACCCTTCCAACCGCCCGGCCGCAGGGCTCCGGCTGGGCGGCCTGGTCGCCTGCCTCGGGCTCCTGACGACCGGCCCGGGTCCGGAGGGCCTGGCTCCCGAGGCGGCGCGCGCCCTGGAGGCTGCCGGCGAGGACCTCGCGCGCGGCGCGCGCCGGGCGGAGTCCGAGAGCGTGCTCGGCCTGCTCGGCATGCTCGGCGCCGACGCGCGCACCCTCGAGCGCCTGCGCACGCGCTGGCTGCAAGCCCTCGGGCGCGCCGGGCCCGCGGCCGCGGCGGACGCGGACGCCCGCCGCGAGCTCGGCCGCGCGGCGGCGGACCTGCGCGAGCGGTTGGCGCGCGCGCCCGAGGCGGACAAGACGCGCCTGGCGCGCGCGCTCGTCGCCATCGACGACCAGGACGAGCAGGCGAACGGCTTGCTCGGCAACGTGCGCCACCGCGACCGCTGGGTCAGCGTCGAGCGCGCGCAGGAGCTACGGCGGCGCGAGCGTCACGCGGAGCTCCAGCGCTGGGCCAGCCAGCTCTCGATCCAGGTGGAGGAGAGCGAGTCGACCCTCGCGCCGATCGCCGCGCTCGGCCTGAGCGGATGGCACGCGACGCGCGCCTCCGGCGTCACCCTGCACAGCCGCTTGCCGCGCGAGCGCGCGGCCCGCGTCCTGGTCGCCGCGCTGCGCGCGAGCGCCCTCTCCTATGCGGTGGCGCGCGACCGCGCCGAGGTCCCGCGCTTCGCCCGCGGCGACTACCTCGTGCTGCCTCCCGAGCGCTTCCGCGACGCCCTGATCGAGGCGAGCAACGCGGCGGGCGTCGGCGCGCGCGACGCGCTCGCGCTCGCCGACCACGCGAGCTACCAGGACGCGCGCGGCTGGTTCACCTGCCGCTGGCGCAGCGAGCCCGACCTCGAGGCGCAGATCCTGTTCGACCAGAGCCGCAGCTGGCTGGGCTGGACGGCGCAGCCCGCGCTGCTCGCGGGCCACGTGAACTGGATCGCCCTGCGCGCGCTGGGCACCACGCTGCCGCACCTGAGCTGGCAGGAGCGCTCCGGCGAGCCCGGCGCCACGCCGTCCTACTCCGCGCGCGAGACCGGCGAGGCGACGAGCGCGTGGCGCACGACCGAGCGCGGGCTGTTCGGCTCGCGCCGCTACCTCGAGGCGCTCGTCGAGCGCGGCGAGGACCCGCCGTGGGAGCGCTCCCTCACCGACGCGGTCGGCAAGATCCAGGGGCTCGACCTGCTCAAGGCGACGTTCGTGGTCGAGTACCTGCAGGAGCGCGGCTGGTTCGCGCAGGTGCTGGACGCGACGCGCTCCAGGGCGAACCGCGTGCAGGCCTTCGAGGAGATCCTGCGCCGGCCGCTGCCCGAGCTCGAGGGAGAGTGGCGGCGCTGGATGCTGGAGCAGGAGGGCGGCCTCCTGAACCGCCTGCGCGAGCCGGCGCCGGCGTCGCCGCTGCAGCTCGAGGTCTTGCGCGAGCTCGAGGCGGTGCGACGCGCCGCCCTGGCGTCCGCCCCCGCCGGGGAGCCGGTCGGCGTGGGGCTCGACGCCGAGCTCTGCGAGGGCGCCGAGCGGCACGCGCGCTACCTCGCCCGCCACCCCGACCAGTGCGCGGCCTGGCCCGGAGCGCACGAGGAGTACCCCGACCGGGCGGCCTTCAGCGCCGCCGGCGCCTGGGCGGCGCAGAACTCGGTCATCCACATCGGGGACCCGCGCCATGCGGTGCGGAACTGGATGGCGACCTTCTACCACCGTCTGCCGCTGCTCGAGCCGGGCCTGGCCGGCGTGGGGCTCGGGAGCGACGGGCGGATCCTCGTCGCCGACGTCGGCTCGCTCGTGCGCCCGTGGCACGAGGAGCTGTGGGTGGTTTGGCCGCCGGAGGGAGGACGCGACGTCCCCCCCGCCTTCTACCCGGAGCTGCCCGAGCCGCTGCCCGGGCGGCGCACCGACTCGCTGGGCTGCCCGATCACGCTGCAGGTCGCGGGTCCCGAGCCGGACCCCGCGGACGGGTATGCGCTCGAGCTGCGGCGCTCCGGGCCGCAGGGCGAGCCGGTGGACTGCCGGCTCTCCTCGCCGTGGGAGCCGTCCAACCCGGCGCTGGCTCCGCGCAGCGCCTTCGCGCTGATCCCCGAGTCGCCGCTGCGGCCGCGGACGCGCTACTGGGCGCGTGCGAGCCGCGGGGGCCGCGCGGCGCGCTCGCTCGAGTGGACGTTCACGACGGGCGATTGAAACAAGAAAAGAGGGGGGCAGGGGTTTTCCCCCTGCCCCCCTCCGAGCTGGCTCAATGAGCCGGATCAGGGGTGCTCGACGTCGTCGACGCCGAACTTCAGGAAGTCGCCGTTGAGTTGCTTGGCTTCGCTCTCCCACAGGAGGCGACCGCCGTCGAAGATGAACTCGGGGCCGGAGGTGATGGCCCCCAGGAGGGCCGGGTTCGCGATCGTCTCGGAGGTCGAGCTCGCGGAGATGCCGTTGATCTTGGCCCAGCCGGTCTCGAAGTCGCCGATGTTGTCGCAGTTGATGTCCAGCTCGCTCAGGTCGTTCGGAGTGTTGACCCGCAGGTAGTAGTTGCTGAACACTTGGCTGACGGTCACGAGCGGCTCGTTGAACCAGCAGCGGAAGGCCTGGATCGTCGACAGCGGGAACTCGTTGTCGTTCCAGATGTCGAACTTGACCGTGGCGGTGAAGTCCACGCCGCCCGTCAGGTTGATGAGGGTCAGAGCGGAGTTCGACACGGCCAGGAAGGAGTCGATGTACAGGACGTCCGGGATGCCTTGGTACTCGGCACCGTCGAAGTCGAGCTGGCCGTCACCGTCGAGGTCCGTCAGCGCGGCGTCCGCAAGGGGCGACGCGAACGGGATCGCGTTGACCGAGTACATGCCGCCGCTGGACGTCACGACCATCTCCGAGCCCATCAGGTAGTCCCAAGACCAGGCGGTCTTGAAGCGGGCCGGATCTTGCGCGTGGACGACCAGGTAGCCGCCTTCGTTGGAGGCGTTGTGGCAGTTCGTCAGCACGCACAGGGTGTCGGCCGGCGACAGGAACTCGACGACGTCGTTGACGTAGCAGTGCAGGGGCTTCAGGGGCTTCAGGTAGTCACGAAGCGTGTTGACGTAGTCGAACTGGACGTTCGTGGAACCACCGAAGCTGAAGGGGGTCGCGGGCGTCAGGTTGCTGTTCGTGACGCACACGATCGTCCAGAAGTACTGGCTGGCACCGGTCGGAACCGAGAGGTCCATGCCCGAGTACTGGACGGGGTAGACGAGGACGCTGCCGGGGTGACGGCCGTTCGCGGCGCTCGTCGGGGCAAGGGCCGCGGCCGCGAGGGCGGCAGCCGTAAACTTGGCGATCGCGTTCATTGTGACGCTACTCCTGGTGTTGATGCAGTTGGGTGACTTGGTCTCGAGTCGAAACTAGGGTGAATTTTCGCTTTCAGGCCCTCGGCTCCGCCGTGTTTCGCGGCGGCCTCCGCGACCCTCTAGCGGGGAGTCTCCTCCTCGGAATGAACGCCTCCTTCTTGGTCGTCCGCTCGTCCGGTGAAGGACTGGATTCCCCGCCCGTCGCCGGTCTGACCGGCGGCGACCTGGGCGTCCATGCGGAAGTACCACTGCCCGTCTCCGTGCCGAACCCAGAGCATCGGTGCCGTAGCTTCGCTACGCATGTCGTCGGCACCGGTCCTGGCGGACAGTCGGTAGCTCTTGGGCAGTTTTTCGACGAGCAGCTCAGCGCTCGTCTTGACGATCATGGTCGCCTCGCGCTTGTTCCAGTCGAAGCGGATGTCCTCGATCTGGAGGTCGTCGAAGCGGACCATGCCGTGTCCGTAGTACGAGAGGTAGGTGCGCAGGTCGACCCGCGAGCGCTGGTCGGGGTCGGACAGGTCGTACATCGCGACCACGTCGTCCTGCATGCGCAGCTTGCGGTAGAGCTCGAAGCGCTCGCGCAGCCGGGCCTCCGCGGCCTCCTCGTCGATCGGGGCGGATTCCGGGACGGAACCGAGCCCCGCGGTCAGGGTGCGCCCCTCGGGGCGCGTCTGCGATTGCTTGCCGTGCAGGTGGACTCCGTAGCCACCGGCGACCAGCAGACCCAGCATCAGGGTCCAGCGAATGCCGTTCATACCGTCCCTCCGAGCGCTTCCGAGATGTCCAGGACCTGCAGGCCTTTGCCGAGGTAGACGCACAGCACGTCGTCGCGTCCGTCCCCGTTCACGTCGCCGGTCGTCAGGTGCACGACCGAGAGCGTTCCTTCCACCCGGGCGACGCGCTGGAAGACGCCTTCGCCCTGGTACTCGATCACGGCCACGCCCTCGCGGCCGGCGCCGACGATCTCCTGGCTGCCGTCGCCATCGACGTCGCCCAGCTCGAGGTCGAAGAAGGCCTCGTCGGCGGGCAAGCCGCTGCCCCACTGGATCCAGCGGGCGCCGTCCCAGCGCCACACGCACAGCGGCAGGCGGTCGTCGCCGTGGTGGCCGGCGACCAGCAGCTCCTGCATGCCGTCGCCGTCGAAGTCGCGGGCGATCACGGCCTGGTCGGAGCCGCCGATCATGGGCGTCGGGAGACCCTCGGAGAAGGCCTCGAAGACCTCGCCGACGAAGCGCCACACGCGCGGCCCGTCGCAGGTCGCGGCGATGATCTCGTCGCGGCCGTCCCCGTCGAGGTCGGCCAAGCGCACCTGGGCGCCGAACTTGCTCCGGTCGAGGATCTCGGCCAGGACCTCCCAGCCCGTCTCCGTGCGGCGGAACACGCGCAGCCCGCCGTTGTCGGAGAACTGCCCCATCGCGACCAGCTCCTTCGTGCCGTCGCCATCGACGTCGCCCACGGCCACGTCGGCGCAGGGGCCGTCCATGAAGATGCCGTCGCTCGAGGTCTTCCAGGCACCGTGCCCGTCGCCGAGGAAGACCTGCGGCATGACGTCGTGCCCGGAGTACGCGATGTCGAGCTTGCCGTCGCCGTCCAGGTCCGCGACGCGCGAGCCGCCGTAACCCATGTCGCGGCGCAGGCCCTCGATCGATTGCTTCCACTGGCCGTGCCCGTCGCCGAGCCACACGTACAGGCCTTCGCCGACGGTGTGGCTGTCCCAGCGGCGGACGGCGGCGACCACGTCCTCGTGGCCGTCGCCGTTCACGTCGGCCAGGGCCGGGCGACCGCGCCACTGGCCGCGGTCGAAGAGGCCTTCGGAGAGCGAGGTGGCCTGGACCATTCGCACGGCCGGTCCGGCCGGCGCGGCGGTCGAGGGGTCGACGAAGTCCAGCAGCTCGGGCGCCGGGGCCTCGTCCGCCTCGCGGCTGCGCAGGTACAGGGATCCGTAGATCCCCACCACCCCCAGGGCGAGCGCAGCGAGCAAGCCGGTTTGAAGCTTGGAAGTCATGGAGTCCACAGCGATTAGGCGTTCCTAGAAGAAGCGGGCGCGGGAAGCGGTCTGCTTCTGTGGGCTCGAGGCCAAATTACACGCCATCCAGGGCTTGCGGGCCAGTCGAATCCCGTGGATCGCGGGCCGCCGGATGATTGCGTGTTCCTAGATTGGCGGGCGAGTACAGAAGCCTGGGAAGCGGTCCTGTCAGGGCGCAGGGCTTGGCTCCCGGGGCGGTCCGCCAGGTGGACCGGCTGGGCCGGGAAGGGCCGTGCGGGTGGAGCGTTCCTCGCGGGAGCGCTCGCGCGACCCCCAAATCTAACGGACCCCGCCGGGGCGGGCGAATGCGATCTCCAAATCTTCGGCGAGGGGGCTCCCACGGGCCCGCAGCCACTCCAGCTCGGCCCGGGCGAGATCGACCGCACCGGTGGCGAGGAGCGCCAGGGCGAGGTCGTGGTGCAGGGTCGCGTCCTCCGGTGCGTGCAGGACCCCCTGGCGGTAGGCATCGACGGCCTGGGCCGCCCGACCGGCCCGGTGCAGGGCCACGCCCAGGTCGTGCCAGGAAGCGACGTGGCGCGGGTCGGCCGCCAGGGCTCGCTGGAAGCGGGCGATCGCTTCCTCGAGGTGCCCGGCCCGGCCCGCGCGCAGCCCGAAGGCGTGCTCGACGTCCGCGACGGAGCCCTCGACCATCGTCAGGGCCGCTCGCTCGACCTCCCGAGCCGCCTGCGGGAGCCCGCGCCGCTCCAGGCCTCCGGCGATGGCCCCCGGGTCGGAAGGCTCGGGGGGGTCGAGCCAGATCCCCGCGGAGGCTGCCGCAGCCGCGCGCCGCGGCCCCGGATCGAGGCCGCACAGCCGCCGGTCGGCCAGGACCTGCTCGACCGCGACCGCGCCGGTGTACAGCGCGACCAGCCGGCCGTCTCCATCGAGAAGAAAGGAGGTCGGGAGCGCCAGCGGCCGCTCGCTGTCGCGCAGCACGCCCTGGAGCCCGTCGAGCACCGCGACCCCCTCCGCGTCCGGGAAGGCGAGCGGGAAGGGACTTCCCGCCGCCTCCCACGCCGCGCGCGCGGCCGCGCGGCCGGCCTCGTCCTGGTCGAGCGCGAGGCCCAGCACCCCCACCCCCGCCTGCGCGAGCGCCGCGCGGCCCGCCGTGAGCCGCGCGAGCTCCTCGCGACACGGGGCGCACCAGCTCGCCGAGAGCACGACCAGCCGGGCGCCGCGCGCGGCCTGGCCCGGCGCGCGCACGCCGAACAGCGCAAGCGCGCGCCCGTCGGCGCCCTCGGCCTGGATCGCCGGCACCGGCACCGGATCGAGCGCGACCATGCGCACCGGCCCCGCGGACGGCGGCGGCTCGCAGGGACGGCCCTGCGCCTCGATCGGCGCCGCAGGGCGGCGCAGCTCGCGCGCCTCGCCGCTGCCCTCGACCAGCACCAGGAAGCGGTCGCGCCCGGGGACGTCGAAGGCCTCCTCGCCGCCGCCGGGCCAGCGCACGACGGCACGCAGCGGCTCGCGCCCGCCCAGGCCGAAGTGCACCCAGGCGCTCGACTGCGCCAGGTAGCCAGAGCCCGCGGAGAGCGAGCGCGAGAGGCGCGTGCCGTCGTCGAGCTCGAGCACGACGCGCGCGCCGACGCCGTCCGGGTTGGTGCGCGTGCCGCGCGGCGAGATCTGGAGGAAGCCGTTCCCCGGCGGCGAGCGGTTCACGAGCAGCCGCACGCGCGGCCCGGTGCGCGCGGTGACGACCAGATCCACGTCGCCGTCCAGGTCCCAGTCCACCACCGAGGCCGCGCGCCCGTCCTCGGGGAAGTCCGCGCCGGAGAGGCGCGAGACGTCGCGGAAGCGGCCGTCCGGCGCCTGCCAGTACACGCAGTGACGCTCGTTGCCGCTCCACGAGAAGCCGCGGCGGATCAGCTTGTTCAGCGCGCGCCAGCCGAGCTGGTAGGCGTCCTGCTGCGAGCCCGCGCGGCTGTCCGACGACACCACGTGTCGCCAGAAGAAGCTTCACAAGTCCTGCGGCAGCTCCTCGGTCAGGAACCCGTTGGGCACGAACAGGTCGAGGCGCGCGTCGTTGTCGAGGTCGAGGAAGACCGAGCCCCACGCCCAGCGCCCCATGCTGACGCCGGCGTGCTCGGACACGTCCTCGAAGGTGCCGTCGCCGCGGTTGGCGAAGAGCGTGTTGCCGAGCGCGTGACGGCGCAGGTCGGCGCGCAAGCCCGGCTCGGCGTCCGCGTGGAAGCGGCGCTCGAACGTCACGCGCTTGCCGGCCGAGGAGTACATGTTGCTCACGTGGAGGTCCAAGTCCCCGTCGCCGTCGGCGTCGCCCCAGGCCACGCCCATGCCGGCGGCCAGGTCCTCGACGCCGGCCGCGGCGGCCACGTCGGAGAAGCGCCCGCCGTCGTTCCGATAGAGGTTGTTGCGGCCGAAGTCGTTCGCGACGTAGAGGTCGGGGTCGCCGTCGTCGTCGTAGTCCTCCCACGACGCCGCGAAGCTGAAGCGGTCGTTGTTCTCGTCGAGCCCGAGCTCGTCCGTGGCGTCGGTGAAGCGCCAGCCGCCCTCGTTGCGCAGCAGCGCGTTGCGCGCGCCGTTGCGCGCGTCCTGGTACGGCATGGGGAAGGCCTCCTCGTCGTACGGGACGAAGTAGGCGCAGGCGTAGAGGTCGAGGTCGCCGTCGCCCTCGACGTCCGCGGCGGCCAGCATGGTCGCGTTGGGCAGCGGGAAGCGCGCGCGCCGCTCGAAGGCGAGCGCCCCGTCCTCGACGCGGCGGTTGGCGAGCAGCAAGAGCTCCGAGCGCACGACGACGGCCAGGTCGCGGTCGCCGTCCCGGTCGAGGTCGAGCAGGAGCGCCGAGCGCGAGAAGTCCAGCAAGTCCACGCCCGCGCGCGCCGAGACGTCCGCCAGCGAGCCGTCGGGTCGCCGCAGGAAGAGCCGGTTCGGCAGGCCGCCCGGCTGCGCGAGAAACACGTCCTCGAGCTCGTCGCCGTCCACGTCGCCGAGCGCGACGCCCGCCGGGTGGCCGAGCAGCGGCTGGCCCAGGCGCGTGTCGAGCCGCTCGCGCCAGTGCGAGAGGCCGCGCGCGAGCTCGTCGCGGAAGGCGGCCGTGGCCCCGAAGGTCCCCCCGGTGCGGTCCACGAGCCGCTCGCGCGGGCCGCAGACGAGCTGCAGGCGATCGACCTCCAGCGCCTCCAGCGCGAGCCCCTCGGCGCTTTCGCGCCAGCGGGCGTGCCACACGCCGGTGAGCTCCCAGCCCAGCGCGCCCAGCGGCCCCGCCGCGTGCAGGCGCGCCGTCTCGAGCAGCACGCCCGGCTCGGGCGTCTCGACCTGGTAGGTCTTCAGCTCGAGGCTCTCGGCGCGCCCCCCGGGAAAGGTCGCGCGCAGCGCCGCGGCGACGTCGGCGCGACCGCTCGCCCGTCGCTCGCGCGCATCGGGCTCGACCGCGCGCCACCCGTCCGCGCGCGCCTCGCGCGCGAGGTCCGGCCAGGAGCCGTCGATGCGCAGGCGGACATCCAGGTCGAGCAGGGTCGCGAGCGGCGCGTCGTCGCCGCCCGCGACCCAGCGCGCGATCGCGCCGTGCGTGGCGCCGACCAGCGCGTTCCCGCGCTCCGACGACCAGTCGTCGGCCAGCGGGTCCTCGAGGTCGAGCGTGCGCGCGAGGGCGTCGGGCAGCCGCTCCTGCAGCGCCTCACGGACCCCCGGCACCTCCTGCGCGCTCCCGAGCGCGGCGGCGGCGGCGATCGCGACGGCCGCCCGCACCCCGCGCACCTCCGGCAAGGCCCTCATGCGCGGTCATGGTGAGAGGAGCGCGGCGTGCGCACCAGGGGTCGCCCGGTTGCCGGCCCCGGAGGCCCCCGCTACGATCCCCGCCCCGCGGAGAGGTGGCAGAGCGGCCGAATGCGCTAGATTGCTAATCTGGTGACTCCTTACTTTGGGGTCCGCGGGTTCGAATCCCGCCCTCTCCGCCATCCGGGCCCCGCCCGCCGCGCCGGCGGGCGAGCGCCGCGAACGCCTCCCGCCGATGCCCGAGCGCCCAGCCCCGCGCCGATCCGCCGCCCGCCGGGCGGCCGTCCTGGCGGCGGCCTGCGCGGCGGTCGCTTGCGCCCCGCGCCGCACGCTCGTGATCCGCTCCGATCCGCCGGGCGCGCTCGTGCGCCTCGACGACCGCACGCTCGGGCGTACGCCGCTGCGCCATCCCTTCGACAGCTACGGCATCCGGCAGGTCACGCTGTACCTGACGGGCTACCGCACCCACACCGAGCGCATCGAGCTCGACCCGCCCTGGTACGCGCGCTTCCCGCTCGACCTCGTCAGCGAGGTGCTCCTGCCCTTCGGCTGGAAGGACACGCGGCGCCTCGAGGTGCGGCTCGAGCCCGGCGAGCAGGTCGTCTCGCTGCCGACGCTGCGCTCGGTGTTCGAGCGCGCGAACATCCTGCGCCAGGCCGGCCCCGACGGCCCGCGCAACCTGCCGCCGGCGCGCGTGCGCCCGCTCGAGCGGATCGGCGACGAGGAGGGCGCGGAGCCGGCCCCGGCGGAGGAGCCCCCCGCCGGCGAGACGCCGTGAGCGCGACGCGCGCGCTCGTGATGGGGCTGGGCCGCTTCGGCGGCGGCGTCGGCGCGGCGCGCTTCCTCGCGCGGCGCGGCATGCGCGTGCTCGTCACCGACCAGGCGCCGCCCGAGACGCTGGCGGCCTCGGTGGCGGCGCTGGCGGGGCTCGAGGTCGAGCTCGCGCTCGGCGGACACCGCCCCGGAGACTTCGCGGCGGCCGAGCTCGTCGTCGCCAACCCCGCCGTCGCGCCCGACCACCCGTTGCTCGCGCTGGCGCGCGCGCGCGGCGCGCGCGTGACGTCCGAGATCGAGCTCTTCCTCGAGGCTTCGCCCGCCACGGCCGTGTGCGTGACCGGCACGCAGGGCAAGAGCTCGACCTGCAACCTGACCGCCGGCCTGCTCGCCGCGAGCGGCCGCAGCGTGCTGCTCGGCGGCAACATCGGCGGCTCGCTGCTCGAGCGCCTGGACGAGCTGGGCCCGAGCGACACGGTCGTGCTCGAGCTCTCCTCCTACCAGCTCGAGGCGCTGGCGCGGCCGCCCGCGCTGCCGCCGACGGTGCGCGCGGTCGCGATCACGAACGTGCTGGCGGACCACCTCGAGCGGCACGGCTCGCTCGCGGCGTACGCCGCGGCCAAGGCGCGCCTGCTCGAGATCGCGGCGCCGGGCGCGACGGCGATCCTGCCGGCGGGGGACGAGCGCCTGTGGGACGCGCCCGCCGCGCCCGGCCTGCGCCGCGTCCCCCACCACGACCCGGATCGCCGGGAGCCCGGCCGCGCGCCCGCCGCGGTCGCCGGCGCGCGCTTCGACGAGGAGCGCTTCTGGCTCGACGGCGAGCCGCTGGCGCGCGTCCGCGACCTGCGCCTGCCGGGACGCTTCCAGCGCGCCAACGCCGCCGTGGCGCTGGCGCTGGCGCGCTCGCTGGGCGCGCCGGCCGAGGCGCTCGCCGCCGCCCTCCCGGGCTTGCGCGGGCTCTCGCACCGCCTCGAGGACCTGGGCCAGGTGCGCGGGCGGCGGGTGTGGGACAACGCCGTCTCGACCACGCCCGACTCGACCATCGCCGCGCTGGCCTGCGTCGGGAGCGGCGCGACGCTGCTCGTCGGCGGCAAGCGCAAGGCGCTGGACTACGCGCCGCTCGTGCGCGACGCGCGCGAGCGCGGGGCGCGCGCGGTCGTGTTCGGGGCCGCGGCGGAGTCGCTCGCGGACGAGCTGCGCGCGGGCGGCGTCGAGGCCTGGCCCGTGCCGGCGCTGGAGGAGGCCGTCGCGCGCGCCCTCGAGCTCACGCCGCAGGGCGGCGAGCTCTTGTTCTCGCCGGCCTGCTCGAGCTTCGACGCCTTCCCCAACTTCCAGGCGCGCGCGCTCGCGTTCCGCGCGCACCTCGCCGCGGCGGAGCGGTGAGCGCGCTCCTCGACGAGCGGCACGCAGCGCTCTACGAGCGCCTCGTGCCGGTGGCGCGCGCCCTGCTCGAGGACGCCGCCGCGCACGCGCTGGCGCTGCACGCCGAGGAGCTGGCGCCCGAGCACCTGCTCTCGACCGTCCTCGCGGACGAGACGTGCGCCGCCACGCGCATGGTGCTGTTCGCCTTCGCCGATCCCGAGACGCTGGCGGCCGAGGTGCTGGCGCTCTCGCCGGGCTTCATGGTGATCGGCGCGCGGCGCACGCTGCCCTTCTCCGTGCGCGGCGCGCGCGCGCTGGAGGACGCGCTCGCGCTGGCGCGCGCGCGCGGCGAGGCGGAGGTCCTGCCGCGCCATCTGCTCGAGGCAGCCCGCTGCCGGCTCGACGACGCGCAGCGCGCCGCGCTCGCGGGCCTCGGGCTCGCGCCGGCCGCCGGGCGCGCGCAGGGCGACCCCGCGCCGGCGGCGGGCGAGCCGTTCCTGCGGCACTTCTCGCGCGAGGCCTGCCGCGCGCTGGGCGCCGCCAGCCGCGCGGCCCAGCGCCGGAGCCGCGCGCGGATCGCGCCGGCGCACCTCGTGCTCGGCGCGCTCGAGGTGGATCCGGACGGAGCGCCCGGGGCGAGCGGCACCGCCCTGGAGCGCGCGCTGGGCGGGATCGACGACGACCCGACGCCGCCCGCGCCGCGCCGCCTGACGCCCGACGCGCGCCTGCGAGCCCTCCTGGGCGGGCTGACGCCGCCGGCCGACACGCTGGCCGTGCTCGGCTGGTTCCTGGACGGCGGGTCGGCGGAGGTGCGCGAGCTCTTGCAGCGCCAGAAGGTCACGCGCGCGCTCTACGAACAGTGCCGGAGCGCCTTCTCGGACGCCTAGGCGCGACCGGCGCCGCGCGCTCCAGCGCCCGCGGCTCGCGCTCCGAAGGAAGGGCGGAGGCCGGCCGCGCGGGCCCGCCCCGGGCGCAAGGCCTCGACGACCCGCGCGGGCTGAGCTATAGGTGAGGAATCGCCGGCCGGGGGAAGCGGGTCGGCCGCGAGTCGGCCCGACGCGGAACCATGCAAACCGAGACCTGCCAGATCTGCCAGAAGCATCGGGCGACGGTCCACGTGATCGACGTCAAGACGGAGCCGGTGAGCGAGGGCGGCGGCGTGCTGTCGCGCGCGAGCTCCGAGCGCCACGTCTGCCCGTTCTGCGCGCAGGGGCTCTTCAGCATCGTCGTGACCGTGAGCGCGAAGGTGCCCCCCGGCGTGGGCAAGCTGCTCCAGTACGCGCGCCTCGCGAGCAGCCCCGGCCCGGTGTGCCCCGACTGCGGCATGACGCTGGCGGACTTCCGCAGCAAGGGCCGGCTCGGCTGCCCGAAGGACTACGAGATCTTCTGGCCGTTCGTGCGTCCGCTGCTCGAGCGGGTGCACAACACGAGCACGCACGTCGCGCGAGCCGCGCAGCCGGCGGGCGAGGCCGAGGCCGAGAGCGCGCCCTCGCTCCTGACCGACCTGCGAGCCAAGCTGCAGACCGCGATCCAGCAGGAAGCCTACGAGCACGCCGCGGAGCTGCGCGACGCGATCCAGGAGCTGGAGCGGAGCCCGTCCGGAGGGGCCTGAGCGCGCCGGCGCGAGGGCTTCGCGGCCGCTCGTCGCGCCGCTCGTGCCAGACTCCGGCGGTGCCGAGCGCTCGCGACGCGCGCTCGGTGACGGGCCGCCCGGCGCGCGCCGCGGGCCGCGCACAGGCGCCCGGGACGCCCCGGCTGGGAAACCCGCGCCCGCCGCCGCATAATCGGGCCCCGGTCTTTTCTTCCTCGGCTCTTCGCGGACCGTCCATCCCCCGAGGGCGATCCGTCCGGGTTCCGCACGCCTTCCGTCGAGGGGCGGTCAACTCCGCGCCCCTTGAAGGTCGAAGTTCTTGGAACCACTCAAACGGGGCCGGAACCCGCCGAGCGCGCGACGCGGGCCGGGAAGCCTCCCCCTCCGCTCCTCCCCTCCAACCCGGACAGCACCCATGTTCGATCGCTTCACCGACCGCGCCAAGAAGGTGATGAACCTGGCACGCCAGGAGGCCCAGCGCTTCAACCACGAGTACCTGGGCACGGAGCACATCCTCCTGGGCCTCGTGCAAGAGGGCAGCGGGGTGGCCGCGAACGTGCTCCGGAACATGCAGATCGACCTGAACAAGATCCGCACGGAGGTCGAGAAGCTGGTCAAGACGGGGCCGGCGATGGTGACGATGGGCCAGCTGCCCTTCACGCCGCGCGCGAAGAAGGTGCTGGAGCTCTCGATGGAGGAGGCGGGCAACCTCGGGCACAACTACATCGGGACCGAGCACCTGCTGCTCGGCCTGATCAAGGAGAACGAGG
>CADEGS010000104.1:7825-14546 GCA_902826945.1 uncultured bacterium | reverse complement strand
ACGCGCACGGCGGTCGTCTTCTGGTTCACCATGCCGATCGCCATCTCGTCGGCGATCAGGCCGACGAGCGTCGCCAGCGGCGTGTCGCCGGGCACCGCGATCATGTCGAGGCCGACCGAGCACACCGCCGTCATCGCCTCGAGCTTGGCGAGCGAGAGCGCGCCGTCGCGCACCGCGGCGATCATGCCGGCGTCCTCCGAGACCGGGATGAACGCGCCCGAGAGGCCGCCGACGCTCGAGGACGCCATCGCGCCGCCCTTCTTGACCGCGTCGGTCAGGAGCGCGAGCGCGGCCGTCGTGCCCGGCGCGCCCGTGCGCTCGACGCCGATCAGCTCGAGGATGTCCGAGACCGAGTCGCCCATGGCCGGCGTCGGGGCCAGGCTGACGTCCACGATGCCGAAGGTCGTGCCCAGGCGCCGCGCCGCCTCGCGGCCGACCAGCTCGCCCATGCGCGTGATCTTGAAGGCGGTGCGCTTGACCGTCTCCGCCACCGACAGGAGGTCGGTGTCGGGCTCGAGGCGCGCGAGCGCCGAGCGCACGACGCCGGGCCCCGAGACGCCGACGTTCAGGACCGTCTCGGGCTCGCCCACGCCGAGGTGCGCGCCGGCGACGAAGGGGTTGTCCTGCACGGCGTTGCAGAAGCACACGAGCTTGGCGCAGGCGAGCCCGCCGCGCGCCGCGGTCGCCTGCGCGCTGGCGCGCACGGCCGCGGCGAAGAGCGCCACCGCGTCCACGTTGATCCCCGCGCGCGTGCTGGCCAGCGCCACCGAGGCGCACACGCGCTCGGTCGCGGCCAAGGCCTGCGGGATCGAGTCGAAGAGCGCGCGGTCGGACGTCGTGAAGCCCTTCTCGACGTGCGCCGAGAAGCCGCCGATGAAGTCCACGCCGACCTCGGCCGCGGCCAGGTCCATGGCGCGCGCGAAGGGCGTCAGGTCGCTCGCGCCCGAGGCCGCCGCGACCCACGCGATGGGCGTGACGGCGATGCGCTTGTTCACGATCGGCACGCCGTAGTCGGCGCTGATCGAGCGCGCCACCTCGACCAGGCCGCGGCCGTGGTGGACGATCTTGGCGTAGACCTTCTCGCAGGCGCTCTCGAGATCGGCGTCGGCGCAGTCGAACAGGCTGATGCCGAGCGTGGTGGTGCGGATGTCGAGCGTCTCGAGCTCGACCATGCGCACGGTCTCGAGGATCTCGCGCTCGCTGAAGCTCACGCTCAGACCCTGTGCATGAAGCGGAAGACGCGCTCGTGCATCACGCGCACGGCGAAGTCGTCCGTGCCGCCGAGGCACTCCAGCCGGCCCTTGAGCGCCTCGAAGGGCGCCGCCTGCGAGACCTCGACCGTCAGGATCATGTGGAAGTAGCCGCCGACCACGCGCTGCGAGACGTCGTGCACGTTGCCGCCCTCGTCCGCGATCGCCGCGGTGATCTCGGCCAGCACGCCCGGACGGTTCTTGCCGACGGCGGTGACGATCGCCATGGCGCCGATCTCCGACTCGCCCTCGGGCTCCGGCAGGTGCGGCAGCACGGTCTGCGCGCGCGCCGCGTCCGGGCCGCGGTCGGGCGGCGGCTCGCGCCAGGCGCCCTCCTGCGTGCGGATCGCGATGCCCGCCGCCGCCGCGGCCTCGAGCGCCTGCGGCGTCACGATCGTCGCCGCGTCGACGACGATCTCGCCGCCCTGCGCGTGGGCCACGTCCTCGGAGGTCAGGAAGCGCCGCGTCATGGCCGCTCGCCGCGCGCCCTCACAGGTGGCGCGCCAGGTCGGGGTGCGGGCGCGGGATCACGACCTGGCGCGCGAGCTGCCCGGCAGCCTCGGCCGAGCCGGCCGCGGCGCGCACCGACGAGCGCACGTCGCTGACCTCGCCGGTCAGCGCCAGGAAGCTCTTGCCGCCCAGGCCGTTCGCGATGCGCAGGTCGAACAGGTCCACGGTGGCCTCCTTCAGCGCGGCGTCCGCCGCGACGATGGCCGAGGCGACCGTGCGCGTCTCGACGATGCCGACCGCGTCCAGCTCGCCCGAGAGGCGCCCGCCGCGGCGGCGCAGCGCGGCGCCGACCTGGTGGTGCACCTGCTGGATCAGCAGGCGATCGACCAGGTCCTCGCCGGCGGCCTCGACGCCCGCCGCCAGCGACGCGGTGACGTCCTGCACCGAGCCCGCGAAGAGCAGCACGTACTTGCCCGGCTGCACCGGCTCGGAGACGAGCAGCTCGACCTGCGCCTGCCACAGGACCGCGTCGGCGGCCTCGACGCCGCGCGCGATCGAGCCCAGCTCGAGCAAGCCGATGCACGGCCCGACCGCCGCGTCCTCGCGCAGCTCGGGGTTGAAGTCGTTGCGCGTCATGCCTCCTCGCTCCTCGCCGCCGCGTCGCCGGCGGCGGTCTGCCCCACGCGCCGGCCGCCGACGAGCTCCATGCCGTCGACGACGCCGACGATCGCCGTCTGGAAGCCGATGTCCTGCCCGCGCCCGATCGCGTGGCGCGCGGCGCGCCCGAACACGACCAGCACGCGCTCGCCCAGATCCGCGCCGATCGGGTCCACGGCCACGATCGACTCGGCCTCGCCCGCGCTGGTCCAGGGCTGGACGACGAGCAGGCGCAGGCCCTCGAGCGTCGGCTCCTTGCGCGTCGCCCACACCTGCCCGACCACGGTGCCGATCAGCACGGCTCGCCTCCCGCCGCCGCGCGCCACGACGCGGGCGCGTCCGGCACGTGGAAGCCGTCCACGATGCCGACGATGGCCGCCTCGAAGGCGTGGTCGCCGTCACCGCCGCAGGCCACGCGCGCGGCCTTGCCGAAGGCGACCACGACGTGCTCGCCCAGGTCGGCGCCGAGCGGGTCGGCGGCCACGACCGGCGTGACCTTCGGCGCGCGCGGCGTGCGGCGGTCGTCGAGCGGCTCGACGACGAGCAGCCGCAGGCCCGCGAGCGTCGGCTCCTTGCGCGTCGCCCACACCTCGCCGATCACGCGCCCGAGGAACATCAGTCGACCCCCTGGTTCGGGCGCCCCGCGATGCCCGCCAGCGCGCGCTGCACGGCCTCGACCGCCGCGTCGATCGCGGCGTCGGTGCCGGCCAGCCGCAGGCGCCCCACCGCGCCGCTCGTGCCCAGGCCGACGAGCCGGATCGGCGCGGCCTTCTCCGCCTCGTTGGCCGCGGCCAGGACCCAGATCGCCGGGTTCACCTCGAGCGTGTAGAGCGTGTCGCGCCCGAGCACGAGCATGCCCGCGCGCGTGCGGTTGATCAGCATCGCCTGGTGGTCGTCGATCTGGCGGATCACCTCGTCGGTCAGGACGTGCGGCGCGAGCCCGTCCTCGGGCCCCGCGCCGATCTCCGCCAGGATGCGCCGCCCCGCCTCGCGCACCATGCCCTGGTCGGGCCCGTGCACCTCGAGCGTGCCGTACGAGCGCTCGGTCAGCAGCGCGCCCGGCCGCACGTCGCAGCTCTTGAGCGCGACGTCCATCAGCCGGTTGACGACGATTCCCGGGCGCACCTCGAGCCAGAACGCGCTCTCCCCGGTGACCGGGTAGTAGCCGTCCGAGCTGGCCGCCACGGTGGCGGTGAACTGCGGCTGCATCTCGTCGACGACGAGCGCGCCGCGCAGCTCGACCTGGAAGCTCGCGGGCATGGACGCGCGCTAGTCCTCGGGGATCGGCGGCAGGAAGCCCTCGAGGTCGATCGCCGGACGCGGGATGACGTGCGCGGAGAGCAGCTGGCCGACGCGCTTCGCCGCCGCGGCGCCGGCGTCGGTGGCGGCCTTCACCGCGCCCACCTCGCCGCGCACCATGACGGTCACGAGCGCGCCGCCGGAGATCTCCTTGCCGAGGAGCGTGACCTTGGCCGCCTTGCACATCGCGTCGGCGGCCTCGATCGCTCCCACCATGCCGCGGGTCTCGATGAGGCCCAGGGCGATCAGGGACGGGTCTACTTCGGCCATGGGGGTGGGTGTCGGTTCGCGGAGCGGGAGGGTCGGAGGGAGTGCGTGCGCTCAGGCCGTGCAGGCGCCGCTCTGCACGTCTTGGTGGGGACAACCGCGGCAGGGCCCGAGCGGGCAGCCGCTCCCGGCGTGCGCCAGGATGCCCTGGATCTCGCTCGGGCTGAGCATCATGCCGACGTACGGCGCGGCCGCGCGCGCGGGCGCGCTCTCGCGCGCTGCGGCGCGCGCCGCCGGCGGCGCCGGGCGCGCGGCGGGAGCGATGGCGGCGGCGACGCCCGCGGAAGCGGTGAAGCGCGGCGCACGCGGCGCCGCGGGCGCGCCGGCAGCGCTCGCCGACGAGGGCGCCGCCGCGGGAGCCGGGGCGGGCCGCGCGGGGCTCTCGAACGACTGGCGCGGCGCGGGCGGCTGCGCGAAGGCCGCGCCGGGCGCGAGCGCCGGGTCGCCGGGCAGGCCCGAGCCGCGCGGCGCGCGCTCGCCCGTCCAGGCCGCGGCGCGCGCGTGGTCGGCCTCGTGACGCCGCTCCCAGTCGCGGCGGCGGAAGGCGACGCGCTTCACGTTGATCAGGTGGCGCGCGGTGATGTTGTCGGAGGTGATGTTGCCGGCCTGCGGGCCGCAGCCGAGGCTCATCGCTGGCACGAGGTTCGTGCTGTAGCCCACCGCGCCCTCGGAGGTCGGCCCGTTGACGACGATGCGGTTGGCCGGCTTCTCGAGGAACCACGCGTCGAGCACGGCCTGGTCGCGCGCCCACAGGCCGATCGTGTGGCCGAGGCCGCCGTAGCGCAGCGTGGCGAGCGACACCTCGCAGCCCTGCTCCCAGCCGTCGACCAGGTGCACGGAGAGCAGCGGGCAGAGGATCTCGATCGAGAGCGGCCAGGCGCGCCCGACGCCGCCCTGGTGCGCGAGCAGCACGCTCGTCTGGCGCGGGACCTGGAAGCCGGCCGCCTCGGCCACCTTCCACGGGTCGAGCCCGACGACGTCGGGGTTCATGTGGCCGCCCCTGTTGCAGTGGTACGCGAGCTTGGCGCTCTCCTCGTCGCTGCACAGGTGCGCGCCGCGCGCGCGCAGCTCGGCCAGCATGGCCTCGGCGATCGGGCGGTCGAGCACGAGCGCCTGCTCCGAGCAGCACAGCGTGCCGTTGTCGAAGCTCTGGCTGTCGACGATCCAGCGCGCCGCGTCGCGCAGGTCGGCCGAGCGGTCGACGTAGACCGGCACGTTGCCCGGCCCCACGCCGTAGGCCGGCTTGCCCGAGCTGTAGGCCGCCTGCACCAGCCCCGAGCCGCCGGTGGCCAGGATCAGCGCGACCTGCGGGTGGCGCATCAGCGCACCGGTGGACTCGATCGTGGGGTTGGCGAGCGCGAGCACCAGGTCGGGCGGCCCGCCCGCGCGCTCGATCGCCCGGCGCAGCACCTCGACCGTCTCGCCGATGCAGCGCCGCGCGCGCGGGTGCGGGCTGATCACGATCGCGTTGCGGCCCTTGACGCTGATCAGCGCCTTGTTCAGCGCGGTCGAGGTCGGGTTCGTCGTCGGCACGATGCCGGCGATCACGCCCGAGGGCGTGGCGACCTCGAGCACGCCCCGCTCGTCGTCGCGGGCGACGATCCCGACCGTCTTCTGGCCCTGGATCGAGGCCCACGTGCCCTCCGAGCCGAGCAGGTTCTTGAGCACCTTGTGGTGCACGCGGCCGATGCCGGTCTCCTCGACCGCCAGCCGCGCCAGCTCGTGCGCCGCGCGCGCGCCGGCCTCGGCCATCGCGCGGCACAGCTCGTCGGTCTGCGCCTGCGACCAGCGCGCGATCGACGCCTGCGCGGCGGCGGCGCGCGCGACGCAGTCGCGCACGTCCTGCAGCGCGACCAGGTCGGGGTCGAGGCGCGTCACGGGAGGGGGAAGCTCGGAGCCCGGCGGCGGCGCGCGGGCTCAGCCTTCCTTCTTGCTGTTGCCCGCGGGCTTGACCGGCTTCATCGGCGGCAGCACGCGCTTCACGACCTGGTCGTGCGGGCGCGGGATGACGTGCACGCTGACCAGCTCGCCCACGCGCCGCGCGGCGGCCGCGCCGGCGTCCGTGGCGGCCTTGACCGCGCCGACCTCGCCGTAGACGTACATCGTGACCAGGCCGGCGGTCGCCTTCTCCTTGCCGAAGAGCTCGACCTTGGCGGCCTTCACCATCGCGTCGGCGGCCTCGATCGAGCCGACCAGGCCGCGGGTCTCGATCATTCCGAGCGCGCGCTTCTCCACGGGGAACCTCCGGACGAGGACGGGGACGGGCGGCCCGGCGCTCCGGGCGCGAGCGGCGGAGTGTAGCGGCGCTCGCTCTCCGCGCAACGCGCCGGCGACTCGCTGGGAAGTTGCGCCCCAGTTGAAGACCTCTCGAGGGAAAGAAGGAGCGAGCGCCCCGAGCGGTCGGGGATCGCCTCCGAGGGCGCCAGCGCCCCGCCGCCCGGGCGGTCCGGTGGACCGGATCGCGCGTGCGGCCTACCTTTCCTCTGCTCCATGACCCACTCGGCTCCCGCGGCGCCCCCGCCGTCCGACGCGTGGACGGGCGGCCAGCACAGCCTCGTGCGCTTCGCCTTCGGCCTGTGGCTCGCGTGGAGCGCGACGCCGGTCGCCTTCTCCCGCGCCGCCGATCCGTCCGCCGAGCTGGAGACGTGGCACCTGCTCGAGCGCGCGCTGGGGCTCGCCTGTGCCGCGGCCGGGCTGGCGCTGGCCGTGGGCTGGCGCAGCCGCTGGGCGGCCGTGGCGCTCGCGGCGATCCTGCCCTCGCTGCTCCTGCACCGGGCTCCCCTCGGGCTCGCGGCGAC
>CADEGS010000104.1:0-7815 GCA_902826945.1 uncultured bacterium | reverse complement strand
CCGTGCTGCTCGCGCTGGCGCTCTTCCCGCCCGCGCCCTACGGCTCGCTCGACGCGCGCGGGCGCGTGGACCCCGACGGCGGCTGGCGGCGCCCCGAGGGCGCGAGCGCCGTCCTGCTCGGCCTGCTCGGCCTGCTCCTCCTGCTCGACACGCTGCAAGGCCTCGTGCGCCCCGAGAGCGCCTTCGACCTCGGGCTGCCGCGCCGCGGTCCGCAGGCGCTGCTGCCGCTGCACGACCTGCTCGACGTGTGGATCGGGCTCGCCTTCGTGCCGCTGTGCCTCGTGCCGCGCGCGCGGCGCTGGATCTGGTGCGCGGCCCTCCTCTCGCACCTGTGGTGGGTGCTGCCGCGCCTCGACGGCGCGACCTTCCTCTACCTCTTCGCCTTCGACCCGGCCTGGGTGCCGGCGCGCGCGCGGCGCGGGAGCGGCGAGGAGACGCTCTACTACGACGGCGGCTGCGGCCTGTGCCACCGCGCCGTGCGCTTCGTGCTGGCCGAGGACCGCGCGCAGCGCTTCCTGTTCGCGCCGCTGCAGAGCGAGCACTTCGCGGCGCTCGGCGGACGCGCGCAGGCGCTCGGCGACACGATGGTGCTCGCGCACGGCGACCGCTCGCTGAAGGCGCGCTCGGACGCGTGGATCGGCATCCTGGCCGCGCTCGGCGGCCTGTGGGGCGTGCTGGCGCGCGTCCTGGGCGCGCTGCCGCGCGCGCTGCGCGACCCCGCGTACGACCTCGTCGCGCGCTGGCGCAAGCGCGTCTTCGCCAAGCCCGAGGGCGCCTGCCCGATGCTGCCGCCGCGGCTCGGCCAGCGCTTCCTCGGCTAGCGCGCGACCCGCGCGCGGGTAGGCTGGCCGCGCATGGCGCCGCTCCCCCGCATCGGCGCGTCGCTCGCGATCCTGGCCGCGGCCGGCCTGCTCGTCGCGGCGGGCGCCTGGGCCGGCCGGCGCGCGCAGCTCGCGCCCTTCGAGGCGCTGATGCGCGCGCACGAGCGCAGCGCGACCCTGGGCGGCGTGGCGGGCGACGAGCGCGCGGCGATGGCGCTCGCCTACGACGATCCCGCGCGCGCGGCGCGCGAGATGGACGGCTACTCGTGGACGGTGCCGAACCTGCCCACGCCCTTCGTCGGCGTCGCGCCCGCGCCCGGGCGGCACGCGAACGCCGCGATCGACGAGCACCAGTTCCGCCGACGCGCGCCGCTCGCGCAGCCCAAGCCTCCCGGCACCGTGCGCGTCTTCGTCACCGGCGGCTCGACGGCCTACGGCACCGGCGCGCCGAGCGACGACGCGACGATCCAGGCCTTCCTCGAGGCGCGCCTGGCGCGCGAGCTCGCGCCGCGCACCGGGCTCGTCTACGAGGTCGTGGACGCGGCCAACCCGGCCTGGGCCTCGACGCACGAGCGCATCCTGATCGAGAACCGCCTGAGCGAGCTGGAGCCCGACCTGGTCGTGTCGCTCTCGGGCAACAACGACCTGCACTGGGGCTACCTCGGGCTCGACGTCCTGTGGTTCCGCAACTACGCCGAGTCGTACTTCGGGGCGCTCGTGCGGCGGCTCTACGCGGCGACCGGGCGCGCGCTCGCCGTGCCGCCCGCCCCCGACATCGCGCGGCCGGTGCCGCTCGACGAGGTCGCGCGGCGGCTGGTGAAGAACGCGCGCCTGGCGACGGCCGCGCTCGAGCCGACCGGCGCGCCCTACGTGTTCGCGCTGCAGCCGACGCTGGCGGCGAGCGGCAAGGCGCTGAGCGAGCGCGAGCGGCGCCACCGCGACGCGGAGCTCCTGCGCGCGCGCGCCGGGCGCGACGAGGCGGACTCGGGCAACGCCTACTTCGCGGCCGGGTACGAGCGGCTGCGCACGGCGCTCTCCGCGCTCGCGCTCGAGGGCTTCCGCTTCGTGGACCTCTCCGGCGCCTTCGACGACCAGCCGGCGGAGGCCGAGGTGTTCCTCGACTCCTACCACTTCGGCGACCGCGGCAACCGCATCCTGGCCGACCGCCTGTTCGAGGCGCTGCGGCCGCTGCTCGGCGGCGCGTGAGCGAGCGCGCGCGCCGCCGCCGCCGAAAGGGCGTGAAGACGGCGGCCGCACCCGCGTAGGATGCCTCCGTGCCGTGCCCGCCTCCCCGCGGGCGGCCCCGAGGAGCCTCCATGACCATCGAACGATCCCGGCGCGGCGCCGCCTCCACGGCGCTCGTGGTGCTCGGCGTCCTCGTCCTCGTGCTGCTCGTCTTCGGCGGCTGCGCCATGTCGCAGTACAACGGCCTGGTGAGCACCGACGAGGGCGTGAACGCCAAGTGGAGCGAGATCCAGAACCAGTACAAGCGCCGCTTCGACCTCGTCCCGCAGCTGGTCGAGACCGTCAAGGGCGCAGCCGACTTCGAGCAGTCCACGATCACCGCCGTGACCGAGGCGCGCGCCTCGGTCGGCCGCGCGCAGCTCCCCGAGGGCGCGCCGCAGGACCCCGCGCAGCTCGAGGCCTGGTCCAGGGCCCAGGCCGGCCTGGGCGGCGCGCTCTCGCGCCTGCTCGTCGTGGCGGAGAACTACCCCCAGCTCAAGGCCTCGCAGAGCTTCCTCTCGCTGCAGGACCAGCTCGAGGGCACCGAGAACCGCATCGCCGTCGCGCGCCGCGACTACATCGACGCGGTGCAGGCCTACAACACGCGCCTGCGCCGCTTCCCGACGAGCCTGCTGGCCGGCCTGTTCGGCTTCGACCCCAAGGCCCAGCTCACGGTCGAGGCCGAGGCGAGCGAGCGCCCGCAGATCGACTTCGGCCAGCGGTAGCGCGCGTTGGCGGCGTTTGCTTGCGCGCTCCTGCTCCTCGCGACGCAGGGCTTCGAGGTGCCGCCCGCCGACGGGTGGGTCACCGACCGGGCGGACATGCTCAGCGATGAGGAGGAGCGCTCGCTCGAGGCGCTGATGGAGTCCTACCGCACGGGCAGCGGCCACGACGTGGCGCTGCTGACCTTGCCGAGCCTCGCGGGGCGCCCGATCGAGCAGGCCGCGCTCGACGTCGCCCGCACCTGGAAGCTCGGCAGCGTGGACACGAGCGACGGCGCGCTGCTGCTCGTCGCGCGCGACGACCGCGAGCTGCGCATCGAGGCCGGCCGCGGCGTCGAGGGCACGCTGACCGACTCGGTCGCCGGGCGCATCGTGCGCGACGTGATCGTGCCGCGCCTGCGCGAGGGTCGCACGTACGAGGCGCTGCGCGAGGGCGTGCTCGCGATCCAGGCCGCGATCGGCGGCGACTACGGGCCGATCGAGCGCTCTCCCGGCGCGCGCGCGGCGCGCGGCGGATCGCTCGGCTGCTTCATCAGCCTGCTGCTCGTCTTCCTCGTGCTGCGCATCCTCTCGGGCCGCGGCCCGCGCGGCCCACGCGGTCGCAGCGCGCTGGGCGGCGCGCTGCCCTGGCTGATCCTCTCGACGATGCACCGCGGCGGCGGGGGCTCGCACGCGGGCCTGGGCGGCGGCTTCGGAGGCGGCTTCGGCGGCGGGGGCGGAGGGGGCGGCTTCAGCGGCTTCGGCGGCGGCGGCGGGTTCTCGGGCGGCGGCGCCTCGGGGAGCTGGTGATGGCGCCCGGCGGCTGGCAGGTCCTGGCGAGCGCGCTCGCGGCGCAAGAGGGCGCGTGGCGCGCCGCCCACGCGGGCGGCCCGGCGTGGTGGGTGCTCGCCGGGCGCGTGCTGCCCTGGGTCGGCCTCGCGCTCTACCTGGCGCTGGTCGCGCGCGCGCTCGCGCGCCGCCGCCGCTACCGCGCGATCGACGCGCTCGGGCCGGACGACGTGCAGGCGCTGCGCGCGGAGGTCGCGCGCGCCGAGCGCGCCACCGTGGGCGAGATCCTGCCGGTCGTGCTCGAGCGCTCGGACGAGCACCCTGGCGCGCGCTGGCTGGCGGCCTTCGCCCTGGCGCTCCTGGGCTCGGCGCTCGTCGTGCTGGTCGCGCCGGGGAGCGAGGCCTGGGTCGTGCTCGCCGCGCAGCTCGCGTGCGGGGCGCTCGGCTGGGCCACGGCGCGCGCGCTGCCCGACTTCCAGCGCCTGTTCGTGCGCGAGGCGCGCGCGACCGAGATGGCCGAGGAGCAGGCGCTGCAGGAGTTCCACCGCCACGCGCTGCACGAGACGCGCGAGAAGACGGGCGTGCTGCTCTTCGTCAGCCTGTTCGAGCGGCGCGCGATCGTCCTCGGCGACCGCGGCATCGACGAGCGCGTGCAGGCCGAGGACTGGCGCGCCGCGACCGAGGCGATCCTGCGCGGGATCGCCGCCGGCTCGCTGCGCGATGGGCTCGCGGCCGGCGTGCGCGCGTGCGGCGCGGTGCTCGCCGAGCACGTCCCCTGGCGCGATGGGGATCGCAACGAGCTCCCCGACCGCGTGATCGTGCGCCGTTCCTGAGCGGCGGACGGCGCCCGAGAAATCCGCGGGACGGCGAACCGGCGCGCGCGCG
Source organism: uncultured bacterium (assembly GCA_902826945.1). The sequence continues at coordinate 3,395 of CADEGS010000104.1, read as the reverse complement.
CGCTGCGCCTGGAGGGCGTCGAAGGAGAGAGACCGCGCGCTTCCTGCCCGCGTCCCCGCGCGGGCGCGCGCGGCCCTCGTGCGAGCGACCACGCCGTCGCCGCGCGAGAGAACCGTTCCCGCGGACCGGCGGCGGTCCGATCACTCCGGCGCGTTCCGCCAGGAACGCGGACGAGCCATGCCCGCTCCCTGCCCCCAGCTCGCCCTGCTCGCGCTCCCCGCCCTGCTCCTCGCCGCGCGCCACGCCGGCGCGCAGTCCGCGGCGAGCCTCGACCTCGGCGTGCGCGCCGAGCAGAAGATCAGCGCCACGAGCGGCGGCCTGGAGGCGTCGCTCGCCACGTTCGACTTCTTCGGCGTGGACCTGTGCGCCGTGGACATCGACCAGGACGGCCGCGACGAGCTCGTGATCGCCGCCGCGGGCGACGACGAGACCGGCCTCGACCAGGGCGCGCTGTACGTCCTGTGGCTCGACGAGACGGGCGCGGTCGAGCGCACGCGCAAGATCAAGGAAGGCTCCGGCGGGTTCGCGCTGGGCGGGCTCTTCACGATCCTCGACGACGGCGACTTCCTCGGCCGCGGCGTGGACGGCCTGGGCGACCTCGACGGCGACGGGACGCCCGACCTCCTGGTCGGCTCCTACCGCGACGACGACGGCGGACCGGACTGGGGCGCGGCCTACGTGCTGTTCCTGCGCCAGAGCGGCGACGTGGACCGCTACGCGAAGATCAGCGCCGTCGCGGGCGGCTTCACCGGCGTCCTGCAGGAGGACGACTACTTCGGCGCGCGCGTGGCCGGCCTGGGCGACGTGGACGGGGACGGCGTGCCCGACGCCGCCGTGGCGGCCTCCTACGACGACCACGGCGGACCGGAGCGCGGAGCGGTCTGGATCCTCCTCCTGCGGCCGGACGGGAGCGTGCGCTCCAGCGTGAAGGTCGCGCAGGGCTCGGGCGGCTTCGACGGCCAGCTCGACGACCACGACTTCTTCGGCGAGGCGCTCGGCGCGCTGGGCGACCTCGACGGGGACGGCGTGCCCGACCTCGCCGTGGGCGCGATCGGCGACGACGACGGCGGGCCCGGCCAGGGCGCGGTGTGGCTGCTCTTCCTGCGCCCCGACGGCACGGTGCGCCGCTCGCAGAAGATCAGCGCGAGCGCCGGCGGCTTCCTCGGCCCGCTCGACACGAGCGACAACTTCGGGGCCTCGCTGGCCGCGTGGACCGATCCCGCGCACGGCCGCACCCTGCTCGCCGTCGGCGCGATCCGCGACGACGACGGCGGTCCCGACCGCGGCGCCCTGTGGATCCTGGAGCTCGAGCCCGACGGGCGCGTGGCCGCGCAGGCGAAGCTCAGCGACCGCCGCGGCGGGCTGGCGGGCGGCCTGCACGACCACGACTTCTTCGGCATCGGCGCCACGGTGCTGCGCGGCGCCAACGGGCGCGCCGGCCTGGCGGTCGGCGCGTGGCTGGACGACGACGGCGGTCCCGAGCGCGGCGCGGCCTGGGTGCTCGCGCTCGGCGACGCGCGGCCGCGCCCGCTCGCGCTCGCGCCGCTGCCGCAGACCGCGGGCGCGCCGCCGGCGCGCCTGGAGCTCGACGCGATCCCGGGCGACCTCGACGGCACGCGCCTCGAGCTCGTCGCGAGCGCGTCGGGGCCCGCGCTGCTGCGCGTCGCGCGGCCCGGCGGCGATACGCTCGCGCTCGTGCCGGGCACGCGCTGGCGGCTCGCGCTCCCGCCGGCGCTGGCGGGCGAGGCGCTCGAGCTGCGCGCCTTCGCGCTCGATCCCGCCGGCGTGCGCGCCTCGGACCCGGTCGTGCTCGGCCCGCGGCCGGGGCCGTGACGCGTCACTCCTCGCGCAGGCGCCGCGCCGCGGCGACCAGCGCGCCGAGCTTCGCGCGCGCCAGCGCGGGCGTGCTCATCGGCCGCTCGGCGAAGGTCCCGAAGCCGCAGTCGGGCGTCAGGTGGATGCGCTCGTGCCCGAGCGCCTGCACCAGATCGCGCACGCGGCGCGCGATGCCCTCGGGCGACTCGACCTCCGCCGTGCGCGGGTTGACCGCGCCCAGGCCGATCCAGCTCCCCGGCGGCAGCGCCGTCAGGACGCGCGGGTCGCCCGCGCGCTCGGTCGCGTACTCGAGCACGAACTGGCCGACCTTCATGCGCGCGAAGGCGGGCAGGAGCGGCTCGTACGAGCCCGCGAGCAAGACGCTCTCGTCCCGGCTCCAGTTCCCGCGGCAGACGTGCACGGCGCAGAGCGTGCCCTCGACGCCCTCCACGACGCCGTTCAGGAGCTCGACCGCGAGCTCGAGCTCGCGCTCGGGGCTGGCGCCGGCGGCCAACGCGGCGCACATGAAGGTGCGCGTGGCGGACTTGCCGGCGAAGACGAGCTCGCTCAGCACCGGCTCGTCGAACTGCACGACGGCGGCGCCGGCGGCGGAGAGCGCCACGAGCTCGGCGCGCAGCAGCCGGACGACGTCGCGCGCCAGCTCCTCGCGGCCGGCGTACGCGCGGCGCGAGAGGCTCTCGACCCAGGCCGAGCGGCACAGGAGGTAGGGGCCGGGCAGCGTGACCTTGACCGGCAGGCGCGTGTGCGCGCGCAGGAACTCGAGGTCCTGGCGCACGAGCGGGCCGCGCGCGCGCAGGCGCCCGGTCGCGACGCCGTTCTTGATGGCGAAGGCCGGCACGTCGAGCGTCTGGAGCAGCGCCTCGAACGCGCCGCGGTCCTCGACGTGGTCGAGCAGGTCGGCCATCGTGAAGGGCTCGAGGCCCTCCACGCGCTCGCACAGGAACGAGTAGAAGTTGTCTCGGCGCTGCTCGCCGTCGGTGACGATGTCGACGCCGGCCTCCTCCTGCGCGCGCAGCGCGTCCAGGCAGGCCCGGTCCTCGAGGCTCGCGAGCGCCGGGTCGCGGCGCTTGCGCGCGCGCACCAGCTCCGCCGGGCGCGGCCAGCTCCCCACGGTCGTGACCGGGAAGCGCGGGAGCGCGGCGGGGCTCATGCGCGCCGCCTCTCGATCGCGAGCGGCACGCCGCGCGACAGCGTGTCGAAGAGCGGCGATCCCGCGAGCGTCTCGCGCCACAGGCGCTCGAGCGTCTCGTCGGACGCGTCGGTGTCCACGTACAGCCGGCCCTCGACGCGCTCGAGCCCGGGACGCCCCTGCTCGCCCGGGATGCCGAGGAAGACCAGCACGTTCTCGCAGCGCGCGCCGAGCGAGAGCTCGACCTCGTCCAGCCGCACGCCGACGCGCGAGGCGCGCCAGCGCAGGCCGACCGCCAGGCAGCCGGCCAGCGCCGCCAGCAGCACCTCGATCGCGCTGGGCGCGTCGTCCTGGGTGTCGAAGCTCGCCGGCTGGCCGATCGTGAAGGCGTGGTTGCGCACGTAGGCGCGCGCGCGCATGCCCTCGCTCG
>CADEGS010000103.1:9074-14788 GCA_902826945.1 uncultured bacterium | reverse complement strand
ACCTCGCTCTCGTCGATGAAGTCGACCGCCAGCGCCTCGAGCACGCGCGCCTCGGCCGTGTGGCCGATGCGCGCCTTGGCCATCACGGGGATCGTGACGGCGGCCTGGATCTCGCGCACCTTGGAGGGCGGCGCCATGCGCGCCACGCCGCCCTGCGCGCGGATCTCGGAGGGCACGCGCTCGAGCGCCATCACCGCCGCCGCGCCGGCCTGCTCGGCCAGGCGCGCCTGGTCGGCGGTGGTCACGTCGAGGATCACGCCGCCGCACAGCATGCGCGCCAGGCCGACGTGCACGTCGGGGGTCGGGAGGAGGTCGGGCGATCGGGGAGGGCGCTCTTTCGTATGCATACAATTGCTCCGATTGATCGGCGGTAGCTGCGCGTCTAGGATGCTTTGTCTGTAGCACGGATCTCCGTGAACCCCCAAGAGCGCAGGTTGTTCGTATGACAAGCTGGAAGCCGCGCCGCCTCTCGCCCCGCGGGCCCGTCTACGTCGCGATCGCCGACGCGCTCGCGAGCGACGTGGGCGAGGGCCGCCTGCAGCCGGGCGAGCGCCTGCCGACGCACCGCTCCCTGGCCGCCGAGCTGGGCGTCAACGTCGTCACCGTGACGCGCGCCTACGCCGAGGCCGCGCGCCGCGGGCTGGTGCAGGGCGAGGTCGGGCGCGGCACGTTCGTGCGCTTCACGCCGCGCGAGGAGCCGCCGCGGCCCGCGGCCGAGGCGCGCGGCCCGCTGCGCGTGGACCTCGAGATGGGCGTGCCGCACACGCCGCCCGAGCTCCTGGCGAGCGCCGCCTTCTTCCGCGAGCTGGCCGACGACCCCTCCGGCGCGCACCTCGACGAGGGCTACCGCACGAGCGGCCTCGACGAGCACCGCGCCAGCGCCGCGCGCTGGCTGGCGCGCGCCGGCCTCGACGCGCGCCCCGAGCGCCTGCTCGTCACCTGCGGCGCGCAGCACGCGCTGTTCGTCGCGATCGGCGCGCTGTGCGAGCCGGGGCACACGCTGCTCCTGCCGGACCTGACCTACCCGGGCGTGAAGGCGCTCGCGAGCACGCTGCGGCTGCGCACCGCGCCGGTGAAGAGCGACGACGAGGGGCTCGTCCCCGAGGCCTTCGAGGACGCCTGCCGGCGCGCCAGCGCGCGCGTGCTCTTCTGCACGCCGAACGTCCAGAACCCGACCGGCGCCGTGCTGCCCGCCGAGCGCCGGCAGGCGATCGCGGCGCTCGCGCGGCGCTACGACGTCGTGATCGTCGAGGACGACACCGCGGGCTTCGTGCTCGACGCGCCGCCGCCGCCCTTCGCGCGCTTCGCGCCCGAGCGCGCGGTGTTCGTCACGAGCACGGCCAAGAGCATGGCGCCCGGCCTGCGCATCGGCTTCCTGCACGCGCCGGACTCGGAGCTCGGCGCGCGCCTCTTCGCGCACGCCTCGTCCTCGAGCTGGATGACGCCGCCGGCCATGGCGGCGCTGGCGGCGCGCTGGATCGACGACGGGACGGCGGACGCCATCGTGGCCTGGAAGCGGCGCGAGCTGCGGGCGCGGCGCGCGCTCTTCGAGCGCGTCTTCGGGCCCGAGGCCAGCCGCTCGCACCCCGCCGCCCCCTTCGTGTGGCTCCCCCTGCCCCCGCCCTGGCGCCCGGCCGACCTGGCGCGCCAGGCGCGCGCGCGCGGCGTGGCGGTCTCGCCGGCCGAGACCTTCGCCGCCGGCCGCGCCGAGGCGCCGCACGCCGTGCGCCTCTCGATCGGGCGCCCCCCGAGCGCCGAGCGGGCGCTGGAGGGCTTCGAGCTCCTGCACGAGGTGCTCGCCGGCGCGCCGGAGCTCGGGAACCGGATCGTGTGACGGCGCCGGGCCTCCTTACAATCGGGCCCGCTTCCGACACGACCCCGAACCCCTTCCCGGGAGGGACCTTCCCCATGCGCCGCACGCTCCACGTGCTCCGCCTCGCGCTGCTCGCCGCCGCGCTCGCCACGCCCGCGCTCGCCCAGAAGGGCGTCCACAAGGACCCGCGCATCGGCTTCGAGCTGAAGCCGCCGAAGGACTGGGTGCAGGTCCCCCTGGAGGCGGGTGAGGAGTGGCTGGTGGCCAAGTACCAATCCGACCGGGAGGACCAGATCTACGACAAGTCCACCGGGGCGACCTGGACGATGAAGCCGCGTCTGGTCGTGGTCGCCTTCCTGGACGCCGTCATCCGGCGCGCCGACGTCCAGACGGACGAGGACGAAGGCGAGAAGAAGGAGGTGCGCGTACGCGTGGGGCCGGTCTTTCAGGACTACCCGCAGTACGCCGAGTTCTACTACAAGACGAACTACGGCGCGGGCTACTACGAGGCGGAGGTCGAGGAGGCGACGAGCAACGGGCTGCCGGTGCGCTGCCTCGAGCTGCGCTGCGAGACCACGGGAGGTCAGGCCCTGCGGGCCGTCGCCTGGGTCTTCGAGACGGACCTGGGCAAGGTCGCGGTGCAGCTCGAGTGCTTCGAGGACAAGTTCGACCGCTACGAGAAGGACTTCCTCAAGGTGGTGAAGTCCTTCCGGGCCGTCGAGCGCACGGCCTCGCTGGACCTCGACGGCGCGACGGGCAACTTCATCTCGCTGGTCGCGCTCGGCGACCTCTCGCCGCAGGATCGCAGGCAGCGGCGCCAGGAGCAGGAGCGTCAGGAATGGTCCAAGATGACCGCCGCCGCGCCGGCCGGCTGGAAGGCCTCGGACGTGGACGGCGTGCACGTTCTGAACCACTCCGACGAGCGGCACGCCGCCAAGGTGGTGGAGCTGATCAAGGCCACGCGCGCCTGGCTCGAGGACACGTTTCCGCAGGTCGGCCCGGACGAGTACGCGCGCATGCCGATCGTGCGCATCTGCGCCAACCGCGACGAGCGCAACATGCTCCTGTCGGGCACCGTGTTCCTGGCCGGCGCCACCCTCACGACCTACAAGGACACGGACCTGGGCGCGGACAGCGACGAGTGGGGCAAGATCGCCGCCCGCACCATGCAGATGTGGTTCCTCGACAAGGACCAGGCGTTGTGGATCTACATGCCCGCCTGGCTCCAGAGCGGGCTGGTGGACGTGCTGCAGTCGTCGTCCGCCAAGGGCAAGCGGCTCGACTTCAACTCGGACTGGTGGGACCAGTACCTGAAGGAGCGCCTGCGCTCCGAGGGCGAGGTCGAGCCGATCCCGGCGCGCACGCTCCTGACGGTCAGAGACAAAGACTTCGCCGAGGGAAGCTGGCGCCTGGACTACGATGCGATGCGTCTCGTGCGCCTGCTCGTCAGCACCCGCTCGAAGAAGCACCGTCAGGTGCTGCCCGACTACCTGGCGACCCTGAAGACCGTGCTGGGGGAGATCCAGGCCGAGGACAAGGAGCAGGACAAGGACCGGCCCAAGCCCAAGACCGAGGAGGAGGAGGAGGCGTACCTCAAGGAGCAGCAGAAAAGAGCCTCCGAGAAGGAGGGCCGACTGCTGGGGGAGGTGCTGTCGAGGACCTTCGCTTCGTGGAGCGAGGGCGACTGGAAGGACCTCGAGGCCGAGCTCGCGAAGAACAAGTGATGCGCGCGGTAGCACTGCTGGGCGTCCTGGCGCTGGCGGGTCGCGTCGCGGCCGACACCTTGTGCCTGGCCGACGGTCGTATCTTCGACGGGGTCAAGCTGGAGCGCGGCACCGACGCGGTCCGCATCCTGTTCGAGCACGGGGTGGTCAGCGTGCCGATGAGCCGCGTGACGGCCTGCGTGATCCCCGGCGACCCGGGCTTCGAGCCGCGCACGGACGAGGAGCGCAAGCGGATCGCCGACGGCTTCGTCCTCTACAAGGGGAAGTGGGTCAAGCCGCAGGAGCGCGAGCGCATCCTCGCCAAGCTGGTGGAACAGCAGCGCGCCGCCGTGGCGGCGATGAAGGCCAGCCGCGAGTGGCGCACCCGCCACCAGGAGGGCACCAAGGACTTCGCCTACGAGTACACCGTGCCCCAGAACGTCTTCAAGCCGCTCGAGGGCAAGATGAAGGCGTTCCTCGACGCGCTGTCCAAGCGCTGGAAGATCCGCAAGGCCTCCGACCTCGGGCCGCTCAAGGTGCGCGCCTTCGCCGACCCCGACGACTTCTACCAGATCACCGGCGTGCCTCGCGGCGTGCTGGCGTTCTTCAAGCCGTTCGACGCGCCCTACGAGCTGGACTTCTACTACGACCGGATCGATCCGCGCGGGACCGAGACGGACATGTTCCACGAGTTCGGCCACTACCTGCACAAGCTGATCGACACGGACTTCTTCTACCCGCACTTCCCTGGCGAGGCGGTGGCGGAGTACTTCTCGCCCGCCGCCTACGACGTCGAGCGCGACAGGCTCACGCTGGTGCACGAGGTGCTCGAGGGCCGGCTGGCGGAGGTGCAGCTCGACATCAAGGAGGGCGACTGGGTCGGCCTCGAGGAGCTGGTGCGCGGCGGCGACGAGCGCAACTACCACGACTACACGTGGGGCTGGTCGCTCGTGTACTTCCTGATGGGCAAGCCGGACACGGCCAAGGCCTTCGATGAGTTCTTCGTCGGTCTGGCCCGCGACAAGTCGCTGCGCCGCGTGCAGGCCTCGGTCGGTGCCGGCACGCGCTACAAGGCGGTGGAGGGGGCCACGATCTGGGAGTACTTCCGCAAGTGCCTGGGCTTGAAGACCGACGCGGACGTGGCGGCGCTGGAGAAGGCCTGGCACGCCTGCATCCGGGACGAGCTCGCCGTCACCTCGTCGCGCGGGCTGGCCGAGGCGGCGCGCAGCTCGCTCTATCACGGTCGCCCGCAGCTCGCCAAGCGCTTCCTCAAGGAGGCCACCGAGGCCGACGGCGCGATCGCGGCAACGTTCTACCTCTACGGCCAGGTGCTGGCGCGGCTGGACGAGGACCAGGAGGCGCGCGTGCAGTGGCGGCGCGCGATCGAGCTCGACCCGCTGACCGTGGACTACTACGTCGCGCTGGGCGTGTCCGTGGTCGAAGACGAGGCGTGCACGGCCGAGGAGAAGGACGAAGGCAAGCGCCTGCTGCGGCTCGCCAAGGAGATCGAGCCGGACAACTTCTACCTGGAGCGCAACCTCGAGCGCCTGCTGAAGCGCTAGCCTCGCACCGCGCGCGGGGGCGCGCGTCGTCATGAGCCTCCCGTGTCCGTGCTTGCTCCTGGCGGCGGCGCTGGCCGCGCCCGCCCACCCCGGGCCGCCGATCTGGCTCGAGCTCCTCGTGCGCGAGGACGCGCTCGAGCTCGTCGTGCACGGCGAGCCGGAGCCGCTCGCGCGCTGCCTGGGGGTGCCGGAGCGGCTGATCGGCCCGTTCGCGCCCGGCGAGCGCGAGCGCCTGGAGGGCGCGCTGCGCGCGGTCTTCGCGGGCGAGCCGCTGGTCACGGTGGACGGCGAGCCGCTCGCGCCGCGCTTCGAGCGGGCGAGCTTCCCCGAGCCCGATCCGCAGGGGAGCCCGTGGCTCGTGGCCGACGTCGAGCTCTCCTTCCCGCTGCGCGCGCCGCCGCGCGCGGTCTCGCTCGTCTGGCAGCGCTACGACGGCGCGACCTGGAGCGGCGAGACCTTCGTGCCGGTCACGGTCCGCCACGGGCGCCTGCCCGAGGTCTTCTCGGTCTGGCCGGCCGAGCCCGAGCTCGTCTGGCACGCGCCGCGCGCCTCGCTGGCCGACGCGCCCGCCGCCGCGCTGCCGGCCGCGCTGGCGGCCGCGCTCGCGCCCGCCGCGCCGCGCTGGCGGCTGCCACT
>CADEGS010000103.1:0-9064 GCA_902826945.1 uncultured bacterium | reverse complement strand
CGGCGCTCGCCCTGCTGCGCCGCCGCCGCGCGGCGCTGCGCTGGACGGCGGCGCTCGGCGCCTCGGCGCTGGCCGTGGCGGCGCGCGGCGTGTGGCCGCTCCCGCTCGGCGCGCTGCCGCCGCCGCGGCCGGGCGCCGACGAGGCGCGCGCGATCTTCGCGCGCCTGCACGCGAGCCTGTACGCCGCCTTCGACGCCACCGGCGAGGAGGCGATCTACGACCGCCTGGCGCGCTGCGTCGCGCCGGCGCTCGTGGACCCGCTGTACGGCGAGGTCCACGAGAGCCTGGTGCTGCGCGAGCAGGGGGGCGCCGTGTGCGCGATCGAGGGCGTGGACCTGCGCTCGTGCGAGGTGTCCTTCGAGCGTCCCGGGCCGGGCTTCGAGGCCGACGCCGCCTGGGACGTGCGCGGCCTGGTCTCGCACTGGGGCCACCTGCACCGCCGCCGCAACGCCTACCGCGCGCGCTGGTCGATCGAGCCGCTGCCCGAGGCGCCGGGCACGGACGGCGGGCGCGCGGCGTGGAAGATCGCGCGCATCGACGTGCGCCGGCACGAGCGGGTGGACGAGTGAGCGCAAGAGCAGCGGGAGCGCGCGAGCGGTCGTCCGCGCCCGGCGCCGAGGTCCGCGTGCGCGGCCTGCGCGTGCGGCGCGGCGCCTTCCGGCTGGCGCTGGACGAGCTCGCGCTGGCGCCCGGGGAGCGCGTCGCCTGCGTCGGTCCGAGCGGCGCGGGCAAGACCACGCTGCTCGAGTGCCTCGCCGGCCTGCTCGTGCCCGAGGCGGGCAGCGTGCGCGTGGACGGCGTGGAGCTCGCCGCCGAGCCCGATGCGGCGCGCCGCCGCTTCCGGCTGGAGCGCATCGGCGTCCTGTTCCAGGACCTGGCGCTGCTCGAGCACCTGAGCGCGCGCGAGAACGCGCTCCTGCCCTGGCTCCTCGCGCGGCGCGCCGAGCGGGCGCAGCGCGAGGGCGAGCTCGCGCGGCTCGCCCCGGCGCTGGGCCTCGAGGCGCTGCTCGAGCGCCGGCCGCGCGCGCTCTCGCAGGGCGAGCGCCAGCGCGTCGCGCTCCTGCGCGCGCTGCTCGGCGCGCCGCGCCTGCTGCTCGTCGACGAGCCGACGGCGAGCCTCGACGCGGCGTCGGCCGCGCGCGCGCTCGACTGCGTGCTCGCGCGCGCGGCGGAGACCGGCGCGACGCTCTTGCTCGTCACGCACGACCCGGCGGCGCGCGAGCGCTGCCAGCGCGTCGTGGACGTCGCGCGCCTGGCGCAGGGGGCCGCGTGAGCGAGACCCTGCGGCTCGCCTGGCGGCACTTCCGCCACTACCGCGGGCGCAGCGCGCTGCTCGTCGCGAGCATCGTGCTCGTGTTCCTGCTGCCGGCGACGGTCTGGCTGTGGGTGGACGAGGCCGCGCGCGGGCTGGCGGCGCGCGCCGCGGCCACGCCGCTCGTCGTCGGCGCGCGCGGCAGCCGCTTCGACCTGGTGCTGGCCGCGCTCTACTTCCGCGGGCGCGTCAGCGCGCCGCTCTCGATGGCGGACGCCCTGGCGCTGGCGGACGACGGCCTGGCCGAGCCCGTGCCGCTGCACCTGGGACCGACGGCGGCCGGCCGGCCGATCGTCGGCACGACGCACGACTACTACGCGCTGCGCGGGCTTGCCTTCGCGCGCGGCGGCGCGCCGGCGTTCCTGGGCGAGGTCGCGCTCGGCGCGGCCGCGGCGCGCGCGCTCGGGCTGGGCCCGGGCGACACGCTGCTCTCCGACCAGGGCAGCCTGCACGACCTGGCGCGCGGGAGCCCGCTCCGCATGCACGTCGTCGGCGTCCTGGCCGAGACCGGCACGGCGGACGACGAGGTCGTCCTGTGCGACGTGAAGACGTCCTGGGTGCTCGAGGGCATCGGCCACGGCCACCGCCCGGCGGAGGAGGTGCCGCCCGAGCAGGTGCTGCGCGCATCGGAGCACGGGATCGCGCTCGGCCCGGAGACCCTCGAGTATGCCGAGATCGACGAGACGAACCGCGCGAGCTTCCACGTCCACGGCGACCCGAGCGCGCTCCCGGTGCAGGCCGTCCTGTGCTGGCCGCGCGACGCGAAGGCCGCGACGCTGCTCAAGGGCCGCGTGCGCGCCGCGCCCGACCGGCAGGCGCTGGAGCCGGCCGAGGTCGTGGGCGAGCTGCTCGGGCTCGTGTTCCGCCTGCGGCGCGTGCTGGCCGCCAACGTCGCGCTCGTCTCGGCGGCGATGGGGCTGCTCTTCGCGCTGGTCGTGCTGCTCTCGCTGCGGCTGCGCGCGGCGGAGCTCGAGACGCTGCGGCGCATCGGCTTCGCGCGCGCGACGGTCGTGCGCCTGGTGGTCGGCGAGTGGCTCCTGATCCTGGGCGCGGGCGCGCTCGCCGTCGTGCTGGCGAGCGCGCTCCTGCGCGGGCTCGTGGCCGAGCTCGCGCCGCGGCTGCTCGCCGGAGGCGCCGCGTGAGGCGCGCGGCGCGCATCGCCGCCGCGGCGCTCGCGCTCGGCGCGCTCGCCGCGTCGTGCGCGCGCGGACCGGCCGGCGGCGCGCCGCGCGCGCCCTCCGGCCCGCCCGAGGTGTGGGCCAGCTTCTACCCGCTGGCCTTCTTCGCCGAGCGCCTGGCCGGCGACGCGATCGAGCTGCACGAGCCCGTCCCGGCGGGCGAGGACCCGGCCTTCTGGGAGCCCGACCGCGCGCAGGTCGCGCGCATGCAGGCGGCCGCGCTCGTGCTCGTGCACGGCGCGTCCTTCGAGCGCTGGCTCGGCTTCACGAGCCTGCCGCTGGCGCGCACCGCGGTCGCGACGCGTCCCTTCGCGGACGCGCTGATGGAGTACCGCGAGGGCGCCGCGCACTCGCACGGCCCGGACGGCCCGCCGGCGCACCGCGGCACCGACGCGCACACCTGGCTCGACCCGCGGCTCGCGCTCGAGGAGGCGCGCGCGGTGCACGCCGCGCTCGCGCGCCTCCTGCCCGAGCGCGCGACAGAGCTCGAGCAGCGCTTCGCCGCGCTGCACGTCGCGCTGACGCGTCTCGACGACCGCCTGGGGGCGCTCGGCCCGCTGGTCCAGGGACGCACGCTCGTCGCCTCGCACCCCGCCTACGAGTACCTCGCGCGCCGCTACGGCTGGCGCGTCGAGAACGTGGCCGTCGAGCCGGACGCGAGCGAGCTCTCCGAAGCCGCGCGCGCGCGCCTGGCCGCGCTGCGCGCAGACGAGGGTGCGCGCGTGCTCCTGTGGGAGGCGGAGCCCGACCCCGCGCTGGCCGCGGCCACCGCCGCGCTGGGCTTCGAGAACGTGCTCTACACGCCCTGCGAGACGCTGTCCGGCGAGGCGCGCGCCGCCGGGGCGGACTTCCTGTCGGCGATGGAGGAGAACGCCGGACGCCTCGAGCGCGCGCTGCGCGCCGGCGGGTAGGGGCGCCGGCCGCGCGGCGATCCCGGCCGGCGAATCCCGCGCCGGCGCTCGTGCGCCGGGGGGGCAGCGCTACCCTCTTGGCGCCAGGGAGACGATGAGCAGGACCTCGCCCACCCCGCCCGCCGACGGCGTGCCGGCCGCCTCCGAGGACGCCGGCTCGCTCCCGCGGGCGATCCTGGAGCGGCTCCCGCGGCGCGACCCCGCCGCGCTGGCGGCGTTCTTCGACGCCTACTTCGACCGCGTCTACGGCTACGTGCGCCGGCTGGTCGGCGACGACCACCTGGCCGAGGACCTGACGCAGGACGTGTTCCTGCACGTGCAACGCTCGCTCGAGAGCTACGACCCCGCGCGCGACATCCGCCCCTGGGTGTTCACGATCGCGACGAACAAGGTGCGCGACCACTGGCGCTCGCGCCGCCACCGCGAGGCGCAGGGCGAGGAGGGCGGCGAGGACGGCTCGGGCTTCGACGGGGTCGCCGTCCTCGATCCGCCCGAGGCGCGCCTGCACGCGGCCGAGCTCGAGGAGCGCGTGCGTCAGGCGATCGAGGCGCTGCCCGACGGCATGCGCATGACCGTGCTCCTGCGCGTGTACGAGGAGCTCTCGTTCGAGGAGATCGGCGCGATCCTGGAGCGCAACGAGGTCGCCGTGCGCAAGCGCTTCTCGCGCGCGCTCGAGGTCCTGCGCCAGGCGCTGGGGCCGGCCTGGGAGGGCTCGGGACCCGGAGGGGACGCCCCGTGAGCGCCGCTCCCGGCCGCGACGACGAGGCGCTCGAGGCCTGGCTGCGCGCGCGCGGCCTGCCGCGTCCCGACCCCGCCGCCCGGGAGCGGGTCCGGCGCGCGTTCGTCGGCGGCTCCGCCGCGGGAGCGGGGGAATCCGGGTCACGCTCCGCCCCGGGTCTCCGTAAGGGAAGCGTGCCTGACCTCGAAGCGTTCCTGCGGGAGCGAGCGGCCCTGCCCCGGCCGCGGGACGAGTTCCGCGCGCGGGCGCGAAGGACTTTCCTGGGCGAGGCGGCGGGTGGCGAGCGGGTCGCCCCGGCCCTGCCGGCGCGCGAGGGCGCGCGGCGGCCGTGGCTCCTGCCGAGCCTCGCCGGCCTGGCGGCGGCGCTCGTGCTCCTCGTGCTCGTGCCCCGGCTGACCGGCGGCGCGCCGGGCTGGCGCGTCGTCGGCATGCAGGGCTCCACGACCGTGGCCTTCGGCGCCGGCGCGGCGGCCGCGGCGCGCGAGGGTCGGCTCGAGCTCGGGCCGCAGGTGCTCGCGGTGGCGGGCGGCAGCCTGCACCTCGTGTACGCCGACCGGTTCCGCGTCGAGGCGCTCCCCGGCACGCGGCTCTCGGTCGAGCCCGGCGCGGACGGTCACCTGCGCCTGGAGCGCGGCGAGCTCTTCCTGCAGACGCTCGCGGGCTACCCGGGCAGCGGGCTCGCGGTGGACACGCCCGAGGCGCACGTCGCGGTGACGGGCACGACGCTCGGCGTGCGCGCCGACGGTGTCGGCACCTGCGTGTGCGTGTGCGAGGGCCACGTCGCCCTGCACGAGCGCCAGAGCGGCGCCGACGTGGTGGTCTCGCCCGAGTCCTCGCACCTCGTGTTCGCCGACGCGAGCATGATGTCGAAGGACATGCCCTTCCCCGCGGGCGTCGCTCCCCTCGGCGACGACGAGCACGAGCACGTCGATCGCCTGCGCGCCTTCCGCGCCACCCGCTGGTGATGCGGAGCCGCGGGGGCCTCGCCGCCGAGGTCGGCGCGGCGTCCCGTTCCTGACCGGCCGCCGGGAGCCCCGCGCCGATCGACGGCGCGAGCGAGCCGCCTCCGTCAGCGCGCTGCTGCCGCGTTCATCTCCGCGTTGCGCACGGCGTCGGTGTAGTGCGCGGGGTTCGACATCCCCGTCGAGTGGCACCAGCCGGTCTTGTGCCCGTGGTTCGTCGCGCCGGGGAGCTGCCCGCGCGCCATCTCGATCACGCCGTCGTTCGGGCTGCCGAGGACCAGGTTGGTGAAGAAGTTGCAGGCGCTGCCCGCGTTCGACGTCGTCCAGTAGTGCACCTCGGCGCGCGCCCAGCTCGGGATCCCGGCCAGCCAGGCGGCCGAGCCCGACGGCGTCATGTCGTCGTTCACGCCGCAGGCGAAGGAGCCGAGCGAGGCCAGCGGCGTGCCCTGGTAGGGCGTCCCGACGCTCTGGATGCGCCGGCCGCCGAAGGAGCGCTCGAGCCCGCTCTGGTAGTAGGTCAGGAGGTGCAGCGCGGCCGCGCCGCCCTGGCTGTGCGCGACGACGCCGAAGGAGTCGAGCCCCTCCTGCGCCGCGAAGGCGCCCAGGAGCTGCGCGAACGCGTCGTGGCTGCGGTTCTGGTCCGGGTCGGCGAAGGCGCTGCGCGGCTGCGAGAACTGCGCGGGCGGCCACGGCGAGCCGCCGGCGCAGTAGCCGTGCACGAGCAGGAGCGAGCGCTCGCGCGGGCGCTCCAGCGGCGCGGGCGCCGCGGCGAGGAGGCCCAGGCGCTGGCCGGAGCGGGGCGGCCCCGCCGCCGCGCGCTCCTCGCCGAGCGCCGGGCGCGAGAGCATGTCCGGCGTGATCGCGCCCGCCGGCCCGCCGACCAGGGCGGGCAGCGCCGCGAGCGCGAGCGGCGCGCGCTCGAGCGCGTCGAGCACGACGTGCGTGTCGGGGTCCTGCAGGCGCAGGCGGCGCAGCTCGAGCCCGCTCGCGCTGCCGGCGGCGTTCAGCCAGCGCGCGTCGAGCGCGAGGTCGATCCAGCGCGCGCCCGCGCCCTCGGGCGCGCTCATGCGCGAGAGCCACACGATCGGCACCGCGCCCGCGCCGGGGCGCTCGCCCCATACCTCGAGCGCGAGCTGCACCGGGGCGCTGCCGTCCGTCTCGACCTCCACCGAGAGCGCCAGCGTCGCCGCGTCGAGCACCGACGCGCGCACGCGCCCGCTCAGCCGCGCGCGCGGCGCGAGCACCGTCAGCGCGTGCTGCGCGGTGCGCACGAACGCCCCGTCGGCGTCGTGGCCGAGGGCGACCACGCGCGCCTGCGTGCTCCCGAGGGCTTCGGGCCACACGCGCGCGCTCCAGACGCCGTCGCCGGCCAGCGCGTCGGCTCCCAGGCCGTCGTCGCGCAGCGACTCCTCCTGCGTGCCGAGCGCGCTCGCGACCAGGACGCGCACGTCGTCGAGCGCGCCCGCCTCCTCCAGCCGCGCCGTGAAGTCCAGCGGGCGGTCGATCGTCCAGCGCCGGCCCTCGACCGCGCTCGCGAGCGTCGGCGCCTCGCCGTCGCCGACGACCAGGAAGCCGCCCGCCGGCGCGCGCGGCGCGAGCCCCGCGTCCACGGCGACCACGAGCCGTCCGGGCAGCGCGCCCGAGAGCGTGAAGGAGAGCGCGTCCCAGCCCGGCGCGAGCTCGTCCTGCGCCTGCGACGCGCCGTGCGCGCGCCCGCTCGCCGCCAGGGCGGCGAGCGCCTCGCCCGCGAAGCCCGCCCCGCTCAGGCGCGCGCTCCAGCGCGCCGCGTCCGGGCCGAAGAGCGCCAGGGCGAGCTCGCGCCCGCGCGCGGCCGCGCGCTCGACCGGCAGCGTGACCTGCGCCTGCCAGCGGCCGTCTGCCGGCGTCCACGCGAGCGGCAGCCAGGCCGCGCGCGAGCGCTCGAGCGCCCGCTCCGGCAGCCGCACGACGCCGGCCTCGACGTCGGCGGGCGGCGCCGCGACCTGCTTCTGGGGCAGGCGCTGGGCGGCCGCGGGGAGGACGAGGCAGAGGAGCGCGAGGGCGCGGCGGAGGTGCTGCATGCGGAGGGAGGGGTCGAGGGCTCGCGCGCACCGCGGGCCCGGCGCCGCCATCCTACGGCCGGCGTCGAGCCGCCTCCGCCGCCGGGGGCGCCTCGTGCTGTCGCGATTCCATACGAAGGTGCAAATAGAGGCCCGCCGGGCGGGACGCGAGCGATGCGCGCAACTCGTTTATTGAAAGGCACTTGCGGGCGTGTGGTCGGGCCGCGTCCCGCGACCGGGCCCTGCGTTCCCGGGCCGCTCCAGCGCTCCGGCGGTCTGTGCCGAAGGGCTCGGACCCCGCCCTCCTGCGAAGCCCCGACCATGCTCGACGACCGCTCGCTCCTGATCACCGGCGGCACCGGCTCCTTCGGACGCGAGCTCGTGCGCGTCGCGCTCCAGCGCTACCGACCGCGGCGCCTGATCGTCTTCAGCCGCGACGAGCAGAAGCAGTACCGCATGGCGCAGGAGCTCTCGCCCGCCGAGCACCCCGCGCTGCGCTACTTCATCGGCGACGTGCGCGACCGCGACCGGCTGCGGCGCGCGATGGACGGCGTGGACTACGTCGTGCACGCCGCGGCCATGAAGCACGTGCCGGTGTGCGAGTACAACCCGTTCGAGGCGATCCGCACGAACATCGGCGGCGCGGAGAACGTCATCGCGGCCGCGATCGACGCCGGCGTGCAGAAGGTGCTGGCGCTCTCCACCGACAAGGCGGCGAACCCGATCAACCTGTACGGCGCCACGAAGCTCGCCTCGGACAAGTGCTTCGTCGCGGCGAACCACCTGGCCGGCTCGGCGGGCACGCGCTTCGCCGTCGTGCGCTACGGCAACGTGATGGGCTCGCGCGGCAGCGTCGTCGAGCACTTCCAGAAGCTCGTCCAGGACGGCCAGCGCGTGCTGCCGATCACCGACCGGCGCATGACGCGCTTCTGGATCACGCTCGAGCACGGCGTGGCCTTCGTGCTCGACCGGCTGGAGGTGATGCGCGGGGGCGAGCTCTTCGTCCCCAAGATCCCCAGCATGAAGATGGTGGACCTGGTCGGCGCGCTCGACTGCACCTGGGAGGAGATCGGCATCCGCCCGGGCGAGAAGATCCACGAGGTGCTGCTGCCGTTCGACGAGGCGCGCAACACGCTCGAGTACCCCGAGCACTACACGGTCCACCCCTCGTTCCACTGGTGGAAGCGCGAGGACCACGAGCACGAGCGCGGCGTGCGCGGCACGCCGGTCGCGCCGGACTTCCAGTACCGCTCGAACAAGCCCACGCGCTGGATGAGCCGCGCCGAGCTGCGCGGCCACCTGGGGCTGGAGCCCGGCGCACCCGACAGGCCGGACGCGGGAGACGCGCGCGAGCATGCAGCCCTCCACGAGCACGAGATCGGAGTCTGAGGCCGCCGCGGACGCTCCGGCGGCGCTCGCCTACGGGCGCCAGCGCATCGAGGCCGACGACGTCGCGGCCGTGCTGGAGACGCTGCGCGGCGAGCTCCTGACGCAGGGCCCGGCGGTCGAGCGCTTCGAGGCCGGCCTCGTGCGCGCGACCGGCGCCGCGCACGCGGTGTGCGTCTCGAGCGGCACCGCCGCGCTGCACGTCGCCTACGCGGCGCTCGGCGTCGCGCCGGGCCTGCGCGCGTGGGTGCCGGCCAACACCTTCCTCGCCACCGCCTCGGCGGCGGCGCACCTGGGCGCGGAGGTCGGCGTGCTCGACGTCGAGCGCGCGACCGGCAACCTCCACCTCGATCGCCTCGAGGAGCGCCTGGCCGCGCAGGGCCCGCCGCACGTCGTCGCCGCGGTGCACTTCGCCGGCCTGCCGTGCGACATGCAGCGCCTGATCGAGCTCAAGCGCCGCCACGGGTTCCTGCTGCTCGAGGACGCGGCGCACGCGCTCGGCGCGAGCTACCGCGTCGACGGCCGCTGGTGGGCGCC
>CADEGS010000102.1 GCA_902826945.1 uncultured bacterium | reverse complement strand
TGCTCTCGGGCGCCTGGCTCTACCTGCCCGCGACCCCGCCGCTCTGCTTCGCGTGGACGCGCGGCACGGACGGGGCGCCGCGCGCCTGCCCGGCCCCGCTGTTCCTCGCCGGCTGGCGGCTGTTCCACTACGGGCTCTATCTCGCGCTGGTCGTCGCGTCGCTGGGCGGAGGCCTGGGCGGCGGCGTGCCGCGCGACGTCACGGCGGCGCTGGGCCTCGCCTTCGCGTGGAGCCTGGCCGGCGCGAGCGCGCTGCTCGCCGTGCGCGAGGCGCGCCACGGCTGGGGCGCGCGCCGCGCGAACCCGGCGGCGGTGCGCCGCTCGCGCGTGAGCGTGCAAGGCGCCGCGCAGGGCGAGCAGCGGCGCGTCGCGCAGCAAACCCTGGGCGCGGCGGGCTTCGAGGCCGTCTTCGACGGCGGCCCGGCCGACGCCGCGCTGCAGCTGGCCGCGGTCCCCGCCGCGCAGGGCTGGCCGCGCGCGGTGACCGCCGCGCAGCTCGGCGACCCCGCGCTGCACCGCGCGCTGGCGCGCCGCGCCGAGCTGCAGGCCCGCCGCCGGCTGCGCCGCGGCGTGACGCGCCTGCTGTGCGAGGCGCGCGCGCGCCGGCGCGAGCGCGACGCCGGCATCGGCCACTGGGTCGCCCCGCACCTGTGGTTCGTCGTGCACATGGGCCGCGACGGCGAGGAGGAGCTCGACACGGCAGGCACTCCCTACCACCGCCTGCTGCCGCGCTCCGCGCGCAGCCACCTGTTCGTCGTCCTGGGCGCGCTGGAGGTCGACCTCTTGTTCGTCGAGGACGGCGTGTCGACGCGCAGCCTCGAGCGCGTGCTCTCGCTCGTGTTCGAGTTCTACGACCTGTTCGGCGAGCGCCGGCTCGAGGAGCGCCACTTCGCCGGCCTGCCGGGCGTGCGCGTGCTGCTCGAGGAGCTCGGGCTGCACGAGCCGCGCCGCCCCTCGCGCTACCCCGAGCCCGACTACGAGCAGCTCGCGCGCGCGCGCGTGCTGCACGTCTTCCGCGACCGCGGGGCGGATCCCGAGCGAGATCCGCTCGTGCCGCGCCGCGGGCGGCGGCCGCGGGTGCTGGCCTGAGGGGCGGGCGGCGCGCGCTTCCGTCGCCGCAACGGGGTCAGGCCCCGAACGTCTCGAGCACGGAGACCGCCTGGCGCACCTGCTCGGTCAGGCTCTCCGCCACCGCGTTCGCCTGCGCGCGCTCGAGGAAGCGCCGGTAGCGCGCGAGCGCGGCCTCCTTGCGCGGCTTGTCGTCGTAGGAGCCGGGCTCGGTCGAGATCGTGAGCGCCGCCCAGCGCTGGTACGCGTAGATGCCCGCGAACGGGTCGCGGCCGGGGTCGTTCGCGATCACGCGCTCGTACGCCGCCAGCGCCTCGGCGGGCAGGTCGAAGCTCTCGTACACGAGCCCCATCAGGTAGAAGGGCTCCCAGTCCTTCGGGTCCTGCTCCGTCAGGCGCACGAGCAGCTCGATCGCGACGTCCGACTCGCCCTTCGCGTGGCGCAGGCGGGCCTCGCTCAGCGCGCGCAGCCGGCGCAGCGCGGCGGACGCTCCGGGCGCGAGGCGCACGCCCTCGAGCACGGCCTGGGCCTGCTCGAGCTTGGCGAGCTGCACGAGCGCGTCGCAGCGGCGCAGCGCCACCTGCGGCCGCGCGGCGAGCAGGAGGTCGGCGCGCGCGCACAGCGCGAGCGCGCGCTCGGCCTCGCCGCGCGCCAGGCTCTGCACGCACAGCGCGTAGGCGGCGTTGAAGCGGTCCTTGACGGGCTGCGCGGCGTCGTCGAGCACGGCCTGGAAGGCCTCGGCCGACGGCTGGCCGGCCTCGGCCAGGGCCCAGGCGCGCTCGAAGGCCGAGTCGCCGGGAGCAGGGTGCGCGGCGAGGACGAGCGCGCAGCAGAGCGGCAGCGCGGCTTGCAGGAGGGTCCGGATCATGTCGAGCTCCGTTTCGGTGGCGCGCGTGGGCGCGGCAGGCGGGAGGGGAGAGGCCGGCCCGCGCCGGTCCTCTCCGTGGGAACGCGGCCGGATCAGGCCTCGAGCTCCGCTCGGACGAGCGTCGCTACGGGCGTCTGCATCGCGACGGCGCGACCGAAGGTCGTCGCCGTGCGCGCCACCGGGCACGCGTGCCGGCAGCAGTCGGTGACCAGGCTCTCGGACGACCAGTCGCCCGCGGAGCCCGAACAGGTGCCGTCTCCGCCGGCGGCCCGGGCCGTGAGGCCCATCGCGGCGGCGAGGAACAGCGTCAGGAAGGCACGCATGAGTCGCTCCTGTCTGCGTGGTGTCTTCAAAGGACCCGCCGGAGTGGCGGGCCGCAGGCGAGAGAGCGCGCCGCGCGCGCCATCCCTCACGCTCCCGGGCGTCCGTCGCGCCATTGACACACCTCGAACGGGCGGCGCGTCGAAAGCGGAAAACCCCTGAGGGATCCGCGCATACCCCGGATCGTGCTGCCCGAGGCGCAGCCGCGCGCTCCGATGCTCTCCAGGGAAGACCGCCTGACGCAGCTCTTGCGGCGGATCGCGGGGGGTGATGCCATGGCCATGCAGGAGCTCTTCCTGCTGGAGCGCGCCTCCCTGCACCGGCTCTTCCTGGGCCTCGGACGCTGCTCGAGCCTCGCCGACGACCTCGTGCAGAACACCTTCCTCGGGCTGTGGCGCTATCGCGCGAACTTCCAGGGTCGCGGGAGCGCGGCCGGCTACGTCTACCGCGTCGCGATCCACCAGTGGCGCAAGAGCCTCGGGCGCGAGCGCGCGCGGCGCGAGCGCTGGAGCGACCTCGACGCCGCGCGCGAGCCCGCCACGCGCGACGACGCGAGCGCGCCGCTCGCCAGCCGCGAGACCGTGCGCGCGATCTGGGCCGCGGTCGACGGCCTGCCCGAGGCGCAGCGCGAGGTCTTCCTGCTGCACCGCTACCACGGGCTCACGTGCCCGGAGATCGCAGCCGCGACCGGCGCCAACCTGAAGACCGTCGAGTCGCGCCTGCGCCTGGCGCTGCGCAAGCTGTGCGCGCGGCTCTCGCCGCTGAGGGACGTGCGGTGAACTGCCAGCAGTGCGAGCGCAAGCTCGGCGACTTCGCCGTCCACCGGCTCGACCCGAAGGTCGCCGCGACGGTGCAGTCGCACCTGGCGCGCTGCAGCGCGTGCCGCGAGTTCCTGGCGCGCGTGCGCTCGCTCTACGAGCTGCCCGAGCCCTTCGCGGACGTCGCGCCGCCCGCGCGCGCGCCGCTCCCGCTGCCGCGCGCGCGGCGCGCCGCGGCGGTCGGCCTGGGCATCGCGGCGGCGGCGCTCCTGCTGGCGCTCCTCGCCTGGCGTGCGCTGCCGCGCGCGGGCGCCTCCGTGCCGCACGCGCCGCTCGCGCTCACGCCCGTGCGCGTGGCGCTGCCCGAGGAGCCGCCGCCGTACCGTCCGGGCACGTGGATGAGCTCGCGCGAGGAAGCGCGGCGCGTCGCCGCGTACGCGGGCTTGCCGGTGCTCGAGGAGTACGTGTGGCCGGGCTGCCCGCGCTGCAAGGGCGTGAACGAGCGCCTGGTGCCGGAGGAGATGCCGGTGCTCGAGGGGCTCGTGCTCTGCCGCCAGATGGCGGACGAGGGCTTGCCGGCCGAGCTCGAGGCGGTGCATCCCGACGCGGCCCGCGACAGCGTCTACCCCGCGCTGCGCGTCGTCGAGGACGGCTGCGCGACGCCGACCGTGTGGAGCGTGGGGGACCTGGAGACCGTCGAGGACGTCGTGGCGGCCTACTACGAGGCCTGCGTGGTCCCGAAGAAGGACGAGCGCGCGGCGCTCGATCGCGAGCTCTACGACTGGGCGCTGGCGACCCTGCGCTCGGTGCCCGGGCTGGTGGACGAGGGTCGCTACGGCGAGGCCTTCGCGCGCATCGACCAGGCGCGCCGGCTGGAGGAGTCCTACCGCACGCGCTTCGCAGCCGACGCGCGCGCGCTCGAGGCGTCGCTGGAGGCCGCGCTCGCGCGGCGCGCCGGCGAGCTGGAGGCCCTGGCCGCCGGCTCGGCCGCGGACCGCCGGCGGGCGCGCGACGCGGCGCGCGCGCTCGCGGCGCAGCTCGGCTCGTCCCCGCTGCGCGAGCGCCTCGAGCGGCTCGCGCGCTGAAGCCGTCCCCGGGCGCGCGGCGTCCGCACGGGACACTACACTGGGCGGCCGGGCGGGCACTCCCGCCGCGCGCGGCCCGCGCCGGGGCGCGCCCGCCCCAGGCGCCGCCGCAGGAAGCCCCTTGTCCCAGCCCCGAGCGTGGTCGAAGCGACTGGTCGCCGCCGCGCTGGCCCTGGGGGCCAGCCTGGGCGTCGTGACCCTGCTCGAGGCCGCGCTGCGGGGCGCGGGCTGGCGCGCGCGCAGCGCCGACTTCACGCTGCCCGGCAACCACGCCGCCGCCTTCGACACCTCCGGCAAGTTCCGCCGCCACCCCGAGCGCTACTTCTCCCTCGGCGGCGACTACCGGCTCGCGCCCGACCACGCGGGTCGCTTCGCGACCGGGGCCTGGCCCTTCCGCGGCCGGCCGCCCGAGCCCGCGCCGGCGGGCATCGCGCGCGTGGGCGTGTTCGGCGACAGCTGCGTCTACGGCGAGAGCGTCTCGACCAGCGCCTCGCTGCCCGAGCTCCTGCAGCGCGAGCTCGCCGCGCGCGGCCATCCCGCCGACCGCGTGCAGGTCCTGAACTTCGGCGTGCCGGGCTACTCGACGGTGCAGATCCGGCTGTGCCTCGAGGAAGCGCTGGCGCGCGCGCCGCTCGATGCGGCGGTCTTCTACCCCGCGGCCTGGAACGACCAGGCGCCCTCGCTCGGCGCGGCGGACCTCGAGGTGCTCGGGCAGCAGCGCGAGGCCTGGCTCGCGCGCGCGCTGCCGGCGACGCGCAACGCGCTGGCGCACCTCGTCGAGGGACCGCCGCCGCCCTCCTTCGAGGAGCAGAAGGAGGCGATCAAGCAGCGCATGCTCGAGAACCGCCCGCGCGTGGCCGCCGACGAGGTCGAGCGCCAGATGGCGGGCATCCTGGCGCGCTGCCGCGCGGCCGGCGTGCGCGCGCTGGTCGTGCTGCCGGCGCACCGCCCCGGCACGGCCGCGACCTTCCCGCGCACCGAGCAGGACCGCGAGAGCGTGCGCCGCGCCGCGCTGGCGGCGGGCGTCCCCGTCGTGGACGGCGAGGCGGCGCTGGCCGCGAGCGGCGCCGACGGCGACGAGCTGTTCCTCGACTCGGTCCACCCGAGCCCGGCCGGCTACGCGCTGCTCGCGCGCGCGGCCGCGGAGCACCTCGCGCCGCTCGTGCCCGAGCGCGGCACGCCGAGCGCTCCCTGGCGCGTGGCGAGCGTCGAGCCCGCGCGCCTCTCGGCGCTGGGCGACCGGCGCGTGACGCTGACGCTCGCCGGCGCGCGCGCCCCGGCGCGCTCGGTCGTGACGGTCGGCGGCGCGCCGCTGCTCGACCTGCGCATCGAGGGCGACGACCGGCTGAGCGGGCTCGTGATGGCGAACGGCCCCGGCGCGCTGGAGGTCGTCGTGCAGGCCGCGGAGGGCTGCGCGCTCGCGCCCGCGCCGCTCGAGCTGGTCGGACCGCAGCTCTCGCTCGCGACCGACGGCGAGCGGCTCGTGCTGCGCTCGCGACCGGGCGACGCGCTGCGCGTCATGTGGTCGCCGCAGAGGCGCGCCGCGCCGCGCTGGCGGCCGGAGGGCGAGCAGTGGATCGAGGACGAGTTCCGCGCGCTCCTCCGCGAGCGCGTCCTGTGCGGGCCCGACGGCGAGGCCGTGCTCGATCTCGGCGCGAGCCTGCTCGAGGGCGATCGCGCGTGGCTGCAGCCCGTGGTCGAGGTGCTCTCGCCGGAGGGCTGGGTGCTCGCGAGCTACGTCGGCGAGCCCTGCCGCTGGACGGCCGGCGGCGACTGACCCCTCCCGGTGCGCCTCCCGGGCGGGCCGGCGGGCCCCGCGAGGGAGCGCGTGCTACCCTCTCCCGCTCGCGCGGCGCCCGCCGCGCCTCCGAATGTCCCGAGATCCCATCGCCATGACGACCCTCCTGCCCCTCCTGCTCGCCCTTCCGCTCTCCGCGCCGCTCGGCTCCGCGCCCCAGGACCAGACCGAGAAGCCCGCGAAGCCCATGGCGGACAAGGCCATGAGCAAGGAAGACCCGGCGCTCGCCGGCGTGCGCGAGTTCCTGGCCAAGACCAAGATCGACAAGACCCAGCCGAGCTGGAAGACGAAGCTGCCGAAGCCGCCGCAGCTCCAGTTCGACCCGGCCTCGGACTACTTCTGGAAGATCGAGACGAACAAGGGCCCGATCAAGGTCCGCTTCCTGCCCGACGTCGCGCCGATGCACGTGTCGAGCACGATGTACCTGACCGAGCTCGGCTTCTACGACGGCCTGTCCTTCCACCGCGTCATCCCGCAGTTCATGGCGCAGGGCGGCTGCCCGCTCGGGACCGGCACCGGCAACCCCGGCTACGCCTACGCCGGCGAGTTCGACCCGAAGGTGAAGCACGACAAGCCGGGCAAGCTGAGCATGGCCAACGCCGGCCCGGGCACCGACGGCTCGCAGTTCTTCCTGACCTTCGTGCCCACGCCGCACCTCGACGGCAAGCACACGATCTTCGGCGAGGTGGTCGAGGGCATGGAGACCGTGCGCGAGCTCGAGCGCTTCGGCACCTCGCCGCAGGGCCGTCCGAAGGAGCCGCTGACGATGACGAAGTGCACGCTCGAGGTCGCCCCGAAGAAGGCGGCCGAGCCCGAGAAGCAGGGCCAGGGCTCCTAGCCGGACAGGTCGAAGCCGAGCGCGACGAGCTGGGACTCGGCGCGCTCGGCCCAGCCGCGGTTGGCGAGCGGGCTGGCCGGGCTCGGGTGCAGGATCGTGCCGACGCGCGGCGCGTCCGCCCCCAGCGGCGCGAGCGCCTCGCGCGCGCGCGCCTCGGCGAAGGCGCCGATCCCGACCACCAGGCGCGGCTCTTGCCAGCGCACGAGCGCGCGCAGCGCCTCGTCGCAGGGTGCGAACAGCGCGCGCCGCTCCTCGGCCGGGAGCTTGTCGGGCGTGCGGTTGCGTCCGCCGTCCTCGAGGAACGCCAGCGGGCAGTAGTTCCACACGAAGGCGCGCGCGAAGAAGCGCTCGGGCGTCCCGAAGCGCCCGCGCGCCCAGCCCCAGAAGCGCGCGCCGCTGACCTCGCCGCGCGCGCAGGCGAAGCCTTCGACCGGGCGACGCGCGTGCTCGCGCGCCGGGCGGCCGACCGGCGCCTCGACGCCGAGCCAGCCGCGCACGAGCCCGACGTCCCCGAAGGGGACGCCCGTCTGCGCCATGCCGAAGGGGCCCGGGTTCATGCCGAGGAAGAGCGCCTCGCTCCCGCGCCGCGCCCAGCGGCGCAGGTACAGCTCGCTCGGCGCGCGCGCGTAGTCGAGCGGGCGGTAGACGAAGGCCACCGGCGGGGCGAAGGCGAGCTCCGCCGTGGCCGCGCGCAGCGCCGCGAGGATCGCCAGCGGCTGCTTCACACGTCGGTCGCGATCAGGAACACGAGCAGCCCCATCCCTGCCACGAATCCGGCGACCACGAACAGCAGGACACGGACGGCGCGGCGGTCCTCCGGTTGCATTCAGTCCGCCAGGTACAGCACCGCGAAGAGAAGCACCCAGATCGCTCCCATCGCGTGCCAGTACGCCGAGCCGAGCCGCAGCCGGCGCGTGGTCGGCCCGCGGCGGCGCAGGCTCGCGACGAGGAGCGAGGCCAGCACGCCGAGCCCCGCCAGCACGTGCAGCGCGTGCAGGCCGGTCAGCGCGTAGAAGATCGAGCCGTAGCCGGCGGTCGAGGGCCGGAAGCCCTGCGCGCCCAGGCTGCGCCACAGGCAGACCTGTCCGGCCAGGAAGCCCGTTCCCAGCGCGAGCGCCAGCCCGAGCGCGCGCCGCTCCCGCCTCGCGTCGCGGGCGGCGCGCGCCCAGCGCGCGGCCTGCAGGACGAGGCTGCTCCCGAGCAGCAGCGCGGTGCCGAGCCACAGGAGGTCGGGCACCGGGCTCAGGGGCTGCGGCCATTCGAGCGCGCTGCGCCGCAGGAGCATCCAGGCCAGGAAGAAGATCCCGAACAGCGTCGCGATGCCGACCAAGGCCAGGCTCAGGCCCAGCTCGGCCGTGCCGAAGGCCTCGTCCTTCCGCTCGGGCTCGGGACCGTCCTCGCGCCCGCCGCCATCGTCGCCGTCGCCGCGCCCGCCGTCGCCGTCGATCGGGGGCGGATCGCTGGGCGGCGAGGAGGCGGGAGCGCTGCGGCGCGCGCGCCGCAGGCGCGGGGGAGGCGGCGCCAGGAGGCCCGTTCCGCCGCTCTGCCAGGATCCTGCCATGGACAGCAAATCATACGACCCCGCGCAAAGGCCGGCGGCGCGGCCGTCCGGCCCGCGCCCGGGGCGCTCGGGATCGTTCTCAGCCGCCGGGGCGCGTCGCCCAGACGTGCACGCGGTGCAGGGTGTCCGCGGCGACCAGACGGTCGTGCACGGCGTCGAAGGCGACGTCGGTGATGCCGAAGATGCCGCAGCGCAGGGTCATCAGCGGCTCGCCGCGCGCCGCGTCCCAGACCCGCACCATGCCGTCCAGGGCGCCGCTGAAGAGCCGCGTGCCGTCGGGGCTGAAGGCGAGCGCGTTCACGCCGCGCTTGTGCCCGACGAGGCGCTCCGGCGGCGCGCCGCTCCCGAGCCGCCACGCGAGGATCGTGCCGTCCTGCGCGCCGGCGAAGAGCCGCTCGCCGCGCGGCGGGAAGGCCAGCGCGGAGAGGCCCTCCGCGGAGCCTCCCTCGAGCGTCTCGAGGAGCTTCCCGCGCTCCGCGTCGAAGACGCGCACGCCGCCGCCGTGCCAGGACACGGCGAAGCGCTGGCCGCGCGCGTCGAACGCCATGCCGTCGAGCTCGTTGTTGCCGGGGTCGTGGACCTCGAGCAGCACGCAAGCCTCCTCGACGTCCCACAGGCGCAGCACGGAGTCGAGCCCGCGCGCCAGGAGCCGCTTGCCGCTCGGATCGAAGCGCAGCTCCGTCTGCTCGCGCTGCGAGGCGACCAGCCGCCGCTCGAGCGCGCCGTCGCGCGCGCGGAAGACCTGGATCGCGCCGCGCGGATCGCACAGCGCCACGAGCTCGCCGTCGGGTCGCACGCACGGCTCCGAGAGGACGCCCTCGAAGCGGACGACGGCGGGGGAGCCGTCGAGGGAGCGCCGGAAGGCCGATCCGTCCGTGCGGGAGCCGACCAGGAAGTCGGGGTCGAGGTGCAGCACGGGCTGCGCCGCCCCGACGTCGCCGTCGCAGTCGAGCGCGACCGTGCTCGCCGCCGCCGGGCCGACCGCCCACAGGCGCGCGCTCTTGTCGCTCGAGCCCGAGGCGAGCCGCTGGCCGCGCCCGTCCGCGGCCAGCGCCTGCACGGCCTCGCCGTGGCCCTGGAGCACGACCGTCGGCTCGCCCGAGCGCGACCAGACGCGGATGCTGCCGTCGGTCAGGCCCATCGCCAGGCGCGCGCCTCCGGACAGGAACGCCAGCGAGCGCACGTTGCCGCCGGGGTCCTCGGGCGGCGGCAGCCGCTGGAGCGTGCGCGCGTCGAGCAGGAGCACGCGCTCGTCGAGCGTCGCCACGGCCAGGATCGGCTCGCGCGGGTGCACGGCGAGCGCGTTCACGCGCGAGCCGAGCGCCGTCTCTCCCACGGCGCCGCCCGAGCGCGCGTCGAGCCGCACGAGCTCGCCGGTCGAGAAGCCCGCCGCGAGCGTGCCCTCGTCGCACCAGCCGAGCGCGGTCACGGTGCGCGCGCTCGCGCTCAGCCGCTCCCAGCCGAGCCCGTGCTCGAGGTCCCACAGGCGCACCGCGCCGTCGCCGCCGCCGGTCGCGACGCGCGTCCCGTCGGGGTCGAAGGCCAGCGCGCGCGCGAGCGGGTGCTGGCCGAGGAAGCGCGCGAAGGCGCCGGTCGAGGCGTCCCACAGGCGCAGCGCGCCGTCCTCCGAGACGCTGGCGAGCAGCGCCTCGTCGGGCGCGAAGGCGAGCGCGCTCACCGGCTCGACGTGTCCCTCCAGGCGCGCGATGCGGGCGCCGCTCCCGGGGTCCCACAGCCCGATCGTGCGGTCGCGCGAGCCCGTCGCGAGGCGCGAGCCGTCCGCGCGCAGCGCCACCGCCTCCACGGTCTCCGTGTGCCCCTCGAAGCGCCGCAGGCTCGGATCGGAGCGGTAGGCCAGGTGCCGCCACGACCAGTCGCGCAGCTCTTCGGGGCAGCCCTCGAGCAGCCCGCGCGCCTCGCCCCAGCCGCCCTGCTCGAGCGACAGCTCGGCCGCCTTGAGGCGCGTGGCGTAGTCCTTGCGCGCGACCTCGGCGCGCTCGGCGGCGACGGCCACGAGCTTCGAGCGCTGCTGCGCGAGCACGGCCGCGCTCGCCAGCGCGGTGACGAGGAGCAGCGCCTCGAGCGCCAGCACCAGGCGCCCGTTGCGCTCGCGCCACTTCTTGAGCCGCGTCCAGCGGCCGGTGTCGTGCGCGCGCACGACGCGTCCCTCGAGCCACGCCTGGAGGTCGAGGCCGAGCTCGCTCGCCGTCGGGTAGCGCTGCGAGGGGCGCGCGGCCATCGCCTTGGCGCAGATCGCGTCGAGCTCCGGCGGGGCGTCGGGCGCGAGCTCGCGCAGCGGTCGCGGCGCATGCAGCGCCAGCGCGCCCACGCCGCCCTCGGGCGCGCCCTCGCCGAGCGTCGTGGCGTGCGGCATGCGCGCGCTCAGGAGCTCGTAGAGCATCGCGCCGAGCGCGTACACGTCCGCGCGCTCGTCCACCGGCGCCGTGCCCGCGGCCTGCTCGGGCGGCATGTAGGCCGGCGTGCCGACGACCGCGCCGCGCTCCTCGCGCCCCTCGAGCAGGGCCAGCCCCCAGTCGAGCACCATGACCTCGCCGAACGTCCCGACCATCACGTTGCGCGGCGTCAGGTCGCGGTGGATCACGCCGCGCGAGTGCGCGTACGCCACGATGCGCGCGACCTGCACCAGGACCCACAGCGCGCCCTGCACGCTCCAGCCCTCGCGCCCGGCGCGGGCGAGCGCGAACACCTCCTCGAGCGTGCGGCCGCGCACGAGCGGCATCGTGAAGTAGAGCGCCCCGCGCGCGTCGATGCCGATGTCGTGCACGGGCACGATGCCGGGGTGCTGCAGCCGGCTCGTGATGCGCGCCTCGAAGAGGAAGCGCGAGAGCAGGCGCTCGTGGCGGTCGCGCTCCTCCGCGGACTGCGGGCTCTGCTCGGCGAGGTGGATCTCCTTCAGCGCGAGGTCGCGCTCGAGGTCCAGGTCGTGCACGCGCAGCACGCGCCCCATGCCGCCGCGGCCGATCTCCTCGATCTCGCGGTAGCGCTCGCGGCGCGAGGGGTGGCGCGACAGGCGCCGCAGCCGCTCGAGCAGCTCGCGGCCCTCGGCCTCGCCGGCGGGCGCGTCCGAGGACGGCATGCGTCCCTCCGCACCGGACGGCGGCGCGTCCGACCGATCGCTCGCCCCTGCGGCGTGCGCCTCCCTGGAGCGGTCTTCCCCGTTGCTCGTCGCAGGCCTCCCCCGGCCGCGCTCCGCGCGGGTCCGCGGCCTGCGCGCCATCCTGGGAGCACGGAGGCCCGCGGGCAAGGACGCGCGCCCCGCCCGGCCGCCCGCGGCCCGCTTGCGGGCCGCGCCTAGCGCTCGCCCGGGCGTCCCAGGCGCAGGCGCGCGCTCTCGTAGCCCCAGACCTCGGCGCGGGCCGTGCGCGCGCGCTCCTCGGCGCCGGCGGGCGCGGAGGCGAGCAGGCGGTAGGCCGCCCGGTCGTCGAGGCCGGCCACGCGGAAGCGGCCCTCGCCGTCGGTGCGCACGGTCGCCACCGGTCCGAAGCGCTCGAGCGCGACCTCGCAGCCGGCGACCGGCCCGCGCTCGTCGCGCACGACGCCGTGCAGGGTCAGCGAGCCCGCGGGCAGGCGCAGGACGAGCGCGCCCGCGCCGCCGGCGCGGGCGCTGGCCTCGGCCAGCGTCTCGCCGTCGCGCGCGACGCGCACGCGGTAGAGGCCCGCGGCCAGGCCGTCGCACGCGAACAGCCCCTGCGCGTCCGTGCGCGCGCGGCGGCGGCCGTCGAGGCGCGCCGCGACGTCGAGCGCGCCCGCGGCGCTCGCGGCGCACGGCGCGTCGGGCTCGACCTCGACCGCGAGGTCCACCGCGGGCAGGCCGTCGGGGTCGAGCACGACGCCCGCCAGGGCGAGCGCCGGCGCCAGCGCGATCGCGCCGACCCAGGCCTCGCGCTCGCCCGTCGCGGCGAGCTCGAGCGAGCGCTCGGCGAAGCCCTCGCGCACGACGCGCAGCGCGTGGCCGACGTCGGAGCGCAGGCCCGCGAGCGCGAAGCGGCCGTCGGCGTCGCTCGTCGCGCTCGCCTCGTCGCGCGAGGCGACGCCGGGCAGGATGCGGAAGTAGCCCTCCGCGACGACGCGCGCGCCGGCGAGCGGCGCGCCGGCGTCGTCGACGACGCGGCCCTGCACGCCGAGCGCCGGGACCAGCGCGAGGCGCAGCCACGGCCGGCCCGTGCCGCTCTGGCCCAGCGCCCCGTCGCAGACGGCGGGCAGCGCCCAGCGGTCGTCGGCGGGGAACTCGAGGTAGCGCACCGAGGATCCGTACCCCTCGGCCTCGACGCGCACCTGGTGCGCGAAGTCGCCGCCGGGGAAGCGCGGGTGGCGGAAGGAGCCGTCGGCGCCGGTGATCGCGCGGTCGCTCTCGGCGAAGGTCCAGAAGGACACGCGCGCGCCCGCGATCGCGCGCCCGTCGAGCGCGTCCACCACGACGCCGGCGACCGCGCGCGCGGGCGCGAGGACGAGCGTGAGCGCGCGCTCCTCGCCGGCGGCGAGCTCGGCGCAGAGCGGGCCGGCGGTGGCGTCCTCGGCGAGCGCGCACACGCTCGCGCGGCCGGGCGCGAGCTCGAGCACGGCGCGGCCGTCGGCGTCGAGCGCGACCTCGCGCACGCTCTCGTCGTCGGCGCCGGCCGCCTGGTGGCGCAGCTCGAGGCGGGCGCCGGGGCCGGGCGGGCCGCCCGCGGCGAGCACGCGCAGCGCCAGGCGCGCGGGCCGCGGGCCGCGCTCGCGCGCGCCGGCCGGGCGCGGGTCCGCCGCGAGCGGCGCTTGCGCCGGCGACGCGCGCTCGTCGCCGGCGGGCGCGGCGAGCGGTGTGCGCGCGCGCTCGGCCGCGGCGCGCGGCGCGGCCAGGGGTCTCGCCGGTGCGAGCGTCGCACCGGGCGGGCGCGCGGGCAGAGCCAGCGCGGCGGAGAGCGGCGCCGCGCGCGCGCCGAGCGCGTCGATGGCGAGCGCCAGGACGGCCGTCAGGGCGCCGGCGAGCGCGACGGCGAGCCGCGCGCGTGCGGCGCGTCGCGTCCGCGCGCAGGGGGGTCGGTCGCGCTGGCGCTCGAGCGCTTCCTCCCGCCGGGCCGCTGCGCCTGGCGGGACGCCCCGTGCGCCGCTCACGACTTCTTCCAGCCGTCGCCGGGGTTGATGTCCCAGCCGGAGTCGGTGTCCACCAGGTCTCCCTTGCGGAACACCACGCGGTGGGTCCGCCCTCCGGTCGTGATCGAGGCCGGGCAACCGCCCTCGTTCTTGCACTGGAACTGCTCGGCGGACGAGCTCCAGCCGAGCGTTGCGAAGACGAGCGCGGACCAGATCACGCGTTGGACGCAGATCTTCATCAGGACCTCCCAGGCTCCTCCCTCGAAGGGGTGGTGAAGAGAAGCTCGGGCGGCCGTCCGACGGCGCCGGTCTCGGGTGGGGATCGGTGCGCCGGCGGAGCGGCGCGCGGGAGCGGAAAGAGCTGGGACCGACAGGGTCGGCCCGCGTCCTTCGTCGGGAGCGGGGCGCGCGCGACTTGAGGCCTGCTCGGGTCTGCGCGAGTCCTTCCGAGAGGAGGCGCCCCGCCGCTGCGCAGGTCCTGCGATCGGGACGCGGCGCGGCCCCGGACGCTACGCCTGCGCCGAGGGAACGGGCCGCGCGGCCGCCGCGCGCGGCCCTCGCGTCGGGCGCCGGCGCGTGCGAGGATCCGCGGCTCCGTCGCCCTTGCGGGCGGCGTGCGCCATGACCACGCCGAAGGTCGTCCGGTGATCGCCGTGCCGGGCCGCGAGAGCGGGCAGGGCCCGACGCTCGTGTACGTGCCGGGGATCGACGGCTCGGGCGAGCTCTTGCTCGGCACGGCCGAGCGCCTGGCCGAGCGCTTCGCGCTCCTCACGCTCTGCTACCGGCCCTCGGGCGCGCACACCTACGCCGCGCTGGCCGCCTCGATCGACGCCCTGCTCGAGCGCGCCGGCCGCGCGCGCGCGCTCGTGCTGGCCGAGTCCTTCGGCGGCGCCGTCGCGCTGCAGCTCGCGCTCGACCATCCCGCGCGCGTCGCCGGCCTGGCGATCGTGAACGGCTTCGCGCACCACCCCTGGCGGCTGCGGCTGCTCGTCTCGCAGCTCGGCGCGCCGCTCGTCCAGGGCGCGCTCTTCCGCGCCTGCCGCCGGACCTTCTCGCCGCACGCGCTCTTCGGCCCGCGCCGCTCGCCGGACGCCCGCGCGCGCTTCGCGGCCCTGGGGGGGATCGGGCTCGACGCCGCCTATCGCGAGCGCCTGCGCATGATCCGCGGGCTCGACCTGCGCCCGCGCCTGGCGGAGCTGCGCGCGCCGCTGGCGCTCTTCGCCTCGGCCTGCGACCGCATCGTGCCGGCGCGGCGCGCCGCGCGCGAGATCGCGGAGCGCGTGCCGCAGGCGACGCTCGAGGTGCTGCCGCGCGCGGGCCACCTGGTGCTGCCGCTCCCCGAGGAGCCCTGGACCGAGCGCCTGCTCGCGCTCGCCGCGCGCGCCGGCTATCTCGGCGGCTCGTAGTCGGCGCGGTCCTTGATGCGGTCGCG
>CADEGS010000101.1:12596-15013 GCA_902826945.1 uncultured bacterium | reverse complement strand
TCATCGTCAGCATGCGGTCGCGGCGGCGCTCCATCGTGCGCGTGGCGAGGATCGCGGGCACCGCGCAGGCGAAGCCCGAGAGCATCGGCACGAACGCGCGCCCGTGCAGGCCGATGGCCTTCATCAGCCGGTCCATGAGGACGGCCACGCGCGCCATGTAGCCCGTGTCCTCCATCAGGCCGATGAAGAAGAAGAGCAAGAGGATCTGCGGCAGGAACACGACCACCGCGCCCACGCCCGCGATCAGGCCGTCGACCAGGAAGTCGCGCGCGATCCCGGCGGGGAGCGCGGCCGACGCGAGCTCGCCCAGCAGCGCCACGCCCCCCTCGATCGCCCCGATCATCGGGTCGGCCCAGGCGAACAGCGACTGGAACACGACCGTCATCAGGAGCAGGAAGAGCGCGAACCCGAGCGCCGGATGCATCAGCACGCGGTCGATGCGGTCGGTCCACGAGGCCCCTTGCGTCGTGTCGCGCAGGAAGCCCGGCAGGCGCGCGTCGATCCAGTCGTACGCGCCGCGGATCAGCTCCTGCTCCAGGTCGCGGCCGTCGCTCTCGGCCGCGCGCCGGCGCGCGACGACCGCCGCGCGCAGCGCGCCCGGCACGTCGGCGAGCTCGTCCTCCTCGTCGAGCGAGAGCAGCGCCCAGGCGGCCAGCGTCTCGCGCCGCTCCGGCCGCTCGCGCACCCACTCGCGCGGCAGCGCCTCGCCGACGGCGTGCAGGTCGGCCGCGAGCGGCCCGTGCTCGGCGCGCCAGCGCGGGCGGTGGCGGTCGTGCGCCTCGGCCAGCACGCTCTCGACCGCGGCGCGCAGGGCGTCGAGCCCGACGCCGCGCAGCGCGACCAGCGGCACGACCGGCACGCCGAGCTCGCGCGCGAGCGCCGGCGCGTCGACGACGCGCCCCTGCTTCGCCGCCAGGTCGGTCATGTTCAGCGCGATCACGGTCGGCAGCCCGAGCCCCAGGATCTGCAGCGCGAGGTAGAGGTTGCGCTCGACCTGCGTGGCGTCCACGACGACCACGACGGCGTCGCAGGAGGGCTCCGGCCCGAGGCCCGCGATCGTCTGGATCGCGATCTCCTCCTCCTCGCTGCGCGAGGCGAGGCTGTAGGTGCCCGGCACGTCGAGGAGCTCGACCGTCTCGCCGCCGGGGAGCGCCAGGCGGCCGCTCAGCCGCTCGACCGTCACGCCGGGGTAGTTGCCGACCTTGGCGCGGCTCCCGGTGAGCTGGTTGAAGAGCGTCGACTTGCCGGTGTTCGGGTTGCCGGCGAGCGCCACGCGCCGCGTTGCGACAAGGAGCTTCATGCCGCGCCGCTCAGACGGCGCTGACGAGCAGGCGGTCGGCCTCCGCCAGGCGCAACGAGAGCCGCGAGCGGCGGACCTCGAGCTCGATCACGCCGCCGACGGGCGTGCGGCGCACGACGCGCACGCGCGTGCCGGGCAGGAGGCCGAGCTCCATCAGGCGCCGGCGGAAGGAGCGCTCGCCCCCGATCGAGACCAGCAGGCCCTCCGCGCCGTCCTGCAGCTGGTCGAGGCTCATGCGCCCCATCCGTAAATGAGATCCGGTCTCATCCGCGGCAAGAGCATAGCACGGGATCGACCGGCGGCCCATGCGCCCTGTAGGGCATGGCGCGCGGGCTCGCCGGCCCGGGCGGCGGCGGCTTCCCGCGGCTTCCGCGCGCGCTCCCGGGGCTCTGCGCCCCGCGCTCCGTCCTTGTGGGCCCGCGCGGGCGCGCCCACAATCGCGCCCGCCGCCGCGGCGATCCACGCATGAGCCGAGCCAAGGAAGCCGCCGGGCGACGCGCCGCCGAGCTGGTGGCGGACGGCGCCACGCTCGGCCTGGGCACCGGCTCGACGGTGTGGTTCGCGCTCGTGCGGCTGGCCGAGCGCGCGCGCGCGGAGGGGCTGCGCGTGCGCGGCGTGCCGACCTCGCGCGACACCGAGCGCAAGGCGCGCGAGCTCGGCCTCGCGCTCGTCGGGCTGGACGAGGTCGAGCGCCTCGACGCGACGATCGACGGCGCCGACGAGGTGGACCCGGAGTTCCGCCTGGTGAAGGGCGGCGGGGGCGCGCTCCTGCGCGAGAAGGTCGTGGCCTCGATCACCGAGCGCGAGATCGTCGTCGTCGGGCGCGACAAGCTCGTGCCGCGCCTGGGCACGACGTTCCGCCTGCCGGTCGAGGTCGTGCCCTTCGCGCGCGCCGTCGTCGAGCGCCGGCTGCGCGCGCTCGGCGCGCGGCCCGAGCTGCGCCGCGCGAGCGGCGGAGCGCCCTACGCCACCGACAACGGGAACGAGGTCCTCGACTGCTCGTTCGCACACGGGATCGCCGACCCGCCCGCGCTCGAGGCCGCGCTCGCCGCCATCCCGGGCGTCGTCGAGAGCGGCCTCTTCATCGGCCTGTGCCACACGCTCGTGATCGGCGCCG
>CADEGS010000101.1:9068-12496 GCA_902826945.1 uncultured bacterium | reverse complement strand
CCTACAGCGACTCGATGTAGGCCAGCAGGGCCTCGACGTCGTCCTGCACGGTGCTGCCCGAGGCCAACGTCTGCAGCGTGATCTGCACCTTCGACGAGTTCGGCACGATCGAGCCGTCGCCGCGGATGTCGTGGAACTCGTTCAGGAACTTCTGCACGCCCGGGAACGACGCGTCGCCGTAGGTCGGGTCGGTCTGCTGCGCCGCGGGGTCGAGCAGCGTGCGCAGCGAGGCGATCACGTGGTCGTGGAAGTACGGCCCGGTCGAGAACACCCCGAGCTTGGTCGGGATGGAGAACTCGGCCGCCGAGCGCCCGAACTCCCGCAGCCCGCCCGGCCCCATCGCGTCGGGGCAGTCGTAGCTGTTCCCGTCGTCGCGCGTGAAGTCGTCGTCCTTGTCGGTGTTCATCGGGACGTACGTCTCGACGTCGGAGATGCCGTCCGCGTTGCGGTCGACGTCCGGCATCATGTCCATGTTCCCGTCCACGTTCACGGCCGAGTTCACGTTGCGGATGTTCGCCGCCACGATGTTCGGCCGCAGCGAGAAGCAGTTCGGGTCGAGCGACCCGAGCGTCTCGCCGCCGGTCAGGAGCGGGTTCACGAAGTCCGCCGTGTAGCCGCGCGCGTTGCCGATCCCGTCGTCGTCGG
Source organism: uncultured bacterium (assembly GCA_902826945.1). The sequence continues at coordinate 11,851 of CADEGS010000101.1, read as the reverse complement.
GGTGGCACGAGGCGCAGCCCGCGTGGCGCAGGCTCGGGTTGAGCCCCGTGTCGTTCGTCCCGAAGAACAGGTCCTTGCCCAGCGCGGCCAGGCTCGAGTACTCGCCCGTGACCGGGTCGAGGTTCGGGTTGAGCGGCACGGGGATGATCGCGTGGTAGTCGGTCAGCGCCTGCTGCTCCGCGTCGCCGAAGGCGCCCGAGCCGCCGTTCTCGCCGCCGAACATGGGGCCGGTCTCGCCCATGTTCAGCCGCACGCCCTTCCACAGGATCAGGCCGGTGAGCAGGCTCCCGCCGTAGACGGGCATCGTGCTGCGCGGGCCGTTCGGGCGCTGCCAGACGTTGCCGTCCGCGCCGCCCTCGAAGTGGCACGAGCCGCACGAGTTGTTGAAGTTGCCGGCCGTCTGGACGCGCGAGGCGTCCTCGAACAGCTCCTGGCCGGCCTGCTGCGAGGCCGTCATCAGGTCGGGGCCGAGCACCGTCGCGATCTGCGCGTGCTCCTGCGCGATCGTGCCGGCGGCGAAGTCCACGCGCAGGCTCGAGAGCGTGCGCGAGTTCTCGTTGATCACGTACAGGAGCGCGTCGTCGTTGGCCGTGCTCGGGTCGGGCACGAGCGCCATCCCGAGCGGCAGGTCGCCGAGCGGCGTGCCCGCGTCGTGCGGCGCGCGGTCCACGTGGTCCTTGCGCGGCGGGAAGACGGTCATCAGCTCCAGGTCGCTGCCGCTCACGCTGTAGAGGAACACGTCCTCCGAGCCGCGGTTCAGGAGCAGCGCGCGGTCGCCGGCCGCGTTGTAGAGCACGCGCCCGGGGTGTCCGGCGCGGTAACCCATCTTGTTCGCGCCGAAGCCCTGCGTGCCGAGCACGACCTCGACGCCGTTCGTCAGCCCGACCGGCGGCGTGGTCGCGGTCACGACGACGCCCTGGAAGTAGAAGGAGAGGCCGTCGTAGAGCGGGAGGTTCGGGATCGGGAGGCTGGCCGTCGGCCCCGGCAGCGCCTGCGAGAACGCGAAGTCGTTCAGCAGCGTGCCGAAGGCTCCCAGCGGCACGTTCAGCTCGACGTCCGACCAGGCGATGTAGTGCTGGTCGCCCGGGTGCGTGCCGTCGAACACGAGGTCGACGCTGCCGCCGAGCACCGGCGACCCGCTGCCGCCCAGCGTCAGGATGCCGTCGAGGCGCACGACGCCCTGGCCGCCGTAGGGCACGTACTCGGCCGGCGTGAGCGTGTCGGAGAGCTCGTGGTGCAGCCGGTTCGACGCGTCGCCGGGCGCGGCGTAGGTGTTCGTCACCGCGTCGATCACGCTCAGCGCCGGGTAGACGCGGTTGGCGAAGTCGCCGGCCAGCCCCGGGCCGAAGGCGTGGTTCACGTCGTGGTTGACGTTGTGCAGGAGGTGCGGCACGAGCGCGCGCGTCCCGTCGGGCGAGAGCGCGATGTCGTCCAGGAAGCGCGGCACGCCCTGGCTCTGGAGCACCTGCACCGGGACGGGGTTGTTGATCGGGTGGAACGGGTAGGTGTTCAGGTCGATCTTGGCCGCCAGCGACGCGGTCGTCGGCTTGCCGTTCCCGTCCAGCGTCAGGTCGAGCACCGACACGAAGCCCGAGACGCTGTGCGTCACGTACAGGCGCGTCCCGTCGGCGCGGATCGTGAAGGCGCGCGGCTCGGCCAGGTCGGGCAGGAAGTCCGCGTTCGCGTCCACGTCGTGCACGGTCTTCGGCGGCGTGACGTGGTTCAGCGAGCGGTCGTACTGGAAGGTCGCGAGCAGCGCGTAGGGCGCGTCCGCGTCGCGGAACTGCACGGTGCCCGACTGGAAGCCCGTCACCGCGAGCCACTCGCCGTTCGGGGACACGGCCAGTCCGTAGGGCTCGGTGCCGACCTGCGTCAGCGTGTCCACGACGGCGTGCGTCCCGACGTCGATCACGCTGATCGTGCCGCGCAGCTCGCTGCCGTCGAAGGGTGTCACGAAGTGCTTCGTGACCTCGACGTTGCCGCGCTGGTTGGCGACGAAGACGCGGGTGCCGTCGGCGCTGAAGGCGAGCGAGCGCGGCCACACGCCGACGGGGATCTCGACCACCGTCGCGCTCGTGGTGTCCACCACGCTGACCGAGTCGTTGCCGCGGTTGCAGACCCACACCTCGCTCGCATCGGCGGGGTTCGGGGCGACGCTCGTCACGCGCACGTGCTGGGCCGCGGCGGTGCCCGCCAGGAACAGGGCCATGGCGAGCGAGGGAGCTGCGATTCTCATGGTGGGAGGCGAGGGGTCCGAGGGAGGGGAGGAGCCGGCCGCCCCGCTCTCCGGAGGCGGAGGAGGGGACGGCGAGAGCCGCGGCGAGGGGGGGCGCCCGGGTTTGCCGGTCAAGGATAGCAGCCGCGCTCCGGAGCCGCTCGGGCCCCGGCGGGGGCGCGGCGGCCCGCGCGCGAAAGCGCTTCCCGATCGCCGGCGGGGCACGGAAAGGCTGACCCATGCGGGGTGCGCGCCGCGCGAGCGCGTGCCGCCTGGCGCCCGCGCAGGGGCCGCGCACCGCTTGGCACCGGCCTTGCTCCCTGGGACGGCGTCATGTCGACCCTGCGAAGTCCCATCCAAGGGTCCGGTGGGGGGCTGCCCGGCACGGGGCGGTCCCCCACCAGCTTCGCTCCCGCCGAGACCGCGGGAGCCGCGCTCGTCCGCAAGGCCGCGGGCGCGCGCTTCGCCCGGCTCGCCTCGGACGCGCGCCGCGAGCGACGCGAGGCGAGCGTGACCGAGGGCGCGGAGCGCTCGCGCCCCGGCGCGGAGCGCTCGACCCCCGGCGCGG
>CADEGS010000101.1:0-8968 GCA_902826945.1 uncultured bacterium | reverse complement strand
CCCGTCGAGGGCAGCGAGCCCAAGGTGTCCGAGGAGCCCTCTGCGGTCCCGACTCCCGCGGCGATCGCGCAGCCGCCTTCCGCCGCGCCGACGCCCGCGGCGCCGAGCGCGGAGACGGAGCCGGAGCCCACCGCCGAAGCAGGCGTGCCGACCGAGACCGACGCTCCGGCGCTCGACGCGACCCTGGTCCCGCCGCTCCCGCCCGCGACGGTCGACGCGACGGTCCGCGCCGCTCCCGCGCCGAGCGCGCCGCTCGAGGCGCTCGCCGCCGCGGCAGAGCAGCATTCCTCCGCCGACCCCGCGAGCGCGCCGGCGCCGGCGGAAGCGCCCGCCTCCGCCCCGGCCGCGAAGGCCGCCGCGGCGCCCGCCGCGCAGGCCGCGCCCGCGAGCGACGCCGAGCTCGAGCGCGCCGCGGCCGTCCTGCGCCAGCTCGAGGCGAAGCTGCACCCCGGCCTGCGCCGCGTGCGCGTGGACCTCGACCCGCCCGAGCTCGGGCGCCTCGTGATCCAGGTCGAGCGCCACGCGGGCGGCCTGCGCGCGATCGTCGAGGCCTTCTCGCCCGCGACCCTCGACCTGCTCGAGCGCCAGGCGCCCGAGCTGCGCGTCGCGCTCGCGCAGCACGGCATCGAGGCCTCGCAGGTCGCGCTGCGGCTCGGCTCGCACTCGTCGGGCACGCCGCGCGAGCGCCAGGAGCCGCGCGCCCTCGCCGCCGCGCGCGGCGGCGCGCGCACGGATCCCGCGGCCGCCGTCGAACCGCGCGTCCCCCGCGGACGCGCTCTCGCCTCCCTCACCTCCGCCGGCGTGGACACCTACGCCTGAACCGACCCATGGACGTCTCCGCCATCCAGTCCGCCACGAGCCAGTCGAGCGCCGCGCTCGGCTCGAGCCAGCTCGACCGCGACGCGTTCCTCGAGCTGCTCGTCACGCAGCTCGAGAACCAGGACCCGCTGTCGCCGGTCCAGAACGAGGACTTCGTCGCGCAGCTCGCGACGTTCTCGTCCCTGAGCGAGCTCGAGGAGCTGAACGACAGCATCGTGGCGATGATCACGCTCAACCAGTCGAACGCGCTGCTCTCGCAGCTCACGCAGGGGAGCGCGCTGATCGGCAAGCAGGTGACCTGGACCGACGACGCCGGCGGCACGCGCGCCGGCACGGTCGGCTCGGTGCGCATCGAGGAGGGCCTCGCGATCCTGCGCATCGACGACCAGGACGTGCCGCTGGCCGCCATCGACGAGATCCAGGGCGAGCCGCAGAGCGGCACGGGCTCCGACGACCAGTCTTCCTGACAAGAGAGAACCACCACCCATGGCAGGCTCCTTCCTCTCCGCCCTCGGCGGGCTGCGCGCCCACCAGAGCTGGATCGACGTGATCGGCAACAACCTGGCGAACTCGAGCACGCCGGGCTTCAAGTCCGGGCGCGCGCTGTTCTCCGACCTGCTCAACGTCACGCTGCGGCCGGGCACGCTGCCGAGCGGCACGCTGGGCGGCACGAACCCGCTCCAGCGCGGCCTCGGCGTGCAGCTCGCGACCGTCGACAAGAGCTTCGAGCAGGGCGCGCTGAACACGACCGGCCGCCCGTTCGACCTGGCGCTGCAAGGGCGCGGCTTCTTCGCCGTCACGAACGGCTCCCAGACCTTCTACAGCCGCGTCGGCAGCTTCGGGCTGGACGCCGAGGGCAACATGGTGGACCTGCGCTCGGGCTTCCGCGCGCTGGACGCCAGCGGCCAGCCGTTCACGGTGGACACGAGCGCCGTCCGGCCGCCCTCGGTCACGACGCGCGTCGGCTTCTCGGGCAACCTGCCGGCCGAGGTCGAGGGCCCGCTGGCGCAGGAGCTCGAGTCCTCCTCCGCCTTCGTCGAGGGCACCGTCGCCGCGATGACCGGCACGGCGGCCGGCCCGTTCGTCGTGCCGACCGGCGAGACGTGGACGATGGAGATCGCCGTGGACGGCGGCGCGCTGCAGGAGGTCTCGATCCCCGCCGGCAGCTACAGCGCGCAGGCGATCGCCGACGAGATCGCCGCGCAGGTCGAGGGCGTCGTCGTGACCGCCGCCTCGGGCGTCGTCTCGCTCGCGAGCGAGCGCACCGGCCTGGCCTCGAGCGTGCAGGTGAACGAGGGCGACACGGGCAGCGACCTGAAGTCGCTGATCGGCCTGGCCGACTTCGCGCAGGGCACCGAGAGCCCGGCCTCGCTCGCGAGCGAGCTGAACGATCTCGTCTCGAACGAGGTGGACTACCAGACCGGCGACGTGATCCGGCTGACCGGCACGGCCTCGGACGGCACGCCGGTCGTCGGCTCGTTCACCTACGGCACCGACGGCACGACGCTGGGCGACCTGATCGACTTCCTGGGCGCGAGCTTCGACGACGCCACGGTCACCTTCGACGCGGACACCGGCCGCATCGGCGTGCAGGCGGACGCGACGGGCGAGTCCGAGCTCAGCCTGCTCCTGACCGACGCCACGAACGCCTCGGGCGGCACCGACTGGGCCTCGCACTTCTTCACGGTGGCGACGAACGGCACCGGCCCCGACCGCGTCACGTCCTCGATCGAGGTCTTCGACTCGGTCGGCACCGCGCACGTCCTGACGCTCGCCTTCGAGCGCCAGGACGACGGCACCTGGAACCTCGACGGCAGCGTCCCCGACGCCGAGGGCAGCGTGGTCTCGAGCACGATCGGCGGCATCCGCTTCGGCGCGGACGGCTCGCTGCTCTCGCCCTCCTCGACCGACCTGCAGGTGCAGTTCGGGAGCCTCGGCACGCAGACGATCGCGCTCGAGCTCGGCACGAGCGGCGCCTTCGACGGCCTGACGCAGTTCGGCACGCCGGCCAGCGCGGTGGCGGACTTCCAGGACGGCTTCGGGCCCGGCGAGCTCGTGAACATGGAGGTCACGAGCGAGGGCACGGTGCTGGGCTTCTTCTCGAACGGCGAGACGCAGGAGCTGGGCTCCTTCGGCGTCGCGACCTTCACCAACGAGGCCGGCCTCGAGGACGTCGGCGGCAGCTACCTGCGCGTGTCCGCCAACAGCGGCACGCGCGTGCTCGGCGCGGGCCTGGTGGGCGCCTCCGGCGAGGTGATCGGCGGCGCGCTCGAGAGCTCGAACGTGGACACGGCGACCGAGTTCGTGCACCTGATCGAGGCGCAGCGCGGCTTCCAGGCCAACGCGCGCGTGATCACGGTGCAGGACGAGCTCCTGAACGAGGTCGTGAACGTGGTCTAGTCCTGATCCTCCCCGAACGCCCGCTCCGGCCCGACAGCACCGGACGCGGCGCACGACACCCTCTGCGAACCGCCGCTCACCGCGGCGGAGGGACGGCCCGGGTAGAGCCCGGGCCGTTCTCTTTTCTGGCCGCTCGCGTCCAGGAGCTGGACGCGAGCGTCCAGGCGGCGGAACGGGCGCGGCGCGTCCCGGTCCGCGCGGCCCCGCGGAGGGCTTGCGACCGGCTGGCGCGGGGCTTGCTCAGGGGCCCGGGATCCACCTCGTCCCTCCGCCGCCCTCCGCCATGAAGACCCTCGCCTCCCTGCGCCTCGTCCCGCTGGCCCTGCTCCCGCTCCTCTCCGCCTGCGGTGGCGGGGGAGGCGGCGGCGGCTCCTCCGCCGCCGGCGCGGACGTGTTCGCGACCGACGCCACCGTGGACGGCCTGCTCGGCTTCCGGATCGAGCTCGAGTCGCTGCGGCTGCGGCGCACCGACGCGACGCTGACGGCCGACCTGCTGTCCGATCCGGTGACGGTCGAGTTCCTCGAGCTGGAGGAGCGCCTGCGCTGGCTCGTGCGCGGCACGCTGCCGGCGGGCACCTACGACGCCGCGGTCGTCGACTTCACGCCGTCATCGGCGTCCGCGGTGGCGGAGGACGGCTCGCCCGTCGCGGTGCTCGCGGCCACGGATCGCTGGGTCGCTCCCTTCGACGCGCCGCTCGTCGTGTCGGGGGCTTACCAGCGTCTCGAGCTCGATCTGCGGCTCGACGACTCGCTGCAGGGCGACGCGTCCAGCGGCTCGATCGACTTCTCGCCGCTGGGCGTCTCGAGCGGCTCCAGCGGCTCGAGCGCGGCGACGATCGACGAGGTGCAGGGCACGCTGGTCTCGCTCGATGCGGCCCAGGACCGCCTGGTGCTCGACGCCCTCGTGGACGACGACCCGCCGCTCGCGCTGGGCGAGCTCACGGTGGACGTGCCGGCGACCGCGCTGCTCCTGGCCGAGGACGGCAGCGCCTTCGCCTCGCGCGCGGCCTTCTACGCGTCGCTCGTGGCTGGCGCCACGCGGCTCGAGGTGCACGGGCGCGTGGGCGCCGGCGGGCGCGTCGACGCGACGCGCATCGAGGTCGAGGACGCGCTCGGCGGCGGCGGGCCGCTGGCGGTCGAGATCGAGGGCGTGGTGGCCGCGATCGACGCCGGCAACGGCTTCACGCTGGTGATCCGCGAGGTCGAGAAGGGCCGGGCGATCGCCGGTCCGGTCCTGGCGGGCCTGGGCAACCCGGGCTCGATCGAGATCGCCTACGACGCCGGCACGGTCTTCGTGCTGCACGACGACGCGAGCGGCGACCGGCTCACGACCGACGCCTCGCTGGCGGTCGGCCAGCGCGTGGACGTCTCGTTCGAGACGTTCCTCTCGGAGCCCTTCCCCGCGCGGCGCGTCGAGATCCGCGACGAGGGCGCCGACATCGAGGGCGTCGTGACGGACGTGAGCGGCCTGCCGGCGAGCTTCGTCATGCACGTGGATGGCGACGAGCCCGCCGTCACGTCGGGCGCGGTGGCCTCGAGCGCGACCGACGTGCAGGTCGACGCGTCGCAGAGCGCCTTCCGCCTGCAGGTGCACGAGAAGCCCGCGCTGGCCGCGGAGGACCTGCTGGTCGGCCTGCGCATCGAGGTGCGCGGCGCGCTCTCGGGCGCTCCCTCCGCGCCGACCCTCGCGGCCACGCTCGTCAAGGTCAAGCCGGGCAGGCTCGACGACGCGACCGTGACCGGCGTGGACGCCGGCGCGGGCACCTTCACGACCTCCGGCGGCGACGTCGAGGATCCGTTCGGGGGCGGGATCGGCCCCGGGCCCCTGGTCTGCACGGTGCCCACCGGCGCGCGCTTCGAGGGGGACGCGAGCGACCTGGCCGACCTGGCCGCGCTCTTCGCCGGCCTCGGCGCGGGCGAGACGCTCGAGGTCCGCGTCGAGGGTCTCGCGACCGGCGAGCCGAGCACGATCGCCGCCTGGGAGATCGACGCGCGCGTGCGGGACTAGCGAGCGCGCGCTCTCAGCGCGGCTTCTCCGCCGGGCGGCCGGCGCCCTCGCGCAGGGCGTGGTAGCGGCCGGCCTGGAGCGGGCCGAACTCCTCCCAGGCGCCGCCCGGCCAGCCGACGATGACGCTCTCGGCGCGCTGGGCGCGGCCCAGGCCGAAGTGCACGCGCACGTCGCTCGACGAGCAGTAGCTCTCGGCGGCGCTCACGCGGCCCCACAAGGAGAGCGCGCCCGCGGCGACGTGCACGGGCGCGCACAGCGGCGAGCGCCCGGAGGCGTCTCGAACGTCGAAGGCGATCCACGCGCCGCGCTCGCCGGCGAGGTTGCAGAGGAGCGAGACGCCGTGGTCCTCGTTCACGACGACGAGGTCCAGGTCGCCGTCGTCGTCGAGGTCGCCCTTGGCGCAGCCGCGGCTGTTCAGGACCAGCACGGGGTCGGTGCCGCCCGCCGGCGCCACCTCGCGGAAGCGCTCGCCGGCCCCGGCCATGAGCAGGTTCGGCTCGGAGTAGACGTCGGCGCCGCCGGGCCAGGGCGGCTCGACGTAGGTCACGCGGCCGTTCGCCATGAACACGTCGAGCGCTCCGTCGTGGTCGAAGTCGGCGAAGGCCAGGCCGAAGCCGGTGTGCTCGAAGCTCGTGTCCGCCAGGCCGCGGCGCGCCGTCGCGTCCTCGAACCACGCGCCCTGGTTCTCGTAGAGCACGTTCGTCTCGTGGCGCAGGTGCGCGAGGTAGAGGTCGAGGTCGCCGTCGTGGTCGGCGTCCACGGCGACGACGCCCATGCCCGCCTGCGGCGTGCCGTCGCGGCTCAGCGCGCAGCCGCGTGCCTGCGCCTCGTCGGCGAAGGTGCCGTCCTGGCGGTTGCGCCAGAGCTGGTTCGCCATGCCGTCGTTCGCGACGTAGACGTCGATCCAGCCGTCGCCGTCGAGATCGCCGCAGGCCACGCCGAGCCCCGTGCCGAAGACCGCCTCGATGCCCGCCGCGCGCCCGGCGTCGGCGAACGTGCCGTCGCCCTCGTTGCGGTACAGGGCGTCCTTCGCCGGCGCGCCGTAGTTGGCCGGGTTGCAGTAGACGCGGCGGCCCGAGCCGGCCTCGCACACGCGCTCCGCCTCCGGCGACCAGGTCAGGTAGTTCGCGACGTACAGGTCGAGGTCGCCGTCCTTGTCGAAATCGGCGAAGGCGCTGCTCGTGCTCCAGCCCGGGTGCCCGACGCGCGCGCGCTCGGTCGTGTCCGCGAGGCGCGCGCCTTCGTTCCGGTAGAGCACGTTCGACCCGACGTTGGTCACGTAGACGTCCACCGCGCCGTCGCCGTCGAAGTCGCCGCAGGTGCAGCCCATGCCGTAGCCCGCGTCGCCGCCGCCGACCGTGTCCGTGACGTCGACGAAGCGCTCGCCCGCGTTCCTGTAGAGGCGGTTCCCCGGGCCGCGCCGCGCGGGGTCGAGCGAGCCCGCCTGCACGAGGTAGACGTCGAGCCGGCCGTCCCCGTCCTGGTCGAGCAGCCCGACGCCGCCGGCCATGATCTCGGGGAACAGGAAGCGCCGCTCGCCCGCGGTGTGCACGAAGTCGAGGCCGAGCGCCGCGCTCGCCTCCTCGAACCACGGCGCCTCGGGCGCCGGCCCGTCGGGCGCGTCGGGAGCCGACGAGCCGCCGCACGCCGGCGCGAGCGCGAGCCCGAGCGCCACGAGCCCCGCCGCCCTCATCCGCCGCGCCCCGCGAGCTCGCGCTCGAGCGCGCGCACGCGCTCGTGGTCGGGGTCGATGCGCCGCGCCGCGCGCAGCGCCACGCGCGCGCCGGGCACGTCGCCGAGCCGCAGCCGCACGGCGGCCAGGCTGACCTGCACCGGCAGCGAGTCGGGCATGCGCTCGGCCGCGCGCTCGTAGTGCTCGGCGGCCTCCGCGACCAGGCCGAGGTGCATGCAGCCCTCGGCCAGCGCGAGGCGTACGTCGGGGTCCTCGCCGCCGGCGCGCAGCGCGGCCTGCAGCGGGCCGAGCGCCTCGCCCCAGCGCTCCTGGAAGAGCAGCACGCGGCCCTCGGCGAAGAGCGCGCGCTTGTCCTGTGGCGCGAGCTCGGCCGCGCGCAGCGCCACCGGCCAGGCGGCCGCCAGGTCGCCGCGCGCGATGTGCGTCTCGGTCAGGTTGACGAGCGTCCCCACGTCGTCGGGCGCGCGCGCGCGCAGCGCCTCGAGCAGCGCGAGCGAGCGCTCGGGCTGCCCGGCGCGCTTGTACGCCACCGCCAGCGTGTTCCCGATCTCGACGCTCTCGGGGCGCCGCTTCAGCGCTCCCTCCAGCAGCACGATCGCCGCGCCCGTCTCGCCGCGCCCGAGCAGCGCGTTGGCGCGGTCGAGCAAGGACGAGAGGCCGGCGGCGTAGGACGCGAGCCGCGGCGCGGCCGCGTCGGGCAGCGAGCGCTTGTCGAGCCCCGCGCCGAGCTCGGCCTCGCGCGCCGCGTCCTCGACGCGCCCCAGGCCGCGGTACGCCTGCGCCAGCAGGAAGTGTGCGCGCTGGTAGCCCGCGTCCATCGCGAGCGCGCTCTCGAGCAGCGTGCGCGCCGTCTCCCAGTCGCGGCGCTCGAGCTGCACGCGCGCCAGGCCGACCAGCGGCTCGGGCCGCGCCGGCTCGAGCGCGCGCGCCCGGGCGAGCTCGGGCTCGGCCTCGTCGACGCGCCCCTTCTCGAGCAGCGTCTCGCCCAGGCGCGCGCGCCCGGGCGCGTAATCGGGGAAGGCGCGCACGACCGCGCGCAGGCGCTCGAGCGCGCCGTCGAAGTCGCCCTCCTGCGCGCGCGCCACCGCCGCGCGATAGGGCCACAGGGGCTGCGAGGGGTCGAGCGCCGCCGCGTGGTCGTACGACGCGCGCGCCTCCGGCCAGAGCTGGTTCGCGTCGTAGGCGATGGCGAGGTCGCCGTGCGCCTCGGCCGAGCCCGGCGCGGCGCGCGCGGCGGCCAGCGGGCGCTGGATCGTCTCGGCCACGAGCGGATCGAGCGCGCCGGGATCGGCCGGCGGGACGGGCTCCAGACGCTCGGGCGCGCGCGCGCAGGCCGCCGCGAGCGCCAGCCCGAGCGCGGCCAGGGCGCGGCGCCGCGCCGGCGGGCGCTCTGTGCGGGCGGGGGGCACGGGAGGAGTCTATCCGCCGTCCGGCGACGCGGCTCGCCCGCGGGACGGGCCCGCCGGGCGCCGCGCCGCGGGCTCGAGTTCCGGGCGCGAACGGTCGATAGCGGCGGCGGGTCCCCATGGAGACGCTCGAGATCCTGGAGCGCGAGCACGCGTGGATCGGCTGGCTCGTCTCCAGCCTCGAGGAGATCCTGCGCACGACGCACGCGACCGACCGGCTGCCCGACGAGGCGGACGAGCTGCTCGCCCTGTTCGAGTCCTTCGCCGACGGCCGCCACCAGGAGAAGGAGGAGCGCTGCCTCTTCCCCGAGCTCCTGGCCCTGGCCGACGAGGCGCAGCGCGCGACGCTCGAGGAGCTGCTGCGCGACCACGAGACCGAGCGCGCCCACCTGCAGGCGATGCGCCTGCAGCTCCCCGGCGCGCAGAGCGCCGAGCCCCTGTGCGTGCGCTCGTTCGTGCTGCGTGCGAGCGCCTACCTGGCGCTGCAGCGCGGGCACATGCGCCGCGAGCAGGAGCTGCTCTTCCCGCTCGCCGCGCGCCTGCTGACGCCGCAGGCCGACGCGCGCGCCGCCGCGGGCTGCGCGCGCATCGAGGGCGGCCCCGGCGACCCGCACGGCGTGCGCGAGGTCGTGCTCGCCCTGC
>CADEGS010000100.1 GCA_902826945.1 uncultured bacterium | reverse complement strand
TCGAGATCTCGCGGCTGAAGCACGTCTCGTGGCCGCACAGGACGTTGATCGAGGTCAAGCTGGCGCCGACGTCCACGAGCGCGATGGCGCGCTCCTCGGCCTCGCCCACCGACTCCGACAGGCCGCACAGCTCCCAGGCGTTGGCCAGCGCGAATACGTCCACGTCCACCGCGACGGGGTGCAGGCCGTGCTGCGTGACCTCGCGCAGATGCTCCTCGACCACCGACGAGCGGCAGGCCGCGAGCACCACGCTCATCTGGTCGCTCGCGTTCGAGCCGCCGTCGCCGGCGACGGGCGGCTTGCGGTTCAGCCGCTGGCAGTCGAGCACGACCTCGTCCGTGTCGAACGGCAGGTACTTGTCGGACTCGAAGCGGATGGCCTGGCGCAGCTCGGCGTCGGACATCGAGACCATCGTGATGTAGCGCACGACGACGGACTGGCCGGAGACGGACGTCACGACGTTCTTGGTGCGGAAGCGGCCCTTCTCGAAGACCTGCGCGATGGCCTCGGCACGACCGCTCCCGGGCGCGATTTCGGCGCGCGCGAACGCCGAGATCACCGGCTCGGAGCCGTCGAGGGTGATCTCGACGGCCTTGACGACCTGGCTCCCCAGGTCGAGGCCGACGATGCTTTTGTGCTTGCGGAACACCGGAATGTTGCTCCCTTGGGACGGGCGGATGAGGGACGGATGGGGAAGTCGCGTCACGCGGGACCGGGCTAGCGCCGGGTACCGCAGCAGGCCTTTCGGACCGCCCGCGGGAAGAGCTATAGGGGTGGCCGGCGTTTTCCCGGAGCGGAGCCGCCGGCGCGGGAAGCGCTTTCCACCCGGGCCGCGCGGCCGACCGGCGGCGGGCCCGGGCGGCGGATCCGGCGGGACGACTGGCGCCCCCGGCCGGCCGCCGGCGGTCAGCTCGCGGCGAGCTCCTCGCCGAAGCCGCGCGCGAACAGCTCGGCCACGGCCGCCACCAGGGCCTCGGCGTCGGCGCCCCAGGCGCGCAGCGCCAGCCGCGCGCCCAGGCCGGCGTTGAGCGTCATCAGCTCGAGGATGCTCTTCCCGTTGACCTCGCGCCCGCCGGAGCCGATGCGCAGCTCGCTCTTGAAGCCGAGCGCGGTCGTCACGACCGAATGGCAGGGACGGGCGTGCAGCCCCTGCTTGTTGACCACCTCGACCTCGCGGCGGATCTCCACGGCGGGCAGACGTGCGCGCCGGGCGCGCTCAGGAGAGCCGCGCCGACATCTCCTTGACCAGGTCGAGGAGCTCGGCCTTGTCCTGGACCTGCACGGCGAAGCGCCGGAAGTCCGCCTGGCGCACCAGCGCGGCGATCCAGCTCATCATCTCGCGGTGGCGATCGGGGTCGTAGCGGTCGCCGGGACGCTCGGGGCGCAGCACGGTGAAGAAGATGCGCACGGGCTCGCCGTCGGGAGCGTGCCACTCGACGCCCGCGCGGTGCAGCGAGAGCCCGAACAGCGCCTGCTCCAGCCCCTTGAGCTTGACGTGCGGGATGGCGATCTGGTGGCCGACGCCGGTCGTCGCCAGGCCCTCGCGCTCGAGCAGCGCGCGCCGCGCCGGCGCGGCGAGCGCGCGCGGGAGCGCGTCCGCCGCGAGGAAGACCTCGACCAGCTCGTCGAGCACCTCCTCCTTGGTCGCGCCCGCGAGCTCGAGCGAGCACGTCGGGGCGCCGAAGTGCTTCCAGTAGTCGTTGGAGCGGGTCTGCATGCGCGTCCGCCGAAGCTTACAGCGGCGGCGCCTCCAAAGCGCCCCCCCCCGGCACGAGCCCCGGCCCGGCCGAGCGGCGGAGACGCTCCCGGCCTCCTTCCCGGCCTGGCGAGCGCGCGCCGCTGCGTCCCGCCGCGCGGTGGTGAGCGATGCCGGATCTAGCGCCCGCTCCGGGCGCGCGCGCCCCGGCGTGCGCCCAGCCGGGTGCGATCCTTGCGGCGCGCCAGGACGCGCCCCATGCGCCCGAGCGCGTCGTCGAGCGCCGCCGGCAGGTCCGGCGCGCGGCCCTCCACCACGACCACCGCGCCGCGGCGCAGGCTGGCGACGAGCTCGACGCGCTGCTCGGCGGCCTCCCGCGCGAGCACGGCGCGCACCGAGAGCGTGCCGGCGTGGAAGCGCGACAGGCCGCGCAGCCGCTCGGCGACGCTCTCGCGCACGGGTCCGGAGACGACCTGACGGAGCACGTTGACCTCGGTCCGCATCGCTTGCCCTCCCCTGCCGGCGGCTGCGCCGGCCCGCTGCCCCTGGCGCGCGTGCGTCCCCCGACGCGCGCGCGCCGCGCGAGGGAGACGACGGTCGCGCCCCCCGGCGCGACTCCCCTGCCCCCTCCTCCCGCGGTCCCCCCTCGATCGGCAGGCGCAGGGCGCGGTCCGAAGGCGGGTCCGGAATCAGCGCGCGGCGCGCCGCGCCCCGGAAAAGCACGCCTCGCCGTAGCGCACCGAGACCAGCCACAGTCCCGCGGCCGGAGCCGTCGGGCCGGCCAGCGCGCGCTGCCGGCTCTCCAGGGCGCGCGCCACGTCCGCCGGCTGCATGCGCCCGCGCCCGACGTCGAGCAGCGTGCCCGCGATCGTGCGCACCATGTTGTAGAGGAAGCCGTCGCCCTCGACGACGAGCGCCAGCCCGCGCCGGCGCGCGACGAGGTGCAGCGAGCGCAGCGTGCGCACGTTCGAGCGCCGCGGCGAGCCGGCGTTGGCGAAGGCGCTGAAGTCGTGCCGCCCGCGCAGCAGCGCCGCCGCGGCGCGCATGCGCGCGAGGTCGAGCGGCCAGGACACCCAGTGCGTCCAGGCCGCGGCGAAGGGCGGCCGGAAGGCGCCCTGCAGGACGACGTAGGCGTAGCGCTTGCCGAGCGCGTCCTTCTGCGCGTGGAAGTCGTCGCGGCAGGTCTCGAGCGCATCGACGACGACGCCCTCGGGCAGGTGCGCGTTCAGCGCGGGCAGGAGCCTCTGGTCGTCCAGGCGCGTGTCGATGTGGAAGCTCGCCGTCTGCCCGAGCGCGTGCACCCCGGTGTCGGTGCGCCCCGAGCCGTGCACGACGACGCGGCCGCGCGCGAGCGCCGCGAGCGCTTCTTCCAGCGCCTCCTGCACGGACCCGAAGCCCTCCTGGCGCTGCCAGCCGTGGAAGCGCGAGCCGTCGTAGGCGACCCGGATGCGGACGTTGCGCATGGGCGAATGGGAGCGCGCGCCCGGCCGGCGTGTCAACGGCACCGCCGCGCGCGCTAGGCGCCGTAGCGGCGGCGGCGATACGAGCTCGGGATGCCGAGCTCGCCGCGGTACTTGGCCACCGTGCGACGGGCCACCTGCTGTCCCCGGCGCGCGAGCTCGGCCACGATCTCGTCGTCGGAGAGCGGCCGGGCGGCGTCCTCGGCGGCCACGATCGCGCCCACCTGCGCGCGCACGTCGCTCGTCACGGCCGCGCCGCCCCCCGCCTCGACCTGGAAGAAGTGGCGCAGGGGCAGCGTGCCCCAGGGCGTCTCGGCGTGCTTGCCGGCGACGCCGCGGCTGACGGTCGAGAGGTGGATGCCGAGCACGTCGGCCACCTCGCCCATGCGCAGCGGGCGCAGGTGGCCGGGGCCCTGCTCGAGGAAGGCGCGCTGGCGCTCGAACACCACGCGCGCGATGCGCAGCAGCGTGCGCTTGCGCTCCTCCAGCGCCGCGACCAGCCAGCGCGCGCGCTCGAGCTTGCCGCGCAGGCGCCCGCGGGCCTCGGGCGCGAGCGAGCGGTCGGCCGCGAGCGCGCGCACGTCGTCGTCCACGCGCACGCTCGGCAGGCCGGACTGCTCGACGGAGACCTCGAAGCCCTCCGCGCCGCGCCGCACGAGGACGTCGGGCACGATCGGCGGCGGCGCGCCGGCCGCGTCGCGCTGGCCGGGCGCGGGCTCGAGCTCGCGCAGCCGCGCGAGCAGCTCCTGCAGGCGCTCGATCTCGACGCCCAGCGCGCGCGAGACGCGCGGCAGCTTGTTGCGCGCCAGCTCGTCCAGGAACTCCTCGAGCAGGCGGCACAGGAGCGCGTAGTCGGGGTCGGCTGGGTCGAGCTGCAAGAGCAGCGCCTCGACCATGTCGCGTCCCCCGATGCCGCGCGGCTCCAGGCCCTGCACGGTCGCGATCGCGCGCCCGAGCTCGCGCGCGCCGCCCTGCAAGCCCTCGGCGTCCGCCAGCGCGAGGAGCTCCTCGTCTTGCGGCGAGAGGTAGCCGCTGGCGTCCAGCGAGCGCGCCACGAGCCGCGCCCAGGCGAGCTCGTCCGGCGCGAGCTCGAGCAGGTCGACCTGCGCCAGCACGTCGGCAACCAGGCCGCCGTCGTGCGCGGGCTGGCTCTCGAGCCAGGCCGCGTGGCGGTCGCTCGCCTCCGCGCCGCCGCCGGCGGCTGCGGGCGACGGCGCGTGCGGCGGCGGCTCGACGACGAGCGCCTCGTTCTCCTCCGCGGCGCGCGCCAGGAAGGCCTCGAGCTCGGTCGCCGGCAGGGCCAGCACCTCGATCGACTGCAGCATGCGCGGCAGGAGCGCCATCTCCTGGCGCACGCCCTGCACCTGGCGCTGGACGAACTCGGGTCGGCTCACGCCCCGCCTATCGGTCGGCGCGCGCCGCGGCCGTAGCGCCGGGTCGCGCGCTTCGAGCGGGTCTCGCGGGCGGGCAGGTGGGCGGGTGGGTGGACTTGGGGGCGGGTGGGGAACGCGGCGGACGGGGGGAGACGCTCCAGCCCTCAGGAGGGTCGGGCGGGCGGAGCGTGGTCGCTCAGCCCCGCCGCAGGATCACGCGCCCCTCGAGCGCGTCCTCGAGCACGCCGCGGTGCAGGTACTCGAGCGCGCTGCCCGCCGGCAGGCCGCGCGCCAGTCGGCTGACGCGGCCGGCGTAGCCCGCGGCGTCGAGCGCCTCGAGCACGAGCAGCGCGGTGGCCTCGCCCTCGGCGTCGGGATCGGTGCCGAGGATCACCTCGGCGGGCGGCGCGCGCCGCACGCGCTCGACCAGGCGCGCGATCGCGAGGTGCCCGGCCTCGGTCCCGTCGGCCGGGTTCCAGGCGCCCATCAGCACGTGGTAGCGGCCGCGGTAGCAGCCGGCGCGCTCGAGCGCCTCGACGTCGCGCGGCTCCTCGACCACGAGCAGGCGCGCGTCCTCGCGCTCGGGGTCGGCGCACAGCGCGCACGGGTCGCGGTCGGCGACGTTCGAGCAGCTCCGGCAGCGCACGGTCTCGCGCGCGGCGCGCTCGATCGCCGGCGCCAGCTCGCGCGAGCGCGGGTCGCGCAGCACGTGGAAGGCCAGCCGCTCGGCGGTGCGCCGCCCGACGCCCGGGTAGCGCTCGAAGGCCTCGATCAGGCGCTCCAGGGGCTCGGGATAGGCCATCGATGGGCGCCCGAGCGCGCGTCAGAACAGGCCCGGCAGGTTCATCCCGCCGGTGATGCGGCCGATCGCCTCGCGCTCGGCCTGCACCGCGCGCCGCAGCGCGTCCTGCAGCGCGGCCTGGAACAGGTCGGCGACCAGGGCCGCGTCGCGCTCGGCCAAGACCTCGGGGGCGACCACGACGCCGCGCACCTCGTGGCGGTCGGCGGACACGCGCACGCGCAGCACTCCGCCGCCGGCCTGGCCCTCGATCTCGCGCGCGCGCAGCTCCTCGCGCACGCGCTCGACCTGGCGCTGCATCTCCTGGGCCTGCTTGAGCAGGTGCCCCATCTCGCCGAAGCCGCTCATGAGAGATCCTCGACCACGCCGCCGAAGAGGTCCGCCACCTCGTTGGTGAAGGCGTCCTGGGCGCGCCCGCGGCGCTCGGGCGCGGGCGGCGGCGCGTCGGAGCCGCTCTCGCCCTCGAGCACGAGCTCGAGCGCGGCCTCGCGCCCCAGGGCGGCGGCGAGCGCGCGCGCGCACGCGGGGCGCACGCGCTTGCCCTCGAGGATGCTGCGCTCGCCGGCGTCCGCCGGGCGCGCGCGCAGCGCGAAGCCGGACCCCTGCGCCCCGAGCGCGCCGCGCCGGCGCAGCACGTCGGCCAGCGCCCGCTGCGAGCCCTCGAGCTCGGCCAGGAAGGCCTTCCACAGGGCCGCGGGGTCGTCCGCGCCGGCAGCGCCCGCCGGCGCGGGCTGCGGCGCGTCCGCCGCCGGCGCGCCGCGCGCGGGGCGCGGCAGCTCGAGCTCGCGCAGCGGCGCCGCCGGCGCGCGCGGCGCGGGCTCCGGAGGCGGCGCCCCCGCCTCGAGCGCCTCGAGCCGGCGCACGAGCTCGGCCAGGGGCAGCGTGGTCTCGCTGCGGCACAGCCCGAGCAGCGTCACCTCGAGCACCACGCGCTCCTCGCCGGGGAAGGTGCGCATGCGCTCGCGCGCGCGCAGGAGCTCCTGCATCCAGAGCTCGACGCGCTCGGCGCCCAGGCGCTCGGCGCGCGCGAGGGCGGCCGCGCGCTCGGCCTCGCTGCCCCGGGCGAGCGGCGTGTCCGCGCCGCAGTGGCGCAGGAGCAGCGCCACGCGCAGGCGCTCGAGCAGGCTCGAAACCAGCGCGACCTCGCTGCCCTCGAAGGTCTCGAGGCCTTCCAGGAGGCGCGCGCGCTCGCCCTCCTCCAGCGCGCTCAGGAGCTCCTCGACCGCGCGCGTGCCGCCGTCGTCGCCCAGGCGGTAGACGTCCTCGAGCGTCGGCTCCAGCCCCGCCAGCGCCAGCAGCTTGTCGGCCAGCGAGAGCGCGTCGCGCATCCCGCCGTCGGCGGCGCGCGCCAGCTCCAGCGTCACGCCGGGCGCGGGCCGCACGGCCTCCTGCTCGAACACGCGCTCGAGGTGGGCGGCGATCTCCTCCTCGGTCAGCGGGCGCAGCTTGAGCACCTGGCAGCGCGAGAGGATCGTGTCGAGGACCTTGTGCGGCTCGGTCGTGGCGAACAGGAACACGACGTGCGGCGGCGGCTCCTCGAGCGTCTTCAGGAGCGCGTTGAACGCGCCCTTCGACAGCATGTGGACCTCGTCCACGATGTAGACCTTGTTGCGCGCGCGCATCGGCGCGTAGGCGACCTCGTCGCGCAGCTCGCGGATCGTGTCCACGCCGGTGTGCGAGGCGGCGTCGAGCTCGACCAGGTCCACCTCGGAGCCCTCGTCGGCTCCGACGCAGCGCTCGCACGTCCCGCAGGGCGTGGCGGTCGGGCCCTGCTCGCAGTTCAGGCACTTGGCGAGGATGCGCGCCAGCGTCGTCTTGCCGGTGCCGCGCGGGCCCGAGAACAGGTAGGCGTGACCGAGGCGGCCCTCCTCGATGGCGCCCGCCAGGACGCGGGTGGCGACCTCCTGTCCGACGACCTGGGCGAACGTGCGCGGCCGGTACTTGCGAGCGAGGACGAGGTAGGACATGAGCGCGGGGGCGAGGGCGGACGAGCGCGCGAGTGGGCCCGGGCCAGCCGCACAGAGACCCTCGTCCTTAGGGCTGCTCCGTTCCCGGCCTGACCCGGTTCGAACCGGACCCCTTGCGGTGGACCGGACCCACGCGCGCGCTCGCCCATTCTAGGTCCGCGCGCCCCCGGCGTCGCGGGCCGAACCCGGCCGGCGCGGCGTCGCGCGCGGGATGGCGGAGAGGGAGGGATTCGAACCCTCGGTGCCGGGTTACGACACACACGCTTTCCAAGCGTGCTCCTTCAGCCACTCGGACACCTCTCCACAGTGCTCCCGCGAGCCGCTCCCGCGCGCGCCGAGGTGGCGGAGAGGGAGGGATTCGAACCCTCGGTACCCGTGAGGGCACACTGGTTTTCGAGACCAGCCCATTCGGCCGCTCTGGCACCTCTCCTCCGAGCCTCACGGCTCGCGTCGGCGCTTCTCGCGAAAGAAGCCCTGGAGCAGCGCGCGGCACTCGTCGGCGCCCACGCCCTCCGTGCACTCCACGCGGTGGTTGGCTCCCGGGTGCTGCAGCACCTCGCCGAGCGAGACCGCCGCCCCGAACTTCGGGTCGCGCACCCCCCACACGACGCGCGCCAGGCGCGCGTGCACGATCGCGCCCGCGCACATGAAGCACGGCTCGACCGTGGTGTACAGCGTGCAGCCGACCAGGCGCTGCGCGCCGAGGCGCCGCGCGCCCTCGCGCAGCGCCTCGAGCTCGGCGTGCGCCGTCGGGTCGCAGGCGGCGCGCGTGCGGTTGTGGCCGCGCGCGAGCGCGTCCGCGCCGGCCGGCCCGACGAGGACGGCCCCGATCGGCACCTCGTCCTGCGCGCGGGCGGCGCGCGCCTCGTCGAGGGCGAGCCGCATCCAGCGCTCGTCCTCCGCGCGCGGGTCGGTCAGGGAAGCCAACGCAGGATCCTCGTTTTCATGCGCCCGCGCGCGGCGGATGGCCGGGCGCGGGAGCCGCGGGCGCCCTCCGGACGGGCCACGGCGCCGCCGGAGCGATCGGTGGTACACCCATGAGGACTCGAACCTCAAACCTCCTGATCCGTAGTCAGGTGCTCTATCCAATTGAGCTATGGGTGCACGTTTAAGGGGGGCAGGTTGTAGCCGTGCCCCCGCCGCGCTGTCAAGCGGGCCGCGCGGAAGGCTCGCCCCCGGATTCGCCCGCGCGCCCATTCTCAGCCGCCCTCGCGCGCGACGCGGCGCCGCGCCGTGGCTAGGCTGGGGTCCATGAGCGATCCCCGCCACGTGATCGGGCTGGAGGACATCGACGACGAGCTCCTGGACGACGTGCTCGAGCTGTCCACGCGCCTCCAGCGGCGCCCGGGCCGCGGGGAGCTCTCCGGCCGCAGCCTGGGGCTGCTCTTCTTCCGCGGCTCGCTGCGCACGCGCACCTCGTTCGAGGCCGCCGTGCACCAGCTCGGCGGGCACACGATCAACCTGACCGCGATGAGCGACTTCTGGGAGCTCGAGGAGCGCGAGGGCACCGTCATGGACGGCCGCGCGCCCGAGCACGTGCGCGACGCGGCGGCCGTGCTCTCCCACTACGTCGACGCGCTGGCCATCCGTCCGGTCGCGCCCGGGCGCTCGTGGGAGATCGACCGCAAGGACGAGCGCATCCGCACCTGGGCGCGCCACGCGACGGTGCCCGTGATCAACATGGAGAGCGCGCTCGCGCACCCCTTGCAGACCCTGGCGGACCTGCTGACCCTGCGCGAGGAGCTCGGCAAGCTGGCGGGCAAGACGCTCGCCGTCGTGTGGGTGCACTCGCCGCAGCCCGCCAGCGCGGCGGTCGTGCACTCGCTGCTGCACGGCGCGCTGCGCCAGGGCATGGAGGTGCGCCTCGCGCACCCGGCCGGGTTCGAGCTCGACGGCGGGGTGCTCGCGCGCGCGCGCGAGCTGGCGGCGCAGAGCGGCGGCTCGCTCGTGCCGTGCGGCTCGATGGCCGAGGCGGTCGCGGGCGCGCGCGTCGTCTACGCGCGCTCGTGGCAGTCGCTCGAGTCGTACGGCAATCCGACGCTCTCCGCCAGCCAGTGCTCGCGCCACACGGCCTGGACGATCGACGAGCGCCTGTTCGCCGAGAGCGACGACGCGCGCCTGATGCACGCGATGCCCGTCCGGCGCAACGTCGAGGTGTCCGACGAGGTGCTCGACGGGCCGCGCAGCCTGCTCTACCGCCAGGCGGCGAACCGCCTGCCCTCGCAGAAGGCGCTGCTCGTGCGCCTGCTCGGCCGCGGCTGACGCGCGCGCGCCTGGTCTCGGGCGCGCGCGCTGGCTATCCTCCGGGCCGTCGGCTCCGCGTCGACCGGAGGCATGAGCGCACCCGAGTTCGTCCACCTGCACGTCCACTCCGAGTACAGCCTGCTGGACGGGGCGAACCGCATCGACGACCTGGTGGCCGCCTGCCGCGCCGACGGCCAGCCGGCGCTGGCGCTGACCGACCACGGCAACATGTTCGGCGCCATCGAGCTGTACCAGAAGTGCCGCTCGGCCGGGATCAAGCCGATCGTCGGCTGCGAGGTCTACATCGCGCGCGAGGGACGCGACAAGCCGCATCACCGCGAGCGCAACCCCTACAGCCACCTGACGCTGCTGGCGGCCGACGGCACCGGCTACAAGAACCTCCTGCGCCTGGCCTCGGTCGCGTACATCGAGGGCTACCACTTCCGCCCGCGCATCGACAAGGAGGTGCTGGCGCGCCACGCCGAGGGGCTCCTGTGCCTGTCCGGCTGCCTCTCGGGCGAGATCAACCAGATGATCCTGCGCGAGCGGCAGGCCGAGGCCGAGCGCACGGCGGCCGAGCTGCTCGACGTGTTCGGGCGCGAGCGCTTCTGGCTCGAGCTGCAGCGCAACGGCCTCGAGATCCAGGACCGCGCCAACGAGGCGCTGGTGGACCTCTCGCGGCGCACGGGCGTGCCGCTCGTGGCCACGAACGACATCCACTACCTGCGGCACGAGGACTGCGCCGCGCAGGACGTGCTCCTGTGCATCAACACCGGCGCGAAGCGCTCCGACGAGAAGCGCTTCAAGATGGACACGGACACGCTCTTCTTCCGCACGCGCGAGGAGATGGGGCGCACCTTCCACGAGCTGCCGCAGGCGCTGCGCGCGACGCTCGACGTGGCCGAGCGCGTCGAGCTCGAGATCGAGTTCGGCAAGTACCACCTGCCGGTCTTCGACCCGCGCGACGGGACGTCGCCGGACGCGCTGTTCGACCGCCTGTGCGAGGAGGGCCTGGCCGTGCGCTACGGACCGGACCACGCGCAGGCGCGCGAGCGCCTGGAGTACGAGAAGCGCGTCATCCGCGAGATGGGCTTCGTCTCGTACTTCCTGATCGTCTGGGACCTGATCCGCTGGGCGCGCGAGAACGGCATCCCGGTCGGCCCGGGCCGCGGCTCGGCGGCCGGCTCGATCGTGGCCTTCGTGCTCGACATCACGCGCGTGGACCCGCTGCGCTACGACCTGCTCTTCGAGCGCTTCCTGAACAGCGCGCGGATCTCGATGCCCGACATCGACATCGACTTCTGCAAGGAGGGCCGGGAGCGCGTGCTGCAGTACACGCGCGAGCGCTACGGCGCCGAGAACGTGGCGCAGATCGGGACCTTCGCCACGCTGGCCTCGCGCTCGGTGGTGCGCGACGTCGGGCGCGTGCTCGACCTGCCGCTGCCCGAGGTGGACAAGCTGGCGAAGATGATCCCGCAGGGACCGGGCGCGCCCGAGCTCTCCAGGGCGCTGAAGGAGGACGCCGAGCTGAAGGCGGCCGCCGCCGACCCGCGCTACCAGGAGCTGTTCGCCTTCTCGACCAAGCTCGACGGCATGGCGCGCCACATCTCGACGCACGCCGCGGGCGTCGTGATCGCCGACCGGCCGATCGAGCAGTACGTGCCCCTGTGCCGGGTGAAGGAGGACGTCGTCACCCAGTGGCCCGCCAAGCAGCTCGAGGACCTCGGGCTCTTGAAGATGGACTACCTGGGCCTGCGCACGCTGACGATCCTCGACCGGACGCTGGCCAACATCCGCCGGCGCGGCGGCACGCCGCCCGACCTCGAGAACCTGCCGCTCTCGGACGCGCGCACGTTCGAGCTCCTGAACTCCGGCGACACGCTGGGCGTGTTCCAGCTCGAGTCCGAGGGCATGCGCAAGCTGCTCGCGCGGCTCAAGCCCGACTGCTTCGAGGACCTGATCGCGGCGCTGGCCCTGTACCGGCCCGGCCCGCTCGAGTCGGGGATGGACGACATGTTCATCCGCCGCAAGCACGGCCAGGAGGAGATCGCCTACCCGCACGCCTCGCTGCGCGAGATCCTCGAGGACACGTACGGCTGCATCGTCTACCAGGAGCAGGTGATGCTGATCTCGAACGTGCTGGCCAACTTCGCGCTCAACGACGCCGACAACCTGCGCAAGGCGATGGGCAAGAAGAAGCCGGAGATCATGGAGCGCTTCTCCGCCCAGTTCGTCGAGGGCGCGCGGTCCAACGGCTGCGCCGAGGGAGTGGCGCGCGAGATCTGGGACAACATCGTCAAGTTCGGTGGCTACGGCTTCAACAAGTCGCACTCGACCGCCTATGCGCTGATCACCTGGCAGACCGCCTACCTCAAGGCGCACCACCGCGTCGCGTTCCTGGCGGCGAACATGTCGTGCGAGATGGGCAGCTCCGACAAGATCAAGGACTTCGTGGACGACGCCAAGCGCACCGGGATCCCCGTGCTGCCGCCCGACGTGCGCTCGTCGGAGTGGGAGTTCCTGCCCGAGGGCGACGGCATCCGCTTCGGCTTCGGCGCGATCAAGGGCACGGGCAGCCGCGCCATCGAGGGGCTCGTCGCCGGGCGCGCGGAGCTCGTCGCGCGCGGGCAGCCGCTCGGGCTGCACGCGCTGTGCGCGACCGTCGATCCGGCGGTGATGACGCGCACCTCCTGGGAGGCGCTGATCAAGGCCGGCTGCTTCGACGCGACCGGGCACAACCGCGGGGCGGTGCTGGCGGCGCTCGATTCCGGCCTGCGCGAGGGCGCGCGCGCCGCGGACGACCGGCGCTCGGGACAGGGCGCGCTGTTCGGCGCGCTGGAGCCCGAGGGCGGGCCCGACGAGGGCGACGGCATCGACCCCGCGCGCGCGATCGCGGCCGCGGAGGTGCTGGCGCTCGAGCACGAGGTGCTGGGCTTCTACCTGACGGGCCACCCGCTGGAGGAGCGCGCCGGGCTCTTCTCGATCCTCTCCACCACCACCGCCCGCGACCTGCAGGGGTTGCCCGGAGGCGCCGAGGTCATGCTGGCGGGGCTGGTCGTCGGCCTGCGCGAGACGACCACGAAGGCGGGCAAGAAGATGGCGCGCTTCCGCCTCGAGGACCTGACCGGGGGCGTGGCCGTCACGTGCTTCCCCCGAACGTGGGAGGAGGCGCGCGCGCTGCTCGTCGACGACGCGGTCGTCGTGTGCCGCGCGCGGCTGGAGGAGCGCGAGGGCGACGAGGGCGGCCAGGTCGGGCTGCTGCTGGAGGAGGTGCTGGACCTGTCCGGCGCCCTGGCGCGCTTCCAGGGCGGCCTGGTCGTCCAGCTCCTGCCCGAGGACCACGAGAAGGTGCGCCCGCTGGCGGCGCTGGTCGACCGCCACCGCGGCGGGAGCCGCCTGTTCCTCGAGATCACCGGCGAGGACGGGCGCCAGCGCCGGGTGCGCGCCGCCGAGCGCCACGGCGTGCGCATCAGCACCGAGCTCGCGGGCGAGCTCGAGCGCCTGCTCGGCAAGGGACGCGCCAAGCTGGCGCGCGTGTAGGGGCCGCCGCGCGGGCCGGCGGCCCGCGGGCGCTCAGCCCGCTTCGGCCTCCGCCTCGGGCTCGGGCGAGCGCTCGACGAACTCCATCACGACGCGCTGGCCGTTGTCGCCCAGGCGCGGCTTCGCGAGCTTGAGGATCCGGCAATAGCCGCCCGGACGCTCCTGGAAGCGCGGCCCCAGGACGCCGAACAGCTTGGCCACGGTCTCCTTGCTGCGCAGCTGCGCGAAGGCGCGGCGGCGGTTGTGCTGCGTCGCCTCCTTGGAGAGCGTCACCAGCCGCTCCACGAAGGGCTTGACGACCTTCGCCTTCTGCACGGTGGTGACGATGCGCTCGTGCTCGATCAGGGAGTTGGCCATGTTGCGCGTCATCGCGATGCGATGGCTCGTGGTCCTCCCCAGCTTCTTCCCGGCGTTGCGGTGTCGCATGGCTTTCCTACTTCCTCATCGCGGCGGCCATGCCCAGCGAGAGGCCGCGCTCGGCCAGACGGGCCTTGATCTCGGTCAGGCTCGTCTTGCCCAGGTTCTTGAGCTTCATGACTTCGGGCTCGCTCAGGCTGACCAGGTCGCGCAGCGTCTGGAGGTTGGCGCTGTCCAGGCAGTTGCGCGCCCGCACGGAGAGCTCGAGGTCGGCGATCGAGCGGTCGAGATGGCGCTGCAGCTCGTCGTCCTGGCGATTCTTGATGTTGAACTCGGACGCGGCGGGATCGCCCGCGATCGGCGTCTCGTGCGCGCCCGGATCGAACAGCACGAAGGGGTTCAGGTGCTTGCGGTAGATCTTGGCGGCTTCGGTCAGGGCGATCTCGGGCGAGATCGTGCCGTCGGTCCAGACCTCGAGCACCAACCGGTCGTAGTTGGTGAACTTCCCGACGCGCGTGGCCTCGATCGAGTAGCGCACGCGGTGCACGGGCGAGTAGATCGAGTCGATCGGGATCGTGCCGAGCTCCTGGCCCTCGTGACGGTTCTCGTCGGCCGGCACGTAGCCGCGGCCGCGCGAGACCTCGAGCTGCACGTTGAACTCGCGGTCGAGCACGAGCGTGGCGATCACGAGGTCCTTGTTGACGACCTCGGCGTCGCCCTCGCACTCGACGTCCGCGCCCGAGACCACGCCCTTGCCGCTCTTGCGGATGCGGCAGGTGATCTTGTTGCGGCCGGCGTAGCGGATGCGCAGGCGCTTGACGTTCAGGATGATGTCGGTGACGTCCTCGTAGACGCCCTCGAGCGAGGCGAACTCGTGCTCGGCCCCCTCGATGCGGACGGACGTCACGGCCGTGCCCTCGATCGAGGACAGCAGCACCCGGCGCAGGCCGTTCCCGATCGTGTGGCCGAAGCCGCGCTCGAACGGCTCGATGACGAAGCGGCCGTACTCCGACGTCCGGGCCTCGACGTCCGGGACGACCTTGCTGGGCAACTCGAAATTCCGCCAACGGATCCTCATCGCTGTCTCCCCTTACTTCGAGCAGAGCTCGATGATCAGTTGTTCCTGGATCGGATGCGGAACGTGCTCGCGGGTCGGGACGCTGACGACCTCGGCCTGCATGCGGTCCGACTGGACGGAGATCCAGTCCGGCACGACCTGCGACTTGTTCACCTCGAGCGCCTCCGAGACCATCTTCTTGGTCTTGTCGTGCGCGCGCACGGTGACCTTGTCGCCCGGGCGCACGGAGAAGGAGGCGATGTCCACGCGGCGGTCGTTCACGCGGAAATGGCCGTGGTTGATCATCTGCCGCGCGTGGTTCCTGGACAGCGCGAAGCCGCTGGCGAGGACGACGTTGTCCAGCCGGCGCTCCAGCAGGCTCAGGAGCGTCGCCCCGGTGTTGCCCTTCGTGCGCGCCGCCTGGCGGAAGTAGAGCCGGAACTGCCGCTCCAGCACCCCGTAGATGCGCTTGAGCTTCTGCTTCTCGCGCAGGTGGAGGCCGTAGTCCGTGATCTTCGAGCGACGCTGCGCGTGGACTCCCGGCGGATAGTCACGCCGCGAGATCGCGCACTTGTCGGTGAAGCAGCGCTGCCCCTTGAGGAAGAGCTTCA
>CADEGS010000099.1:11507-15172 GCA_902826945.1 uncultured bacterium | reverse complement strand
GCGAGAACCTGGCGGCGGTCATGTCGCTGCGCCTCCTGCCGCGCAAGAGCGGCAACGGCATGGTGCCGGCGGTCGAGCTCCTGCTCTCCACGCCGCGCGTGCGCGAGCTGCTCTACGAGGGCAAGGTCAGCGAGCTCTCCCGCGTGGTCGAATCGGGCTACGAGGAGGGCCTGATCTCGTTCAACCACTCGCTGCGCGAGCTCGTGCACCACGACCTGATCGAGCTCGAGGTGGCCCTGGCGGCGAGCGACCGCCCCGAGGAGCTGCTGCTCGCCCTGCGCGGCTACAGCAAGGGCTCGAGCAAGCGCCAGGGGAGCGAGAGCGGCGGCCGGCTGCGGCTGGCCGGACCGGGCGCCGGGGCCGACTAGCCGCTGCCCTCCGGCCGGAGCTCGGGAAGGAAACGGCCCGCGCGTCGTCCCCAGGCCTCGCCGCGGGGACCCGGCGCGCGCTTGGCTCGCCTGCGCCCGCGGGTAGCATGGACCGCGCCGCATGAACCCCGCACGCTTCAAGGCCCTCCTGTGGCTCTCCTCGCTCGCGATCGCGGGCTACCTGGGCTGGTACGTCTACGGCTTCGTGCAGCAGCGCGACGCGCTGCGGCGCGGGGTCACCACCGAGGAGCAGAAGGCCGTCCTCGAGTCGGTCGCCGCGCCGGAGCCCCCCAAGGAGGACGTGGTCGCCTACGACGCGATCCGCCGCGTCTACCACTCGATGGCCTGGAACGGCGCGGTCAAGGACACCCAGACCGGCCCCAAGGGCCCGGACAAGCCCGCGACGCCGCCCAAGACGCCGGTGGCCGACCTGCTCAGCGTGATCCTGATCCAGGTGGACCCGCGCCACCCCGAGGCCAGCCTGGCGGTCGTGCGCTACAAGGACCCCAAGCTCCAGTCGCAGGTCAAGCGCATGGAGGACGTGGTGCTGCGGGTGGAGAAGAAGCTCCCCGCGCCCCACCAGACGGTGAAGGTCGTGCGCATCGAGACCGACGGCGTGACGTTCGGCTTCGAGGGCGACGCGGAGCGCGCCGAGGAGACGGTGCCGCCCGTGCCCTATCCCGGCGACACCGTCGAGATCGTCCAGGTCGGGGCGGAGGGCGTGCGCGAGCCCACCAGCAACCGCTCCGGCATCGTGCGCCGCGACGACTATCCGCCCTGGCGACCCGAGCTCACCCAGCAGGTACGCACGAACGAGTACCTGATCGGCACCAAGACCGCGAGCGAGGTCGAGCAGGACTACTCGCGCATCCTCTCGCAGGACGTGGGTTACCAGCCCTACCGCAACCCGCGCACGCACGCGGTCGAGGGCCTGCGCGTCACGTACGTGCGCGGCGACTCGGTCGTGGCCGACCACGGGATCTCCGAGGGCGAGATCCTGAAGAGCATCAACGGCGTCCCGGTGAAGAGCGTCAGCGACGCGATCGCCTACGTGAAGCAGGCGGCGGACACGACCGACACGTGGATCGCCCTGTTCGAGAAGCAGGGCAAGGAATTCACGCGCACGTACAAGAGCCCGCCGCGATGACCCCGCCCGCGCCGCGGGCGGACGAGCGCTGGCTGACCGTGGACGCGGGGAACTCGCGCGTGAAGCTCGTGCTGTGGGGCGCGGGCGCGGCGGGGGAGCCGCTCGCGCGCGCCGCGCTCGCCTGGGACGCGGCGCTCGCCGGCGGGCTCGCGGCCTTCCTCGCGCCGCACGCTCGGCCCGCGCGCGCGGCGCTGGCCTCGGTCGGCGCCGAGGACGCGAGCGCGGCCCTGGCGCGCGCGCTCGCGCCGCTGGTCGAGCGCCTCTCGCTCGCGCCGCCCCATGGCCTGGCGAACGAGACGCGCGACCCCGGCGGCGTCGGGCTCGACCGCCTCTACGCGGCGCGCGGCGCGCTGGAGCTCGTCGGCGGGCCGGCGCTCGTCGTGGACGCCGGCACGGCGCTGACGGTCGACGCGGTCACCGACGCGCGCGGCGGAGCCTTCCTCGGCGGGGCGATCGCGCCCGGGCCCGAGCTCCTGGCGCGCGCGCTGGCGGCCGAGACGGGCGGCCCCGCGCGCCTGCCGCGCGTCGAGCCGTTGCCCGGCGCGCATGCGCTCGGCCGCGACACGCGCGAGGCGATCCGGGCCGGCGTGGCGGTCGGCCTGCGCGGCGCGGCGCGGGCGCTGGTCGAGGGCGTGGCGCACGAGGCCGGGCTCGAGAGCGCGCCGCTCGTGCTCGCCGGCGGCGCCCGCGCCTTCCTCGAGGACGCTTTTCCCGGCCGCTCGGTACGCGCCTGCGACGACCTCGTGCCGCGCGGCCTGCGCCACGCCCTCGCGCGCGAGGAGCGCGCGGGGACCGGCGGGTGAGCCCGGCCGTGCGGCTCCTCACGCCCTCCGGTGCCGGGGGCGTGGCCGTGCTCGAGATCGTCGGCCCGGGCGCGCTGGCGGCCCTGGCGCCCCTGACGACGCGCCGGCCGCCGCCGGGCGCGCTCGCGCTCGTGCGCCTGGAGCGCGCCGGCGAGCTCGTCGACGAGGCGCTCCTGTGGGCCGAGAGCGAGGAGCGCTGCGAGCTGCACCTGCACGCGAGCCCCCCCCTGGTCGAGGAGGTGCTGGCGGCGCTCGGCGGCCCGGCCGCGCGCGAGCCGGAGAGCCTGGAGGAGCAGGCGCTGGAGCTGCTCGCCGGCGCGCAGGGCGAGGCGCAGGCGCGCGTGCTGCTCGACCAGGCGGAGGGAGCGCTGCGGCGCGCGCTCGAGGCGCTCCTCGCCGCGGCGCGGCGCGGCGAGGGCGCGACCGCGGCGGCGGGCGCGCGCGAGCTCCTCGCGCGCGGGCGGGAGGCGCGCTTCCTGTGGCGCGCGCCCGTGATCGTCCTCGCCGGCCCGACGAACGCGGGCAAGTCCACGCTCTTCAACGCGCTCGTCGGCGAGGAGCGCGTGCTGGTCGGGGCCGAGCCGGGCACGACGCGCGACGCCGTGCGCGCGCGCGCTGCGCTCGGCCCGCACGCGGTGGACCTGATCGACACGGCGGGGGAGCGCGCGCTCGAGGGGGGCGGCGCGGCGAGCGCGGTCGAGCGCGCCGGCCAGGACCTGGCGCGCTCGCTCGCGCGCACGGCGGACCTCGTCCTGCGCCTCGTCCCGGCCGCCCGGCTCGCGAGCGGGGACAGGGCGCCGGCGGAGGAGGCGCTCGTGCTCGCCAGCCGCGCGGACGAGCTCCCGGCGGGAGCCGCGTTGCCGGCGGGCGTGCGCGCCGTGAGCGCGCTCGCCGACCCGGCCGGCGCGCGGCGGGCGGTGGCCGAGGCCGTGGCCCTGCGCCTCGGCCTCGCGCGCGAGCCGTGGCAGGCGGGGCGCCCGGTGCCGTTCCTGGCCGAGCAGGAGCAGGCCCTGGAGGCCCTGGCGGCGGACCCCGCGACGGGCGCCGCGGCGCTGCGCCGCCTGCTCGAGCGGGCCTGAGCCGTTCCCGGCGGAGGTCGTGCGCGGACCGGTCGCGGGACCGCCGGCGCCGCGGAGCGCGTCGCGCCGTGGAAGCGCGGCCGGACGTCGCGTATCTTCGGACCGTTTTGCACCTGCTCCGAAGCCCGCGCGGAGGCGCCTAGCCCTTGGAAGGTCCCCGGCACCTCGTCTCCGTCGACGACCTCTCGATCGCCGAGATCCTGGAGCTGTTCGAGCACGCGCGGCGCTTCGGCGAGAACCTGCGCGGCTGGTCGCACCTGTGCGGCGG
>CADEGS010000099.1:0-11407 GCA_902826945.1 uncultured bacterium | reverse complement strand
AGCACGCGCGGCGCTTCGGCGAGAACCTGCGCGGCTGGTCGCACCTGTGCGGCGGCCAGATCTCCGCCAGCCTGTTCTACGAGCCCTCGACGCGCACGCGTCTCTCCTTCGAGTCGGCCATGCAGCGTCTCGGCGGCGGCGTGCTGACGGCGGCCGAGATGAAGAGCACGAGCGCCGCCAAGGGCGAGTCGCTGGCCGACACCGTGCGCGTCGTCAGCGGCGCCTACGCCGACCTGATCGTGCTGCGCCATCCGAGCGACGGCTCGGCGCGCCTGGCGGCCCAGTACTCGCAGGTGCCCGTCGTGAACGCCGGCGACGGCAGCCACGAGCACCCGACGCAGACCCTGTGCGACCTCTACACCCTGTGGATCGAGAAGGGCCACCTGGAAGGCCTGGACGTCGTCCTGGCGGGCGACCTGCGCCACAGCCGCACGATCCACTCGTTCATCTTCGCCCTGGCGCGCTTCGGGGCGAACATCGTCTGCGTGCCGCACCGCGGGCTGGAGCTGCCCGACTACGTCGTGCGCCGGCTGCGCGAGGAGCACGGGGCCGAGCCGATCCGCGCCGACGCCTCGGAGATGGGGGACCTGGCGCGCGAGAGCGACGTCGTCTACCTGACGCCGCAGAAGCCGCACCAGCTCTCGCTCTTCACCGACTCGCGCGGGCTGCGCGTGGGGCCGGTGGACGCGGTCTACATGACCCGCCCGCAGACCGAGCGCCACAACGGCGAGGCGGACGACCTGCGCCGCTACATGCGCCTGGGCCAGGACGCGATGGCCGCGGCCTCGCTGCGCGACGCGATGGTCATGCACCCGCTGCCGCGCCGCGACGAGATCTCGACCGACCTCGACGACGACCCGCGCAGCCTCTACTTCAAGCAGGCGGCGCGCGGCGTCCCGATCCGCATGGCGATCCTGGCGCTCCTGCTCGGCAAGCTGCGCCTCTCCTCGGCGCCGCCGCAGGTCGAGCGGGAGCTGGTGCTCTCCGCCGCCGAGCTCAACGCCTGCCCGAACCTGAGCTGCATCTCGCACACCGAGGAGCGCCACCGCCGCTCGGCCTTCCGGCTGACCTCGCGCGACCCGCTGCGCGCGGCCTGCGGGTTCTGCTCCCAGGAGCTCCCGATCGCGCTGGTCGGGTGCTCGACGACGCGCCACTTCCACCCGCGCGACTCGGCGGTGGCGCGCAAGATCCGCCCCGACCACCTGATCTTCTTCCGCGACGAGGAGCAGGCGCGCTCGCTCGGCTACTCGGCCGCCCAGCGCTAGCCGCCGCGGGCGAGCGCTTCCGCACGCCGGCGTGCGACCCTTCGCCCCGGGCCGGGGCCGGCGGGCGGGGGGAGGGCCCTTGCGGGGGGCAAGAACGGGCCCAGCGGCCCCGGTTGCCGGGCGGCATGGGGTTTGTAGTCACCTCCTGGCGCCGCTCTCCGCACCCCGCGGCCGGCGCCTTGCCCTGGCCCACCCCTGATGAAAGAATCCTCGCGCCGCACGGCTCTCCCCTTCCCCGAGGGCGCCCTGGCGCGAGCGGACCGCGCGTCCGCCGGCCCCTCCCGCTCTCTACGACCCGCTCGAGACGACGCGCCCGGCGCCGCGCGCTGCCGTGGTCGTGCCGTCTCGTCGCTCCACGTCGACCCCCTGCAACCGTCCCCGTCCATGGAAGACACGGTCCAACTCCCGCGGCTCGGCGCCCTCGGCGGCGCAACCCTCCTCGGTCTCGGCCTCGCGCTCGCGGGTTGCGGCAGCGGGGGCGGAGGTGGCGGCGGGGGCGCCCAGTCCGGCATCGTCGGCGCGGAGGTCGCCAAGCCGGGCGGCGGCGGCACGTTCTTCGTCGATCCCAACCAGAGCGGGCAGGCCTCGCGCCCGTTGCTGGTGGAGATGTTCTGGGGCCGCCTGGTGGACGTGCACGACATCGACCCGACGACCGGGCAGGCCAGCGACACGCCCGTCTTCCGCGACTTCGTGGTGAACGAGAACGTCCGTACGGACGTCACGAACTACGTCCTGGAGACGAACCCGATCACCCAGCGCGTGCGGCTGGTGATCCAGCGCACGAAGGGCGTGCCGGACATCGCCCAGGGCACGTTCGACGACCTGCTCGCGCTCGCGACCGAGAGCATGCCCCCGGTCGCGCCGTTCGGCGATCGGGACGCCCTGATCTCGAACGCCAACCAGGACCCCGACCTGGTCGCGCGCAACTCGACCCTGGTCCTGCGCTTCAACGACCTGCTCGACGACAGCATGCAGGCCGAGGACCGGCTGCCGCAGACCGTCAAGGTCGCGACGTCGTATCCGCCGGCGACGCCGTTCTCGCCGCGCTTCCGGTTCGACCGCAACTACGGCGGCCTGGCCGGCGGCGCGTTCCACTCCACGCGGCTCCTGATCGACATGACCGTCTCCGAGGAGGAGGCGGTCAACTCCGGCACCAGCGCCCCGATCAACAACCTGGGCCTGCCGGCGAGCCTGGTGGGCAACGACGCGCCCAACGTGAGCGTGCGCATCCCGACCCGTCTCGATCCGGCCAGCGGGCAGATGTTCCTGTTCCGGAACCTGTCGGGGTCGGCGATGTCGTCGAGCGAGAAGAACGGGCCCATCGATCGCACCGCGACCACCGTCGAACTGGTGCGCGGGATGCGCTCGGGACGTGCCGACGACGAGAACAACGGGTTCCTCTCCGACCTGAACCCGCCGCAGATCCTGGGGCGCTGGCCGGTGACGGTGAACACCGCCAGCGCGGACCCGGGCGGGCTGGCGAGCTTCGACTTCGTGCTGACGGCGACGTTCACCACGCCCTGCCGCTCGCGCATGGAGCCCGGCGACATCCTCTCGGTCGGCGACCTGTTCCTCGAGGTGCGCCAGCTCTCCGGCGATCCGTCGCCCTCCGGCGACATCGTGAACCTGCGCGTGCGCGTGCTGGGCGAGCGGCCGATCACGAACACGAGCGAGCTGCTCGGCGTGGGCCTGTTCCAGTCCACCTTCGACCCGCTGGTCACCGTCGGGGCGGGCTGCTGGCTGTCGTTCACGCCAGCGCCGGCGACCTACCCCGCGACCGACCTGAGCCCGATCTCCGTCGTCGAGGTCAGCTTCACCGAGCCGATGGACCCGGCCCGCGTGGTGCCGTTCGACACCCTGTCCGTGATCCGCGGCGCGATCGACGTCGAGCCCTCGGCGCTGAACACCGTCGTCGGCGAGATCGTGCCTTCGCCCGACCTGCGGCGCTTCACGTTCGACCCGGTGCTCGACCTCGCCCACCAGCAGACCGGCGACCAGTACCACGTGCGCCTGACCGGCGTCACCGACCTCGCCGGCAATCCGCTGGCGGACGCGCTGCCCGCCGTGCTGTTCAACATCGACCCGGCCACGCCGGCGGTGTCGAACGGAGGCATCGTGCTGCGCTTCTCCTCGGTCGACGAGATCCCCGACGCGGCCAACTACAACGACCTGCGCGGACAGTTCTTCTACGACTTCTCCGCCGGGGTCATCCGCCCGCGGCCGGTCAGCTTCGTCAGCGCCGCCGCGGACCGCACGAACCCGCTGCCCGGCACCATGGTCGCGATCACGACCGGCATCCAGACGCCGCTCGTGCCGCTCGGCTCCAAGATGCAGACGGTCTGGCGCTACGCCGACTTCGGCTGGGAGGTCACGGACGAGACGCGCGTCAACCTCGACGTGATCGGCTTGAAGTGGTCGCCGATCGGCGGCCAGGTGCTGAGCGACTTCTACGAGAACTTCGAGATGCGCCTCGCGCACAGCTTCCGCCTGCCCGACGAGAGGACGGACGAGTTCCTGCTGCCCCAGCATCAGAACTCGGGGCTGGCCGCCCCGGGCGGGCAGTACAACGCGAACATCCTGGGCGGCGCGGCCGCCCAGAAGGTCGTGCACCCGCGCTCGTTCGGCTACCAGGTCTCCCCCAGCGACCTGACCATCAACGGGAACGGCACGTTCATGATGCCCTTCCCGCTCAACCGCGACCTGCCGCCCGAGGAGCGCGTGACCTACACCTGGCGCGACACGGCCAACCTGTCCCTGGCGGCGCCGAACGGTGCGGGCATCCCGATGGATCGCGAGTCGCAGCTCGGCATCGTGGGCATGAACGCCGCGGGCACGGTCGCCCCCACGGGGAGCGTGCCCACGATCGGCCTGCCGCTGCTGATCGAGATCCGCACGTTCCCCTCCAGCGAGTCGGTCGGCCTGAACGCGCTGGACATCTCGATCGCGATCAACTCCTCGAACCGGCCCTTCTTCCGCAACTACTCCTCGGGCGGCTTCAACCAGATGGGCAACCCGGTGACGAAGAACCCCGACGCGGAGACCACGCCCACGGGCGGGTTCAACCCGACGTCCTCGCCGCCCGGCGCGACGCTGCCCGGCTCCGACCCGGTCTTCTACATCGGCGAGCTCGACTACGTGACGCGCATCAGCCGGGTCGTCACGACCTGGATCGACAGCGGGGTCGCCTCGCCGGACTACGAGGACCCGGTCTTCGAGCCGATCGCCTCGCAGCAGCCGACGGGCACCGAGGTGCGCGTCGACTTCCGCGCAGCCACGGGCTTCACCGTCGTGGCGGGCTCGGCGCCGTTCGACGCCACGCGCCTGAACCTGTACGGGAACCCGCGCCTCCTGGACGGCGGGGCGAGCTCGATCAACTTCCTGAACGCGAACGGCAACTGGTTCGGCGACGTGGACCAGGTCGACGGCGGTCGCTACCTGCAGATGCGCGTGACCTTCACCAGCAACATCGTGACGGGCCTGCGGCCGGAGCTCTCCGGCATCGGCGTGGCCTACAGCTTCTGATGGCCTTCGAGCCCGTCCCCACGCCCCGTACCCTCCCCATGCGACGTTCCACCCCCTGCCTCTCGCTCTCGCTCCTCGTCGCCGCCGGGATGCTGGCCGGTTGCTCCGGAGGAGGCGGCGGCTCCGGCCCCGGGGCCGGCAGCCTGGGCGAGTTCCAGCTCTCCTCGATCAACGTCCCGCAGAACGCGATCTGGCAGGTGAACCGCGCGTTCGAGTTCACCTTCTCCCACGCGGTGGACTTCTCGAGCGTCGGGCCGAACACGATCAACATCCAGACCGCGGCGGGCGTCCCGGCCAACGGGGTGTTCTCGATCAAGCGCATCGACACGGACGGCGACGGCGTGCGCGAGACGACCCTGCCCGCCGTCGTCGTGTTCCAGCCCAACTGCCCGACGCGTCCGGACAAGACCGACTCCGGGCTGGAGATCGGGTCCGTGCGCTACGTGATCACCGTCGTCGGCCGCTCGAGCGGCTCGCAGGACACGGTGCGCTCGACCGACGGCGTGCGCCTGGAGGTCACGCAGTCGCGCTCCTTCTTCACGCCCGTCTCGGCCGAGAACACCACGGCCTTCCTCGACACGGTGCCCGGGCCGCCGCAGCCGGTCGTGCGCGCCGCGGGCTCCACGCGCACCGAGGGCGTCAGCTACTTCGAGTGCGGCGGCGACCCGGACGACCGGGTGTTCTTCGAGTTCGACGAGGGCACGCAGCAGTACTCGCTGAGCCAGGCGGGCTTCGCCGCGCCGCTGAACCTGTACAGCGACGCCTCCTCCAGGATCGCGGCCGTGATCGTCTTCGACCAGCCGGTCAGCCCGGACACCTCGAACATCAACCCGACCTTCATCACGTTCGAGACGCAGGACCCGGGCGGCACGTGGCGGCCTTTCGACACGCAGGTCACGCTGGTCGCCAACTGCACCGAGTCGGGCGCGACGGTGCGGCTCGACCCGATCGGCATCCTGCCCGTGGCGAGCAACGTGCGCGTGGCCGTCAACCCGGGCTTCGTCGACCTGACGGGGCAGGAGGACAACCCCCAGCCACTGAACAGCTTCGCGCGCGCGCCGACGCGCTCGATCCTGTTCGACTCCCTCTCGCCCGCGGAGGACGGCGCCGACGAGATCTTCGAGGGCTTCGCCATCGGGGGCGAGGTGGCCGGCTCGCGCGAGGACACGGCCATCCAGTTCGACACGCCCCAGGCCCGCTGGGGCGGGGGCGCGCTGCGGGCCGCCTTCGACTTCACGGGCACGGGCGGGCCGACGCCCCAGTTCGACTGGGTCATCCTGGCCAACACGACGGCCTTCCTCGACACCGTCTCCGACCAGATCATCGGCGGCGAGAACGGCGCTCCCGAGGCGATCGAGAACGTGGTGGGCGGCGTCGTGGACGTGCGCAACCTCGTGATCGAGGAGGGGGCCGTGCTGCGCATCCAGGGGCGCAACCCGCTGCGCATCAACGCCACGGGCGACGTGATCATCCGCGGGACGCTCGACATCAGCGGCTTCAACGCGAAGAACGTGGTCAGCCTCGACACGGGCAACCAGCCCGAGGCCGGCGGCATCGGGGCCGGCGGAGGCGGGAACGGCGGCGCGGCCAGCACGGTGACGAACAACTCGACGCCGGTCGGCCAGACCGGCTTCGGGCCGGGGCAGGTGCCGGACCTGGGCGGCAAGGGGGGCGAGTCCTCCTACAGCCCGGTCAACGCGAACAACGTCGAGAAGCGGCGCCCGGGCGGCGGCGGCGGCGGC
Source organism: uncultured bacterium (assembly GCA_902826945.1). The sequence goes on along the minus strand of CADEGS010000099.1, from coordinate 4,878 downwards.
CGCTTCGCCCCGGACGTGCCCGACGACCCGGACTTCGGTCCGGACCAGCTGGCGCAGCTGACGGAGAAAACCATGGTCCCCGACGCCTACGGGATGAAGGCGCGCAAGGGCTTCAACGGGGCCCCCGACGCGCTCGGCGCGCTGACCGACGCGCTGACGCCCCAGGGGGGCGATCCCGGCGTGGGCCCCTTCGCCGACGGGGACAGCACGAACGACTTCTGGGGCACGCGGCCCGTGGCTGACACGGTCAACGGCGGCACGCTGTTCATCCACGGCGAGCTCACCGGGCTGACCGCGGGCTACGGCGGCGGCGGCGGCGGCGACGCCTCCGCGGCCATGACCTTCCCCACGCCGAACTGGTCGATCGCGAGCGACGAGAAGGGCGGCGGCGGGGGAGCCGGCGGCGGCGGCCTGCACATCAAGGCGATCGGCGACATCGTCTTCGGCGCCAGCGGCCAGATCCTGTGCCGCGGGGGGAGGGGCGCTACGGGCGAGAACACGAACTTCATCGACCACATCGGCGGCGGCGGCGGCGGCGGCTCGGGCGGCCACGTCGTGCTCGAGACGGCCTCGAAGATCGACTTCACCGACGGGAGCCCCACCAACACGGGCGCCTACGGCACGAACCCCTTCATGACCGAGGCGGGCGATCCCTACCCCCTGGGTGGCCGGCCGCGCATCCTCGCCAACGGCGGGGACGGCGCGACGATCGGGGACAACACCCCCGGCATGGGAGACACCATGCCGGTGGGCCTGGGATACGGCGGGGACGGCGGCCCCGGCGTGATCCAGCTCCACGTGCCGCGGCCGCTCCTGCCCGCCTCGCCGCGCGGGGTGGCGTTCGCCGACAGCGACATCATCGTGTTCCTGGCGGCGACGGCGCTCACGGACCCGCAGGACCGGCTGCGCACCGTGATGGCTCCCGCGGGCGTCGCGCTGGTGCCCACGTTCAGCGCGCGCTCGCAGGCGCGCTCGGACTGGATCACCCTGGGCCTGGCCGACCAGGACCCGAGCGGTGGCCTCGACAAGCAGATCTCGTTCTTCTTCGACGGCATCGACCCGATGACCGGCGAGGTCCTCACGGACATGGACGGCAGGGTGGAGGCGCTCGACCCGCTCCTCGAGGGCGAGCTCGGCGACGCCGGCGTCAGCGTCAACGTCGCCGGCGACCAGCTGACCCTGGCCGGCGCGGCCATCGATCCGCTGGTGAACGACGCCTCGGTGCCGTCGGACGACATCTACCTGCGCACGCCGGCCCTCCTGCGCAACTTCGCCCTGCGCCTGACCACGGCCATGGCCGCTCCGCTCGTCCTCGACGTGACGAGCGCGAGCTACGACGACATGGCGGTGTCGCTGGCCCTGACGGTGGACGTGGGCACGCAGGGCACGACCATCCAGCGCTACGTCTCCGACCACCCGGGCCAGACGATCGGCTACGAGCTGATCCCGCGCTTCTTCCGGCTGAGCACGGACGGCGCGCTCGACCGGGTCGGCGAGGGAGCCACGGTGACGATCTCCTTCCAGGCGACGGCGGCCGACGCCTTCGGCAACCCGGACGAGGAGAACATCCTGGTCGACTTCACGAGCGACATCAGCGAGTTCAACGCGGTGCCGCCCGGCATGATCCAGTTCGTGCGCTTCCAGGTGGAGTTCGACCTCGCCGACGGCGGCGAGCTGTCGGTGGACACGGAGCCGACCGAGCTCGACTACCTGCGCTTGCCGTTCCGCTTCTGAGCCTTCCCCGGACGGCGCCGCTGCGGCGGCGCCCCGGGGCCAGGCGCGCGGCGAGCCGCCCTCTTTGGTATCCATAGCCGCCATGCGGGGCGGCGCGGGAGGACGGGGCGAGCGAGCGCGGCGCGGATCGCTGCCCGGTCGCCGAGCGCTGGCAGGCCTGCTCCTCGCGGCCTGTGCGCCCCCCGCGCCGGCCGAGGCGCGCCTCGAGCTGGTGGACTTCCGTCAGGCCGGGAAGGACGCCGTCGCCCTCAACGAGGAGCTCGTCTTCCACTTCTCGCGCGAGCTCGACCGCACCTCCGTCACGCGCGAGACGGTGCGCATCCAGGACGCGCGCGGCGCCACCGTCGCCGGCGACTTCCAGGTGCGCGGCTCCGTGCTGATCTTCCGGCCGCTCCTGCCGCTGCGCGCGGACCTCGAGGACGGCGGCCTGCGCCCCGGCGAGGACTACACGGTCGAGCTGATCGGCTACCCGCGCCCCGACGGCCTGCGCGGCAAGGGCGAGGCGGTGCTGTCCGCCTCGGTGCAGGGCCGCTTCCGCACGGCCGCCGGCGACGGGCCGGCGCCGCTCTTCGCCGACCCGTTCCTCGAGCAGTCCGGCGCGCTGCAGCTCCGCCACCGCCGGCTGGGACCGCTGGACCCGATCGTGCTCTCCTACGCCGAGGCGCTCGACCCGCGCACGCTCGACGGCGAGGACTTCGCCCTGCTCAGCCGCCAGGACGCGCAGCGCATCCCGCTGCGCGCGGAGCTGGTCGAGAATCGCCGCGAGGGCGCCGTCCTGCGCCTGCGGCCGCTCTCGACCGACGTCACGCTGGGCGGGCTGCGCGCGCTCTCGGCCGGGGACTACGTGCTCTTCTTCGACAACGAGCACCGCTCGCGGCTGCGCACGCTCGGCGGACGACCGGTGCTGCGCCTGCCGGCCGGCCCGGCGGGGGGCGGCTGGAGCTTCCACGTGGTCGAGCCCACGCCGGAGACCTGGGTCGAGACCTTCGACTCGACCGAGCTGCGCGCGCGCGAGGCGATCGACGGCGTCGACGGCACGGCGAGCTGGAGCGGCGACGGCTCCGTGCGCGTGCGCTACCCGCGCGCGGCCGGCGACGGACGCGACGGGCCGGTCGCCTCCTGGCCCGCCGGCTCCGAGCTCGAGGACGTCAGCGCCACGCGCCTGCGCGTGCCGGCCGGCGCGCGCTGGGAGCTCGCCGGCGAGGGGCTGCGCGTGCTGCGCTCCCAGGGCGCGCTGGTCGTGGACGGCACGCTGGCGCGCGCGGCGCGCCCGGGCACGCCGCCGATCGCCGACAGCCTGCGCGGGCCGGACCGGCGCTTCCTGGCGGACGCGGGCACGCTCTCCGAATGGCTCGAGCGCGCGCGCGCGCAGGGCGACGACTGGACCGTCCTCGTCGCCGGCGGCGACCTGCGCGTCGGCGGCGCGATCGAGGTGGACGGCCCGCTCCTGCTCGTCGCCGGCGGCTGGATCCGCGTGCTCGGCCGCGTCGAGGCGCCGGAGATCTGGAAGAGCCTCGAGGGCGGCGAGAACCTGGTCGCCGCCGAGGGCGTGCGCGTGGCGCCGTTCCGCGAGGAGCCGCCGGCGACGAACCCGCTGGTCGAGCCGTTGCGCCTCGCCGTGCTCTCGCACCCCCTGCGGCCGCCGGGCGGCGTGCTGCGCTGGGGCGGCGCGAGCGTCGAGGGCGACGCGGGCGACGGCCGCTTCCGCGTGCGCTTCCTCGGGCTGCGCGACCTGGCGCCGGGCGGGGCCGAGCTCTTCGGCCCGCTCGACGACCCCGCGCTGCTGGCCGACTGCCCGGCCGTGCGCTTCCTGGTCGAGCTCGAGGTGGATCCCTCACGGGGCCCCTGGGAGCCGCCGCGGGTCGATTCGGTCGCGCTCCAGTGGAGCGCGCCGGCCCCCTCGGACGACAGGCGATCGGACGGCTGAGCGGGTGCGCACCCGATCGTCCCGACCCGGCCGCCGCGCCCCGCCCGCACCCGCCGTCCGGCGCTAGCCCATGGAAGACCTGCCCCGCTGGTTCCCGCCGCTCGCCTGGGCCATGGTCGGGCTGTGCGTCGGCTCCTTCTTGAACGTGGCGATCCACCGCCTGCCGCTGGAGAGCGAGAGCGTCTCGCGCCCGCGCCGCTCGCGCTGCCCGCGCTGCCGTACGACCTTGACCTGGCGCGAGAACGTGCCGCTCGTCTCCTGGCTCCTGCAGCGCGGGCGCTGCCGCCACTGCGGCTGGCGGATCCCGCTGCGCTACCCGCTGGTCGAGGCGCTGACCGCGGGCCTCTTCTGGCTGGTCGCCGCGCGCGCCCAGGCGGCGCCCGTCGGCGGGCTCGCGACCACCGCCGGGCTGGTGGCGGTGCAGAGCCTGGTCGTGGCCGGGCTGGTCGTCGCGACCTTCGTGGACTTCGACTGCTACGAGATCCCCGACGAGGTCTCGGTGGGGGGCATGCTCCTGGCGCCGCTCCTCTCGCTCGTGCTCCCGGAGCTGCACCGGGCCACCTGGGTGGCGCGCGAGCTCTCGCAGGGCGCCGGGGTGGACCGCGGCGGCGCCCTGGCGGGCTCGCTCGCCGGCCTGGCGGTGGGGGGCGGCGTGATCTGGGCCCTGGGGTGGCTCGGGAGCCGGCTCTACGGGCGCGACGCGATGGGCTTCGGCGACGTCAAGCTGCTCGCCGCGGGCGGCGGCTTCGTCGGGCCGGGCGGGGCGCTGGTGGCGCTGCTCGCGGCCTCGGTCGTGGCCTCGGTCGTCGGGCTCGTGAACATGCTGCGCTTCGCGCTCCTCTCGCATGCGCGCGCGCGAGCGCGCGGCGGTCGGCGCGGGCTCGGGCGCGCCTTGCGCGTCGGGCGCGTCGCGGGGCGCTACCTGCCCTTCGGGCCCTATCTCGCCCTCGGCATTGGAATCGCCCTGCTCGCTTGGAATGATGTCGCCCGGCTCCTGAGCGAGGCCTATCTCTGAGCTCCGGGGTCGCCAGGCGGCGTGCGCCGCCGCGGCGACGCCGCCCGGGGGAGGAGGCAGCGCGCGGGGCCCCAGCGCTCGCCGCTCGACGCGGGCCGGGCGGTTGGCACACGTGTCGAACACCAGGGACCCGCGGGGGGCCGCCCCCTCTCACTACCTCCAAGGACCGCGATCCATGAACCTCCGGACGGACCAGAAGGGC
>CADEGS010000098.1 GCA_902826945.1 uncultured bacterium | reverse complement strand
GGAGCAGCGCGACTCCGGCCTCACCGCGGGCTCGGCCGGGGGTGCGCTCGGTTGGTTCGCCGGCGGGGAGGCCGGAGTCGCGCTGCTCCCCGGCTGGTTCTGGCCGCGCGCGGCCGCGGCCGCGGCGCCGGTCGTGGGGGTGGCGCCCTGCGCCTGGCCCTCGGTCTCGATCTCTTCGGGGTCCATCGTCGACTCGCTCCAGTGAATCCGGGCCACGGTGCGGGTCGTCGCGAGGGCTCGGGCGCGCGCGAGCGCGCCGTCGAGGTCCACCGACCCGTTGCGTCCCCCGCTCGTCCGCGAGCGGGTTCGGGCTCCCCGGTCAAACGCCACCGGGGTGAAGGCGATCTCGTAGGGTTCCCAGCGCGTCGCGCGCAGCACGCGGTATCGCGAGCCGGCGGGCGTGACGTCGCGGAGCTCGTGGATCAGGTAGCCCGGCGACACCTGGCGGATGATCCCGGCCGCGATGTCGCGCCAGTACCCGTCGACCTCCTCGTCTCGGTCCGAGAACCGCATCCGCACGCGGGGCAGGCCGCCGCCGCCGGGGAACCAGGCATCCTCGACCACGCCGAGGACGACGTCGAGCTCCATGCGCCACGAGCGGGTGTGCCCGTTGGTCACGGGCGCGCCGGCGCGCAGGAGGTCGAGGACGAGCGCGCCCGGCGAGACGTCGAGCTCCTCGTAGACGAGCTCGCCCGGCACGATGTCGTCGCGCAAGCCGCGCTCGCCGGTCGTGAACTCGGCCTCGATCGTGCGCGCCTCCCGGTCGACCGTCTGCGGGTCGATCAGGGCGCGGCCGAGGCGCAGGGGCGCCTCGATCGAGCTCGGCGCCGCGGCGCCGCGCCGGCGCTGGGGCTTCACCGCCTGGGGCATGCCCGCGCGAGCATGCCGGAGCGGGCCCCCCGTTCCAAGGGTTCGACCCTAGTCCTCGGCCGCGCCCTGGGGGTCGGCGCGCGGCCTGGCGGGGTCCGTCTCGCCCTGCTGGAACCCCTCCGCGCGGGGGTCGGTCGTCAGGTGCAGGTCGAGCTCGTCCATGCGGTCGGCCTCGCGCGCGAGCTGCTGGAGGACCTCGTCGGGGTCGAGGCCGTTCGCCGCGACCGCGTCCCCCCAGGTGCGGAAGCCGGCGCGGACCTCGGCGACGAGGCCCCGGATCTCCTTCTCCGGGTCGATCATCTCGCGCCGCGGGAACGTCCACGAGGCGCGGCAGCCGCGCGTCGCGAGCCCCCCGAGCACGGCCGCCTCGCAGAACCACGCCCACAGGCGCGAGCACAGGAGGGGCAGGACGATGTCGCGCCGCCAGCCGACGATCGTCCGCATGCGGTCGACCTGCGCCGCGCGGTGCGAGCTGTAGCTCGCCTGCGAGTAGTCGCCCGAGAGCTCCGAGTAGGTGCACCCGAGCGCGACGGCGATCGCGCGGAGCTCGGTCCTCGCGATCTCCTCCCACCCGGAGACCTCGGGTGGCTGCGCGATGTCGATGCGCTCGCCCTGGCGCAGGTGCGCGAGCAGGCCGGGCTTCAGGCGCGTGAGGTCCTCGGGCGGCCCGGCCGGGTCGGCGGAGGGGTTCTGGAGCGTGGCCCCGAGCGGGTTCCCCGCGTAGGGGTTCGAGGGGTCCTGGTAAATGAAGGCCGCGAAGCACGCCGCGACCTTCTCGCGCACGAGCCGGGCGTCCATGAGCTCGTCCAGGTCGTGCAGGTGCACGAGGCAGGGGGCGAGCCAGGGGATGTAGCGGACCTGGCCGGGTCGGTCCACGCGGCCGACGTGGATCACGTCGCGCGCGTCGATGCGGAACGACTGCAGGCTGCCGCGGCCGCCGACGATCTGCCGGTCCTGGAACCGGCCGAGCCGCGGGTGGTCGTAGCCGTACCCGCCCGCCTGGCCGGGGTGCTCGGGGAGGATCCAGTAGCCCGAGCGGCGCCCCTCGCGGTCGTACTCGACGCCCTGGATCACGACCGTCTCGCGCCGGCGCTCGAGGACGTCGACGAAGGTCCCGTCGTTCCGCGATACGTCGAGCTGGTCGCCCTCGAGGAGCACGAGCATGAGCGGCAGTGGGTGCTCGGCGCTCGGGCGGACGACGCGGCGCACGATCAGGCACTCGCCCGAGGCCTGCGCCGCGCGGAAGGCCTGCGCCTGGAGCGAGTAGACGTTCGAGCGGCCCTCGGGGTCGATCGAGAACGAGTCGACCATGAGCCGGCGCCAGAGGTCGCCGATCCGCGCGCGCACGGTCGGCGCGGAGTCCTCGGCGGTCGGGCGCACGCCGGCGCCGATCGTGCGCTCGACGTTGGCGCCGACGCCGCTCGTCGCCCACTCGCTGTTCGCGCACAGGTGGCGCGAGCGCGCGCGCAGGCGCTCGAGCGCCCAGCCGACGTCGGTCACGGCCGAGCCCGAGAGCTGGTTCCAGGAGCCGCTCGTGCGTCGGGTGTTCGCGGCCCCCTCGTAGGAGCGGCGCGCGACCTCGAGCTCGACCCGGTGGCGCAGGCGCGAGGCGCCCCAGGCGGGGAAGTAGCGCTCGATCGCGCGGTCGAGCCGGCTCGAGGCGAGCGGCGAGCGGCCGGCGTCGGTCGCGCGCGCGGCCGGGCTCACGGCACCCCCCGACCCAGGTCCTTGTCCGTCTCGGCGTAGATCAGCCGCACCGGGGCGCCCGGCGCGATCCCGAGCTCGGCCCGGATCGTCGCGGCGAGCTGCACCAGCTCGCGCTGCGAGCGGTAGGTGACGCGCTTGCCCTCGCTCTCGATCGAGAGGGCGCCCGTCGCGAGGGCGCGCTCGACGCGCTCGAGGTCCTGGACCGTGTAGGCCATTGGTCGGGCGGCCCCTCAGCCGGTGAACGTGGGCTCGGTGGTGAGCGGCCAGCGGGCGTCGCCGCAGAGCTCGACGCCGCAGGCCGCGCAGCGCTGGACCACGAAGGACAGGCCCCAGCGCGGCACGAGCGGCTCGAGGCGCTCGGCCACGCGGCGCTCGTGGGGGCAGGCGGAGACGTTCAGCGGTTGCCCCACCAGTCGTCCGCGCCCCTCGGCGCCGGCCGGCCCCGCGGCTCGCTCGTCCCCGCCGGCGAGAAGAGCCCCGAGAGCGTCGCGCGCGCGATCTCCTCCCACTCCTCGGGCGAGCGGCGCGAGAGGCCGAGCAGCTCGGCCGCGGCGCGCGCGTAGACCCGGCAGTCGAGCGCCTCGTTCCGTGGTCGGATCTTGACCCACTCGACGCGACGGTAGCCCCGCACCATGCGCTGCGCCAGCGCCTCGGCGGTGAGCTCCAGGAAGTAGGCCTCGGGGTACTCGGGGTGGTGGCAGTAGCCCGGGGGGAAGACCTCGTCCTCGCGCATCGGGGGCTCGAGGCGCAGGTGCCCGTAGAGCTCCTCCTTCAGGACGTTGACGCCGACGGGCCAGACCTGGACGCCGCGCCGGCGGCCGCGCACCGGGCCCGCGATCTCGGTGTCGGCCGAGCGGGGGATGCCGACCACCGAGCGCAGGCGGTCGTCGCCCTTGATCGCGAAGAGGAACGGCCGGCGCTCCTGCGCGACCCAGGCGTAGACCGTCGCCGTGAAGGCCGAGGAGTCGATGCAGCAGGCCTGGATCGGGAGCCGCACGCGGGGCTCGACCTCGAGGGGGTAGAGCCCGCGGAGCTCGAGCGAGAGCGCCGCCCAGGGCTCGGGTCGCTCGACCTGGCCGGGGATCACGAAGTACCGCACCGACCAGCTCTCGAGGCCCGGGCCCCAGGCGACGAGCTCGACGTGCATCCGGTCCTCCTGCACGTCGACGCCGGCGGTCAGCACGTACGCGCCCTCGGGGACGATCCCCGTCGCGTACGTCTCGCGCCGCCGGTAGAGCTTCTCCCACTCGGGGGGCTCGATCCTCGACCGGAACGTCTCGCCGAGCGTCTGGTTCACGAACGCGCGGAGCTTGGGCTCGTTCCCCTGCGCCTTGACCCACGCGGCCGCGGCCTGGCGCCAGGAGTAGTGCCCGAGCGGCGAGTAGAGGGCCGAGAGCGCGTAGCCGCGCGTGCGGCCCGACAGCTCCGGCGCCTCGGGGATCCAGCGGCCGGCCGCGAGCATCGTCCCCTTGTGCCACTCCTCGATCCGCCGCTCGCAGCCCGAGCACTCGTACCAGACCGGCCGCGCCCCCTCCTCTAGCTCGCGCGCGGTCTCGGGCCCCGCGGCGTCGTCGCGCTTCTCCCAGCGCAGCCGCGGCCACTCGAGGCGCTGCTCGGCGCCGCAGAACGGGCAGGGCACGTGGTAGTAGCGGCGATCCGTCGCGGCGAAGAGCGGCGCGATCCCGCGGCCCTCCTCGGTCGGCGTCGAGAGGTAAAAGAGCTTCCGCATGCGCCCCGACGACCCGAACGTGCGCGTGGCGCGCTCGGCCAGGTCGACCGGGTCGCCCTCGCCGGGGATCTCGCGGGGGAAGGCGTCGATCTCGTCCAGGATCAGGACGCGCGCGGGCATGCTGCGCAGGTCGCTCGCGCTGTTCGCGGTCGCGAGCGCGAGCATGCCGCCGCGGAAGACCTTGAGGAGCGCCGTGTTCCCGGGCTCGCGGCCTTTTTTCTCGGCGACGAGGCCCCGCAGGGTGTCGCACGCGAGCAGCGCGTCGAGGCGCTGCAGCGAGCCGCGCTTCTGCACCTTCTCGCTCGGCATCACGTGCATGATCGGCGCGGGGTGGTGCGCGATCGTGTAGCCGACGAGGTTCAGGCCGACCTCGGTCCCGCCGACCTGCGAGCCCTTCATGAAGACCACGCGCTCGACGCCTGAGTGCGCCGAGAGCGAGTCCATGATCTCGACCAGGAAGGGGAACCGCTCGTTCCGCCAGGGGCCGGGCTCGCTCGAGCCCTCGCTCGTCAGCGCGCGGTTCCGCTCGGCCCACTCGGACACGGTCACGCGCGGCGGCGGCACCAGGCCCGCCAGGAACGCGCGGCGGATCCCGAGCAGCTCGGTCACGGCGCGGGCTCGGCGGTCCAGCGCTGCAGGCCCTCGAGCGCGGAGACGATCTCGCGCACGAGGATCGCGTGGACCTCCGCGGGCGAGGTCTTCCCGACGAGGAAGGGGGCGGCGCGGTCGGGCACGAGCATGAGCGCCTCGAGCGCCTCGTGCGCGACGTCGAAGGCCTCGCGGCGCGCGGCGTCGGCGTCCACGACCCGGCCGGTGCGCTGGCGCAGCTCGAGCTCGGCGAGCTCGGCCTGCACGCGCAGCCGGCGCGCCTGCGCCGCGGAGTGCGTCTGCCGCTCGGCCGCGGCCTTCGCGAGCTCGGCCGCCTGCTCGGCCGGGTCGAAGAGCCCGCCGGTCGGGTCGCGGCGCGCCGCACCGCCGCCGGCCTTGCGGCCGCGCGCGCTCGGGTTGCTCGCCTGCTCCCACTCGACGTCGGCGAGCTCGGCGCACACGCGCCAGCGCCCGCCCGAGCGCTCGGCGGAGCGGAGCCGGCCGTCCTCGATCGCCTTGCGCACCGCCTGCCGCGTGCCGCCCTCGAGGCCGCGCGCCTTGCGCCACTCGGCGTAGCGCGCGGGCGAGAGCCAGGTCCTCGCGGTGGCCGCGGTCTTCGGCGCTGCTCGCCGGCGGCGCTTCGCCTTCCGAGCTCGGGCGGCCTTCGCCACTACGGGGGCGTGATGTTGATGCTCGGCGAGGCGATCGTCAGCGTCGACCAGGCGAAGAGGCGCACGTTCGAGACGGGAACGCCGCCGATCTCCCCTCCGGCTCGAATCTTGAGCGTCTTCGCCGTGCCCGGCACCTCGACGTCTAGCAGGACGTCGTCGCCGCGCCAGATCGAGGTGCCGACCACGTGCCGGAGGGAGACGCGGCCAATGCTCGTAAGTCGTCGACCGCCGGCGTCCTCGACCCAGAGCAGCGCGGGGAGGTCCTCGCGCGGCACCGACAAGTCGGGGAGGAGCTTCGCTTGCGTCTGCATGAGAGGCGGCGGCGGATGGCGGGAGCGCCGCCGCCTCCCTGGCGGGGAATCAGCGGCGGCGCTCCCTCGTTTCCCCTATCTAGCCCACCCGTGCGGGTCGCGAACGCGGTGCACGCGGCCCGGAGCATCGCGGGAAGGTCCCCAGGAGCCTACCCGAGGGCCCCCGGGGTGCAACCCCGTTGCACTTTCCACAGACTGGCCAATCTCGACGCGCGCGCGTACCCGCCGAAGACCGGCGGGGGGAGGGACCCGCGGAGGGGGGGTGGGGGCTGCCACGGGGGCAGGCGGGGGGGGGTGGGGGGGCTGCCACGGGGGCAGGCCGCGCCGCGCCCCTCGCCTGGCGCGTCCTGGCGCCTCCTGGTGGCGCCCCACGGCCCGGCCGCTCAAGCCGCGAGCGCGCGCGCGCCGATGACAGGGGCATGCAAGCGCCGCACCTCGAGCCCACCTTCCCCGCCCCCTCGCTCGCCCTGCTCCGCCGCGTGCTCGTGCTGCGCCGCACCGTGCGCGCGCTCTTCGCCGAGGGGTGCGGTTCAGCGCCGCCGCGTGCCGGGGAGCGAGCGGTTTCGCAGGACGTTGGTCCCCACGATCGCGAGGCCGATCTCGAGCGCCCCGCCGAGTAGGTCGCCGACCCAGGCGCCCGCGCCCTCCTGCTCCGCCTCGACGAGCTCGCGCTGCGCCGCGGCGAGCTCGCGCACCGCCGCCTCGGGGATCGCCCCAGCCGGGGCGGCCTCGATCGCCTCGACGGCGCGCAGCACGCGCTCGCGCGCCTCTCGCGCGCGCCCGGAACCCTCGCACGAGGCGAGGACCAGCACGGCCGCGGCGGCGGCCCAGGCGCTCAGAACGGGGGCTCGCACGCCTCGGGGGGGACCGGCGCGCCCTCGATCGTGCGCACCGTCTGCCGGATGATCGTCCCCTCCTCGACCCAGCCGCGCGGGGGGAAGCCGGGCGTCCCCTCGAGGGAGAAGAGCGGCTCGCGGCAGCGCGCGCAGCGCTGCACGCCATCCGGGTCGGGCTCGCCCGCCACGTGGTCGACCGCGCGGACGTTCACCGGCCGCGGCAGGCTATCGCCGCGTTGGCGGTCATGACCGCCTCGCGGACCTTGCGCACGGCCGCCGTCTGGTCGGCGCTCGGGAGCGTCTGCTCGACGATGGTCTGCGCCAGCGCGAGCCCGGCGGACCGAATCCGCTCGTACTTCACCGGGTCGTCGCCCTGCGGCGCGTGGTAGGTGAACCAGTTGGCGAGGTCGTCGTGCGAGATCATGCGCGCAGGCGCCCGGTGGTGAAGGAAGCCGGCCGCGGCGGCGGGCGATCGCGCCGCGGCCGGCTCGGGGGGGGAGGGTTGACCACGAAGAAGATCACCGCCGGACGCCGCGACCCTACGGGATCGACTGGACGACCGCCAGCAGCAGCGCGCCCTGCTCGAGGTTCACCATAGCGCGCGAGAGCACGAAGGACCGGGCGCCCTCCCAGGTCCTCGTGCCGGTCCAGCGCAGGAGGGAGAGGCCCATCGGCACGCCCTCGAGCGAGCCGAGCGCGACCACGACCGGCACGTCGTAGCCGTCCCCGTAGGGTTGCCAGCGCGCCCAGCTCGGCACGTCCTCGAGCGCGCCGAAGGGCTCGCCCCAGCCCCCGCCCTCGAGCGCCGGCGCCACCGCGACGCGGTCGCCCCAGCCCGAGAGCGGCTGCCCGGGCCCGCGGAACGCCCAGGCGTAGTCCCGGATGCCGCGCGCGATCCCCTGGCGCACGTCGCGCGAGGGGATGCCCGCGACCCACTCGGCCGCGAGCAGCGCCTCGGCGAGGAAGACGTCCTCGCCCGGCCTGCCCGCCGCGAGGTCCACGACCTCGCGCTGGTCGCCCTCGGCCTGCTCGTGGACGCCGGCCGGGCAGGGCTCGGCGCGCTTGTGCCCCATCGGGGCCACGGTCGCGACCTTCCCCCCCTCGCGGCGCATGATGAGCCCGCAGGGCCGCTGCGCGGCGCGCAGGTGGTCGACCATCGCGACGAGCTGCGCGCGCCAGGGCCCGAGGGTCGGACCGCCGCGCGCCAGGCCGAGCGCGAGCGCGGCCGCGCGCGCCCCCCAGGCCTCGCCGCGCCCGGTGTACGTGCCGGCCCCGCCGCCGAGCGGCGGCGGACCCCACCGCCCGAGGTTCTCCCAGGCCCAGAGAACCGCCTGCGCGCTGATGCGCAGCCGGGCGAGCGGGTCGTCGTCGAGCAGCGCGAGCGCCTCGAGCGCGCCGAGCAGGCGGATCCCGTGCTGCGCGTCGATAGCCCCGGCCTGGAACGAGAGGTTCGCGACGCCGAGCACGACCTCGTGCGGGCAAAGCCCGTCCACCGGGTCCGAGGCCTCGGCCGCCAGCACCCCGAAGGGGTCCGCGCCGAGGAAGCGGTTCCCCGAGTACGACGAGGGCAGCCGACCGTCGGGGCGGAGCGCCTCGGCGAAGGCGACGGGCTCGCCGCCTTGGTGGTAGAGCCAACCGTGCATGCGGCAGCCGTAGCGCAGCGCCTCGACCCGCAGGCGCAGGAGCTCGGTCCGCGTGGCCGACAGGACGGCGAGGGCGCCCTCGTAGGCGTCCACGTCAATGCCGCCGGTCATGCCGCCGTAGAGCACGCCGCGGAAGGGCCAGAACGCCGACGGGGGCGCGACGCCCTGCAGGCGCCCCTCGTGGGGGTCGGGCCCGGCCGCGGCGAGCGAGGCCGACTCGGCCGCCCAGCGGTGCGCCGCCTCGACCTGCGCCGCGAGGCGGAGCTCGCCCGAGCGCTCGGCCATGCCGACCCCGGTCGGCCCGAACCCACCCTCGAGCAGCCCGCCAGCTCGGCGCCAGCTCGCGACGCCCCACCCTTCCCCCTGGCGCGCCGCGACGGCCGGCTCGAGCACGAGGCGGAGCTCGCGCTGGCGCGTGCGGGGCAGGCACTCGTGCGCGTCCTCGTCCGCGGGGGGCGCGACCACGTGCCCGCCGGCGTGCACCGCGTCGGGCAGCTCGCCCGACCAGCGCCAGCCCTCGGGCAGCACGAGGTCGACCTGGCGGAAGTAGGCGTCGGGCCCGATCGGCAGCAGGCCGCGGTGGAGCTGCACGATCAGGCGCGCGCGCGGCGCCGGCCCGGCCTCGAGCTCGAGCCAGACGTGCGCCGAGATCCCCGTGCCCCCGAGGTCGTCCACGTGCTGGAAGAGCCGCAGCAGGACCGAGCTCGCGCGGTCCACGCGCCAGCGGCCCGCGAGGACCTGGCGGCGCCCGTCGATCTCGAGCGCGAGCTGCTCGGCGCCCGGCGCCGTGCCGGCCGCGAGGCGCACGAGCGAGGGGTCGAAGAGCTCGAGGTGCCGGCGCGGCTCGGCCGCGGCGCGCGCGACCTCGAGCACGCCCGAGACCTGCGGGTCGGAGTAGCCGACCACGAGGACGACGCTGCCGCGCGCGGCGCGGAAGACCTCGTGCGTCTCGGTGTAGAGCATCCGGCCCTCGAGCGTGCGCAGCGTGAGCCGCGATCGCTCGCCCGGCGGCGCGACGAGCTCGGGGGCGACGAAGAGCGTCGCGTGCGGGGCGTGCGAGGAGTCGGTGAGCTGGACGACGTCGACCAGGTCGCCCTCGCCCACGGCGAGCGCGAGGAGCGCGGGGAGGATCATGTTCATGGGAGCCTCAGGTAGCGGTGTCGGATCTCGCGGGTGGCCCGCGCGAGCTCGCGCTCGCCGAGCCGCGCCGCGCGCGTGCGGACGATCTCGCGCGCCGTGTCCTCGAGGCCGAGGCGCGGCTTCAGCCGGGTGCGGCGCTTGAGGTAGTAGAAGACGCGCAGGCGCTCGGCGAGCTGCTCGGCGATCGCCTGGTCGCGCGTCGGCGGCCCGTGCGCGCGCCGTCGCCGGCCGGGGCCGCGCGCGCGGGGGCCGCGAGCGGTGAGGTAGCCGCGCTGGTCGACGTAGAACGCCCCGCCCTTGCGCGAGAGGAGCGCGCCGGGCTTGAGGCTCTTCGGCACGCGGCCGGAGACGCCGCGCGGGAGCTGGCGCGCCTTGACCGCGACGAACTGCCGGCCGGGCGCGGGGAGCTTGTCGCCCCCCTTCTCGTGCTGCGCGAGCCAGGCGTCGCGGACCGCGACGGCCGAGGCCTCGCGAGGGTAGTCCGCCTTCCGCGCGGGGACGGCGACGGTCGAGGTCAGCACGCGGCGGTTCCTGATCGTGAACCGCCGGGGGAGCGAGGCGCGGTGCGCGTCGCGCGCGGCCTGCGCGATCCGCGTGAGCGTGACCGCCCGGACGAAGGGCATGTGCTCGCGGGCGAGGGCGCGGAAGGCGAGGGAGCCCCGGTCGAAGTTATGCCGGACGCGGAGCTCGAGGGATGCCATGCGGGCGAGCAGGGAGAGGGCGGGCCGCCGGGCACCCTCGCGAAAGGGACAGAACGGCGGGCCCGCGCGCCCCCACGGAGAGGGGCGCGCGGGCACGCTAGAACATCACGCGCCCGCGGGCCAGCGCCAGCACGGCCGCGCGCCGCCCGCGCGGTCGTGGTGGGGGACGTTCTCGAAGGTGGTCTCGGGGTGGTCCGCCGAGAGCTTCGCCGCGAGCGTGAGCCGGAGCTCCTGCTGCACGGCGACCACGCGGGCGAGCACGCGCCGGTAGGTCGGCCCGTTCGCGAGGACCTCTAGCTCGACCTTGTCGCCCACCTTGGGGCCGCGCCGCGGCGGCGCCGAACCCTTCGCGCCCTGCGCGTCGTCCTCGTCCTCCTCGGCGTCCTCGTCGTCCTCGTCGTCGCCGCCGTCCTCCTCGTCGTCCCCGGCGGGGTCGTCGCCGAGCAGGTCGCGCTCGTCGGGGTCGGGCTCGGCCGGGGGTTCGGGCGTCTTCTTTCTGCGGGACATCGTCGGTCCTTCCTTGCGGTTCAGGGGTTGGGGTTCAGCCCGCTCCGGCTCACGTCGCCGGCGTCGGGGTTCTCGGGGTAGTGGTCGAGCACGGCCAGGCGCTCGACGCGCAGGCGCGCGCGCACGAGGCAGTCGCGCGCCTCGAGGAGCTTCCGCAGCCCCGCGCGGAACTCCTCCCGCGAGACCGCGTCACCGAATCCGCGCGCGCACAGCGAGAGCGCCGCGGACCAGGCGAGGTCGCCGATCGGGCCGGCGACCTCCTGCTCGGGGAGCGAGTAGAGGGCGCCGGCGAAGCACTCGAGGAGGGGGTAGAGCTGGACCAGTGCGTCCCGCTCTCGGTCCTGGACGATCATGCGCGTGATTCCTTCGGGTGGACGGTCTCGACGAAGTCGGGCCGCTCGCGGTCCCCATCCTTCGCCCGCACGGTGAAGAACTGCGCCCGCCCGACCCGCCAGACGGTATAGGGGCGGCGCTCTCGGCCCGCGAGGAGCTCGGCGCGGAATCGCGCCGCGTCGAGCTCCTCCGCGTCGAACCAGTCGGGCTCAGGCATCGGAGAGGCTCGCGAGCCGGGCCACGACCGCGCGGCCCTGCCAGGCGTCGGCGCGGCAGCCCTCGCGGACCTGGCGGACCTCGAAGCCGCGGCCCGGGAACTCGAGCCGGGCGACGCGCCGCGCCTCTTTGGTCGTCGCCTCGGGCCCGAGCGCGAAGACCGCGACGAGCTCGCGGGCGACGCGGCGCCGGCCCACGATCGCGTCGCCCCGCCGGTGCGTCGCGTGGTACACGGCCCAGCACGTCACGCCCTGCCACGTCACGGCGCGATCTCGAGCTCGGCCCGCGCCTGGGACCACGCCGCGCAGACCTCCTCGAACGGCGCGCGCGGCCCGCCGTTGTCGGGGTGCAGGCGGCGCGCGAGCACGGCGAAGCGCGCGCGCGCGCCCTCGAGCGTCACGGCCGTGCCGTCCAGGCCGAGGACCTCGCGCCACGGCCTGGCGCCCGCGGTGGTCTCGCCGCGGCCAGGAAGCGCCGCGTAGCCGCGGAAGGCCTGCTCGACCGAGCCCACGCCCCATCGCTCCATCGCGCGCATAGCCTCGACGTGCAGGCCGATCGCGCGCAGGTTGTCGCGGACGGCGAGCCAGCGGTCGCAGGCGAGCACGCGCGGCTCGCCCTCGAGCCGGAAGTAGACCGCGACGCCGGGGTCGGCGGGCTCGGAACGGTTCGCGTAGGGCATGCCGTCGAGCTTCGTCTCGAGGTTGGTCGAGATCACGAGGTCGCGCGCGCGCAGCCGCTCGAGCTCGCGCAGGAGCCGGCTCCGCGCCTCGGAGAACGTGACCCGGAACGTCGCGTGCCGGCGGCGCTCGGTGCGCGCCCAGCCGAGCGGCCAGGTGAGCGGGTGCCCGCTCGTCGGGATCTCCGGCCGGCTCACGACTTCCGCGCCCGGCCCTTGGCCTTCTTGCCCGAGCGTTTCGAGGCCCCGCGCCGGCGACCCTCTGCGGCGGGCTTTGCAGTAGGTTCCGCCTTCTCGGCCGCGAGCCACTTCGGCGGGGCGATCTCGCTCTCGCTGCGCAGGATGAGCGCGGGGACGTCCAGGCCCAGGGGCGAGAGCGCGGAGACCGCGAAGCCGACCAGCGGGCCGAGGGAGCCCTGCGCGAGCCCGTGGCGGTTCAGGACGGCCGCGAGCCGCGGGCGCGTGACCGAGCGCCACAGGTCGCCCTCGACGTCGTGGCGACAGGCCTCGGCGCGCGCCTTGTCCAGGGCGAGGTATCGCTTCTCCCGCGCCTTCGCGGTCTCGTTCCAGAGTCTCTCGGGCCCGTTGCCGCCGAGGCAGTCGACCGCGAGGAGCTGGAAAGCCGCGAGCGCCTTCGCCGGGTCCTGGTCCTTCGCGGCCTCGGCGATCGGCTCGAGCTCCTCGAGCGCGGCCGAGACCTGGTCGAGGACCCAGGCGTCGCGGCGTGCGGCGAGACGCCGCAGCGCGTCGGCCCGCCGCTCTTTCTCGCCCTTCGCCGGCGCGGCCTTCGCCTTCTCCCCGCCGGCGGCGCGCGCGGCGGCCGAGGAGCGCGCCTCGCCGTTCCGCGCGAGCGTGACCCAGCGCACGCGGAAGTCCCCGTCGAGGAAGATCGCCGGCCGCGCGCCCTTCGCCCCCGACTTGCACCCGCAGACGTCGTCGTGCCGCACGACCTTGCCCAGGCCCGCGTGCACGCCGCTGCCGAAGTAGATCCCGGAGAGCTCGTGGCGGTCGTGCTCGTGCCCGAACCGCGGTTTCTGCGCCACGACGAGCAGCGCGTCGCCGTGCTCGGCGCGCGCGGCCGCGACGCGCGCGCGGGCGTGCGCCGCGAGCTTGCCGCGCCAGCACTCGAGGTCGAGGCACAGGGCCGCGGCCCCCGCCGCCTTCTCGGCGCGCGGCGCGATGTCGAGCATCGCGTCGAAGAGGCCCGGGGAGCCCCGGTCGGAACGCTTCGGGCACGCCGCGCAGGACCCGGCCTTCGGCGCGAGCGCCTCGTCCGCGAGGTCCCAGGGCGCGAGCGAGAGGTCGGCCGAGAGCTTGGCGAGCTGGCGGCGGAGCTGCGCGCGGGTCGGGACCTCGCCGAAGCTGGCGTCCCCGAGGAGCACGTCCTGCGTCTCGTGCGACTGCGTCGCCACGAGCTCGAGCAGCTCGACGCCCCAGGCGCGCGCGGGGTGGACGCCGTCCTCGTCCTTGAGGTCGCGCGATCGCGGGGCTCCGCGCAAGGTGCGGCCGGCCCCGGGCTGGCCGGCGAGCACCGCGCGCCACGCCGGCGAGAGGTTCAGGAGGTTGCGGCGGCGCGCCACGTGGCCGACGCTCTTGCCGACCTCGGCCGCGGCCTGCTCGACCGTGTAGCCGTGCGCGACCAGGTCCTCGAAGGCCTGCGCCTCCTCGAGCGGCGCGAGGTCCTGGCGCTGGACGTTCTCGACGACGCGCAGGTGGTCGGCGCGCACCGTGCCGACGTTGAGCACGTCGCAGGGCACGGCCTCGAGCACGCCGCGCGCGGCCGCGGCGCGCCGCGCGCCGGCGATGATCTCGAAGCCGCCGTCGTCACGGCGGCGCACGAGGAGCGCCTGCAGCACGCCGTTCTGCTCGATCGAGGCGCGCAGCTCGGCGAGGGCCGCGTCCTCCTGCACGGGCCGGTTCCCCGGCGAGACGTGCAGCCGGTCGAGGGGGACCTCGAGGCGCTCGACCGCGCGCACGCGGTAGCCCCCCTGGTCGGGCGCGACGACGCGGCGGATCTCGGGGACGGGCTCGGGGTCGGCGGGAGCGCCTCCGCGGCGCCTGGTCTTCGTCGTGGTCATGGTTCGCGAGGGTGTCGGGTGTCGGTGGGAGACGGCGCCGGCGCGGCGCCGCCGTGGTCCAAAGAAGCGGCGCGCCGGCGTCGCGCCGCGTGCGCCTCGATCTCGGCGCGCTGGTCGGCGGTCGGCGGCAGCGCGTCGACGACCTCGCCCCTCTCGCGCATGAGCCTGGCGAGGCAGTCCAGGCAGAGGCGAGGAGCGTCGATCGAGCGCGAGGACGGCGAGAGCCAGACGGCGACCTCGCAGCGCGAGCAGCGGACCGCCGTCGAGCCGGGCACGGCCGCCGGCCGGCTGGTCACGCGGGAGCAGAGGACGAAGTCGGGAGTGCTCACCGGCCGGGCGCCTCGAGCTCGACGTCGATCACGCCGTCGGGCTTCCCGGTCAGGCGCGTCACGCGATAGCCGCGGCCCACGAGCTCGCAGACGAGCGCCCAGGAGCGGCCCAGGTCGTCGGATCCGCGGATCATGCGCAGGAACCCCTCGAACTCCTCGCGCTGCAGGCGACGCGCGTCCCCGACGAGCACGATCGCGGCCGTCTGCAGGATCGCGTCGAGCCGCCATCGGCCGAGGCGGCCGGCGCGGCGACCAGCCCAGAACAGCGCGCGCGCCGCCTGGAACTCGGCGTGTCGCCGCCAGCGCGAGAGGCGCAGCCTAGCCCGCTCGCTCAAAGCGCCGCCTCCTGCGCTCGCGCGGCCTCGAGCGCCTCGGCGATCGCGCGCAGCTCGGCGAAGCGACGGCGCGCGCGATCGCGGGCCCCGCGCTCGTTCCAGGTGCGGCAGCGGCCCGAGGGGTGCGGGAGCATGAGCAGCCGCGGCGCGCCCTCGACGCGCGCGCGCTGGAACGTGAAGACGAGCGCGTGCTCGAGCCCGAAGGCCTCGCGCACGCGCCGGCCGAGGAGCAGCACCGCGAACCGACGCCCGCCCGCCGCCGCCATCCTTGCTTCGCGCTCGAGGATCTCGAGCGCAGCGGCGCGCGCGCGCGGGACCGACCAGGGGCCGGCGTCCTGGAGGAGGTTGGTGCGGTCAAAGGACGCGAGGAAGGGCTCGCGCGGAAACCCCGAGTAGTCGAGGAGCCGGTTCCCGGCGTGGCGGATCCCGCTCCGGTCGGGGCGCAGCCAGCGGTCCGGCCGGTCCTCGGTCGCGCGGTTCGGCTGCTCGCCGACGACCAGGAAGGGCCGCGAGGGGAGGCACGCGGAGCAGAGCGGCGGGTCGAGCTCGACC
>CADEGS010000097.1 GCA_902826945.1 uncultured bacterium | reverse complement strand
ACTCGTTGTCGTTCCAGATGTCGAACTTGGTCGTGGCCACGAAGTCCACGCCGCCCGTCAGGTTGATCAGGGCGAGGGACGAGCCGGCGACCGCCAGGAAGCTGTCGATGAAGAGCACGTCGGGCACGCCCTCGTACTCCGAGCCGTCGAAGTCCAGCTGGCCGTCACCGTCCAGGTCCGTCTCGGCCGCGTCGGCCAGCGGGGACGTGAAGGGGATCGCGTTGATGGAGTACATGCCGCCGGTGGCGGTCACGACCATCTCGGAGCCCAGCAGGTAGTCCCACGACCAGGCGGTCTTGAACTTGGCCGGATCTTGGGCGTGCACGACCAGGTAGCCGGCTTCGCTCGAGGCGTTGTGGCAGTTGGTCAGCACGCACAGCGTGTCGGCCGGGCTCAGGAACTCGACCACGTCGTTGACGAAGCAGTGCAGGGGCTTCAGGGGGAACAGCCGGTCACGAAGCGTGTTGACGTAGTCGAACTGCACGTTCGTGGAGCCGCCGAAGCTGAAGGGGGTCGCCGGCGTCAGGTTGGAGTTCGTGACGCAGGTGATCGTCCAGAAGTAGTTGCCTTCCGTCGCGATCTCCTGCTCTCCGGAGTACTGGACCGGGTAGACGAGGACGCTGCCGGGGTTGCGCCCGTCAGCGAAGCTCGTCGGGGCGAAAGCCGCCGTGGCGGCAGCCGCCGCCGAAATGACTGCGAGCACTCTCATGGTGTCGCCTCTCCTGTGCATGGTGCGGTTTGGGTGACTAGCGAATCTGCAGATGTTTGCCCTTCAGGGTCGCGGGTCGCGTCGCTCGCGCAGCGCAGCACGCGGGCCCGTCGGGGCGGGAACCTCCTCCATCGGGAGGGTGCTCCTGTCTCGAATGCTCCCGGAGTTGCCGGGCCTCAGAGGCCGCGCGCGCTCCGCGAGACCGCGTAGGGTGCGCGGTCGGAGCTCCGTTCGAGAGGAGCTTCGGCGGCGCGATCGGGGCGATCGCGCCGGCTCGGTCGGGTGCGGTCTCTCAAGGCGTGCATCTCCGTGGGGTTTCCTTCTTCGGCGAGAGCTGTTCGGCCAACCCTCCGCGCGCGCCAGGTGCGCTCGGAAGGACGGTTCGCGCGCCGCGCCCGGTTCTTGCCAGCCGTGCGCCGCTCGCGTCCCTCCCCAGCTCTCGCGAGCCGGGTGCCGGACGGCCCTCATGCTAGAGGAGCCGTCCGCGTGGTTCCATTGTTCCCCGATCTTCTCGGGAGCGCCAGTCGCCTCTCGCCGGAAGCTCCGCAAATGCCGTGGGAACGTCTTGCCGGGCGGCGTGCGCCATCCGCACGCGAGCCGCCGGATGCGCCTCGCACAGGCCCGGCCCGACGCGCGGAATCGCTCGCGGACCCCGCCCGGAAGCCGCGCGAGCCAGGATCCCAGGGGCCAGGCCCGGAATGGACCGGCCCGCTCGGACACAGGCTCCCCCGTCCGGCCCGCCGGCGGGGTCGCGCCAGCCGCCTCAGGGATGCTCACGATCATCGACCCCGAACTTCACGAAGTCCCCGTTGAGCTGCTTCCCCTCGCTCTCCCAGAGCATGCTGCCGGTGTCGAACACGTTGTCCGGGCCGGCGGTCAGCGCGCCGAGGAAGGCCGGGTCCTGGATCGTCTCCGCCGTCGAGGTCGCCACCAGGCCGTCGATGCGCAGCCAGCCGGTCTCGAGCTCGCCCCGCCCATCGCAGTTCACGTCGAGCTCGGAGATGTCGTTCGGCGTGTTCGCGAGCAGGTACCCCTGGGTGAAGATCGGGCTGATGCGCACCAGCGGCTCGTTGAACCAGCAGCGGAACGTCACCGTGGTCGAGAACGCGAACTCGTTGTCGTTCCACACGTCGAACTTCGCCGTCGCGACGAAGTCCACGCCGCCGGTCAGGTTGATCAGGGCCAAGGACGCGTTGAGCGGCGCGATGAACGAGTCGACGAAGAGCAGGTCGGGCGCGCCCTGGTACTCGGCGCCGTCGAAGTCGAGCTGGCGGTCGCCGTCGAGGTCCGTCGGCGCGCGGTCGGGCAGGGGCGAGCTGAACGGGATCGCGTTCAGGAAGAACATCCCGCCCGTGGCGGTGAGCATCATCTCCGAGCCGATCAAGTAGTCCCACGACCAGGCCGTGTCGAACAGCGACGGATCCTGCGCGTGCACGACGACGTAGCCGGCCTCGTGCGAGGCGTTGTGGCAGCTCGTCAGCACGCTGAACGTGTCCGCGGGCGTGAGGAACTCGACCACGTCGTTCACGAAGCAGTGCGCGGGCTGCAGCGGACGCGCGGGGTCGCGGATCGTGTTCAGGTACTCGAACTTGACGTTCGTCGATCCGCCCAGGCTGGAAGGCGTCGCCGGCAACGTGTTGACGTTCGTGACCGACACGATCGTCCAGAAGCAGCTCGACGGACAGCCGCCCAGGTCGAGACCCGAGCGCTGCACGGGGAACACGAGCACGCTGCCCGGCCGGTACTCGTTCGCATGGCCGAGGGAGGCGAGGAGCGTCGCCGCGAGCGCGGCGGCGATCGATGTGGGGGGCGGACGCATGGGAGGCGGCCCGTCTCGCGGGCCGCTGGCACGGCCCCCAATATCATCAATTGCGTCTTCCTGGTCAAGGGCCATGGACCGGTCCGTGCCTCCCCCATCGCCCCCTCGGGGGCGGAAAAAAAGATCCTGGGGGCGGGCGCCTAGCCGTCGAGCGGCCGCAGCTCCAGGAGACCTCCGTGGGCCAGATGCGGACAGGTCCTGGCGAGCGCGATCGCCGCGCTCGACGCGGGCGCGCGCAGCAGGAAGAAACCGCCCAGCGCGTCGGGAGGCGCGGCCTCGACCTCCACGGCGCCGTCGTCTCCACGGTGCAGCAGGAGCCGCTCGTCGGCGAGGTGCGCGCCGTCTGCGAGGCGCGCGCCCAGCGAGCGCGCCCAGCGCCCGTACTCCGCCACGCGCCGCGCCGTCTCGTCCGCGTCGAGCTCCGGGGCGGCCGGATCGCGGCGCACGAGCAGCAGGTAGCGCCGTCCGTCGTCGGCATGCTCCGCGCCGGGCGCGGCGCGCCAGGCGAGGCCCGCGACCAGCCCGAGGAGCCCCGCGGCCGCGAGGCCCGCCAGCCGGCGCAGGCGCGGCGCCCGCGCCGGCGCGAGCGCGCCGCGCGCGCGCAGCTCGCGCACGAGCGCACGCTCGAGCGCCGGGGGCGGCCGCGGCCCCTCGCGCAGCGCGCGCCAGCGCGCGCGCTCCGCCGCGGTGAGCGGCTCCGGCTCCAGCTCGTCGCGGGAGGCGTCCCCCGCCGTGTCGTCGCTCTTCATGCCGTTCCTCCTGCCCGCCGCACGGGCTCCTCGCGCGCGTCGGCGAGCGCGCGCCGCACGGCCGCTCGCGCGCGCGCGAGCTGGCTCTTCGACGTGCCCGAGCGGATGCCGAGCACGCGCGCGATCTCCGCGTGCGTCAGCTCCTCGACGTCGTGCAGCACGAGCACCGCGCGGTAGCCGGGCGCGAGCCGCGCCAGCGCTCCCTCGAGCGCCTCGCGCTCCTCGGAGAGCGGCACGACCGCGTCCGGCGCACCCAGCTCGTCGAGCTCCACGACCTCCCAGCCCGGGCCGGCGCCGCGCGCGCGCAGCGCCTCACGCGCGCAGTTCAGCGCGACGCCGCACAGCCACGTGCGCAGGCGCGAGCCCCCGCCGAAGCTCGCCAGGCGATCGACCGAGCGGCGCCAGGTCTCCTGGAAGGCGTCGTCGACGTCCGCGCCGCCGAGCACGCGTGCGAGGACGCGGTAGAGCGCGTCCGCGTGCCGGCGGTAGAGCGCGAGGAAGCTGTCCTCGTCCCGCCGCGCGAGGAAGCGCTGCACGAGCTCGCGCTCCTCCGCGGCCTGGGCGTCCTCAGCGACCAGCGCCGCACCTCCCGCCGCCTCGCGCGCGACCGCTCACGGCCGACGCTCCAGGCGGATCTCCTCCATCGGGCGCGAGCGGCCGTCCTCGTACCAGCTCCAGCGCGATTCCACGACCCCGTCCTCCAGGCGCAGCAGGACGGCGTCCATGTGCCCCTGCTCGCGCGAGGCGATCCCCGTCGCGTCGAGGAAGCCGAAGGCGAGCCGCCGCCCGTCGGGGGCGATCTCGGTCGCGACCAGGCGCGGCTGGTTGCCGGCCACGCAGTAGTGCGTCAAGAGCAAGCGCTCGCCGTCGAGGTGGAACATCGTGACCATCGTCTGGCCCGGGTGCGCCTCGAAGCGCGAGGTCTCCATCACGACCGAGCCGCCGGCGATGACGTCGAAGCGCACCTCGTCCTTCCAGCCCAGCGTGCTCGCGCCGCTCCAGTCCCCCTCGAGCGCCTTGAGCCGCTCGAAGGCGACGCGCGCCGGCGGCGGCGCGGCTCCTTCCTCCCCGCGCGGGGAGCGCTCGAGCAGCGGGACCAGGACGAGGAGCGGGGTCAGGAACGCGATCGGGCGCGGCGGCATGGGGCTTTCCTCCGCTCCCTGGGTGGCGCGGCGGTCCCCGAGGGTTGCACGAGCCCGGCGGGAATCCGCCGCGCGAGGCTCAGGCGCGGCTCTGGAGGTAGTGGACGAGCAGGCGCACGCCGACGCCGGTGCCGCCGCCGCCGCCGACCCAGTCGCGCTCCAGCGCGCCCCAGGCCGTCCCCGCGATGTCGAGGTGGGCCCACGGCACGTCGCCGACGAAGCCGGACAGGAAGGCCGCGCCGGCGCTCGAGCCGTTGCCCTGCCCGGCGTTGATGTTGCGCAGGTCCGCCACGCTGCCCTTCATCTGCTCCTTGTGGCAGTCGAGCAGCGGCAGCGGCCAGACCAGCTCGCCCACCGCCTTGCCCGAGGCGATCAGCGCCTGCTGCAGCGCCTCGTCGTTGCCCATCACGCCGCTGAGCTCGTGCCCGAGCGCGATGATCACCGCGCCGGTCAGGGTCGCCAGGTCGACGATCGTGTCGGGCTCGATGCGCCGGACGGCGTACGCCAGCGCGTCGCACAGCACCAGGCGCCCCTCGGCGTCCGTGTTCAGCACCTCGATCGTCGTGCCGTCCATCGCGACGACGACGTCGCCGGGCTTGTTGGCCTTGCCGTCGGGCAGGTTCTCGGC
Organism: uncultured bacterium; assembly: GCA_902826945.1. The sequence goes on along the minus strand of CADEGS010000097.1, from coordinate 10,223 downwards.
CGCCGGCACCAGCCCGTGCACCTCGAGGGGCAGGTCGAGCCGCGCCAGCGCGTGGAACAGGCCGATCACGGCCGCGCCGCCCGACATGTCGTACTTCATCTCCTCCATCTTCGCCGCCGGCTTGAGGCTGATGCCGCCGGCGTCGAACGTCAGGCCCTTGCCGACGACCGCGACGCGCCCGCGCGAGCGACCCTTCGGCCGGTGCGTCAGGTGGATCAGGCAGGCCGGCTCGGCCGAGCCGCGCGACACCGACAGCAGCGAGCCCATGCCGAGCTTCCGCATCTCCGGCTCGCCCAGCACGCGGCAGGCGATGCGCGGGCTGCGCGCCGCCACCTTGCGCGCCGCGGCGGCCAGGTCGCGCGGGCGCATGCGGTTCGCGGGCGCGTCCTGCAGCTCGCGCGCGAGGAGGTTGGCCTGCGCCAGCACCTCGCCCTCGCGCGCCCCGCGCGCGAAGGCCGCCCCGCCGCCGCACAGGAGCACGCGCGCGAGCGCGCGCTCCGCCGGCTTCTTCTTGAAACGCGTCAGCGCGTAGCTGCCCATGCACGCGCCCTCGGCCAGCGCGCGCCCGGCCGCCTCGGCGCCGCCGGCGGCGCGCTCGGTCTCCGCCGCGAGCCACAGCGCGGCCGCGGGGACCTTCATCGCCTCGGCCTGCTTCACCGCGATCGCCGCCGCGCGCCGCAGCTTCTCCGCGTCCAGCGCCCCGGCCTTCCCCAGCCCGACGAGCAGCACGCGGCGAGCCGGCCCGGCGGGCGCGTCGGTCCAGCGCGTCTGCCGGAACTCGCCGCGGAAGTCGGCCCGGGCGGAGGCGGAGAGCTCGACGCCCGCGGGCAGCGCGACGCTCTTCGCCTCCGGCGCCAGGACGCACAGGAGCTCGCTCCTCGGCAGCGCCCTGCGCGCGTCGTGCAGCGTGACCTTCATCGCGGGCGCCTCACATGTCCACGTACTTGGGACCGCCGCCGCCCTCGGGCACGGTCCACTCGATGATCTGGTAGGGATCGGCGATGTCGCAGGTCTTGCAGTGCACGCAGTTCGAGGCGTTGATCACCACGCCCCCCGCCGCGCGCGCCGCCGCGGCGTCCGCGTGCGGCCACTCGTAGACCGCGGCCGGGCAGAAGTGCTGGCAGGGATTGCCGTACTCGCGCGTGCAGCGCGTGACGCACACGTCCGGCTCGACCACGACCAGGTGCGAGGGCTGGTCCTCCTCGTGGATCGTGCCCGAGTGGTAGACGTCGGTCAGCTTGTCGAAGCCGAGCTTGCCGTCGAAGACCGGCTGCTCGAAGCGCCCGGCGGCCGGCCCCTGCGTCGTCTCGTGGTCGGCCGTGGCCTTGCGCCGCGCCAGGAGCCCGCGCCCGCCGCTCGCGAGCTGCAGGCCGGCGTCCACCATCCCGGTCAGGAAGCCGGACTGGAAGGCCTGGCGGAAGTTGCGCACGCGCCACAGCTCGTCCTTGGCCCACGAGGCCTCGAAGCGGCGCGCGTAGCCGGCCAGCCCCTGGGCCGAGGTGTCGTCCTTCGCCAGCGCCTCGGCGATCGCCTCGGCCGCCATCAGGCCCGACTTGATCGCCAGGTGGATGCCCTTGAGGCGCGCCATGTTCACGAAGCCGGCCGTGTCGCCGGTCAGGACGAAGCCGTCGCCGGCCAGCTCCGGCATCGCCCAGTAGCCGCCGCCGGGGATCGTCTTCGCGCCGTAGCGCAGGACCTCGCCCCCCTCCAGCAGCGCGCGCACCTGCGGGTGCTCCTTCCAGCGCGTGAAGAGCGCGTGCCCGTCGAGGCGCGGGTCGGCGTGGTCGAGGCCGACGACGTAGCCGATCGAGAGCCGGCTCTCCGACAGCCCGTAGATCCACCCGCCGCCGTAGCCCGAGGTCCCCAGCGGCTCGCCCATCGTGTGGATCACCGAGCCCAGGAGCTCGGCGCCGCGCGCCTCGGGGATGCGCCAGATCTCCTTGACGCCGACCTCGTAGAGCTGGTGGTTGCGCCCCGAGTCGAGGTGCAGGCGGCGGATCAGCCCCTTCGCGAGGCTGCCGCGCGTGCCCTCGGCGAACACGGTCACGCGCGCCTTGACGTCCATGCCGGGCTGGAACTGCGGCTTGGCGCTGCCGTCCTTGGCGATGCCGGCGTCGCGCGTCTGCACGCCGACGACGCGCGAGCCGTCGTACAGGACGCGCGAGGCCGCGAAGCCGGGATAGACCTCCACGCCGAGCGCCTCCGCCTGCTCCTTCAGCCAGCGCACGACGCGGTACAAGCTGACGATGGAGTTGCCGTGGTTGCGCAGCGGCGGCGGGACGAGCGGGCCCTTCAGGCGCAGGCGGCCGCCGCCCGCGCGCAGCCAGTCGACGCAGTCGAAGCGCACCTCGGCCTCGACCGGGCAGCCGCGCTCGCGCCAGTCGGGGAAGAGCTCCGCCATGCCGCGCGGGTCCATGACGGCTCCCGACAGCACGTGGTAGCCGACGTCCTCGGCCTTCTCCAGCACGAGCAGCGTGGCGTCGCCCTTGCCCGCCGCGTCGAGCAGGCGCTTCAGGTGGATCGCGCAGGCGAGCGCGGACGGCCCCGCGCCCACCAGGCACACGTCGACCTCGAGCTCCTCGCGCTCGACGCCCTCGCGGTTCAGACTCAGGCCGGCCCTGTCGCTCATACGGATGCGCCCCTGCGGATGCCCTCGCCCGATCCGCTTCGCGCCGGGCCGCGGGTGAGCAAGGTAGCAGCCGCGCGAGCCCGCTCCAAACGCCCGCCGCCCGGGCGGCTACGAGCGCTCGCCGATCCACGCATGGCCGTCGCCGTAGACCTCCTTCTTCCACAGCGGCACGCGCGCCTTGAGCTCGTCGATGAGGAAGCGGCAGGCGCGGAAGGCCGCGTCGCGGTGCGGGCTGGCGACGCCGATCACCACCGAAGGCTCGCCGACGCCGACGGTGCCCGTGCGGTGCAGGACGAGCATCGCGAGCTCGTGCTGCGCGGGGTCGTCGCCCGCGGGGGCCGCGGGCGGCCCGTGCGCGGCGCGGCACTCGGCGAAGACGCGCTCCATCTCGGCGCCGGCCATGGCGGCGAAGGCCTCGTAGTCGAGCCGCTCGACCGCGCGCCCGCGGCTCGTCGCGCGCGTCGTGCCGGTGAAGAGCACGATCGCGCCGCACGAGGGGTGCGCGAGGCGGCGCTGGACCTCGAGCGGGTCGAGCGGCTCCGCGCGCACCTCGAACACGCCGCGCGCCAGCGCCTCGTCGCGGCCGCTGCCGCCGGAAACCGGCGGCAGCAGGCTCACCTCCGCGCCGTCCTCGAGCGGCGTGTCGTCGGCCACCCAGCGCGTGCCCACGACGCCGCGCACGCCCTCCAGGCCGCCGAGCTCGGGCCAGCGCTCGGCGACGATCGCGCGCAGGCGCGCGACGTCGAGCGGCTCGGGCAGGTCCAGGACGACCAGACGCTCGGTGCCGGCGCGCTCGCGCAGGCCGGCGAAGAGGCGGACGACGACGCGCATGGCGGGAGGGCCCCGCGGGGCGGACCCCATCCCAGCGGGCCGCGCGCTCGCTGGCAAGCGCGGTCTGCGCGCGAGGCGGCCGGACCTGTGAGCCGCGCGTGCTACACTCGCCGGCCTTTCCCCGCCGATCCAGCACCATGGTCAACGCCGAACCGGGCGGCTCGCACCCCGCCGCCGACATGCGCTCCCCCGACTGGCTGGAGGCCCAGCGCACCGGCTACAACCCCCAGCCGGTGTCGGCGCTGCAGATAGAGACCTCCTCGATCTGCAACTTCCGCTGCGACTCCTGCCCGCTCTCGATGGCCGAGTACGACCGGCCCGAGAAGCAAATGACGCTGGAGCAGTTCCGGCGCGTGCTCGACGCCTACCCGACGGTCAAGAAGCTCGAGCTCCAGGGCCTGGGCGAGGTGTTCTTGAACCCCTGCGTGATCGAGCTGGTCCGCGAGGCCTCCGCGCGCGGCCTGAGCGTGCACACGTTCTCGAACGCCTCCAAGATCGAGCGCGGCACGGCCTTCGAGATCGTGCGCGCGGGCCTGGACCTCGTGAACTTCTCGATGGACGGCGCCGACGAGGCGACCTTCCGTCGCCTGCGCAAGGGCGGCACGCTCAAGCGCTACAAGCGCTGCGTCACGAACCTGCTCGAGGCCAAGGCCGCGCTGGGCTCGAAGACGCCGACGGTCGGCATCATGACCGTGCTCAGCAAGGCCAATCTGCAGCAGGTGCCGCGCATGCTCGCCATCGCGGAGGAGCTCGGCGTCGAGACGATCATGTTCACCAAGCTCAACGCGAGCTCGAACGACGCGCTGGCCGAGCTGCAGCTCGGCGACGAGGAGCGCGCGTGGATCCGCTCGCTGCCCCCCTACCGCGGCAAGGTGCGCGTGGTGTGGTCGTACGGCTCGTGGACGCACGCGGAGCGCGTGAACTGCTACTGGCCGCAGCAGATGAGCTACGTCACGGTCGAGGGCGACGTGACGCCCTGCTGCAACTACTACGACAGCCGCGAGATCAAGCTCGGCAACGCCTTCGAGCAGGACGGCGCCGCGATCTGGAACGGCGAGCCCTACCGCGCCTTCCGCCGTCGCTTGATGTCGGGCGACCTGCCGGACCGCTGCAGGACGTGCTGAGGGCCGCGCGCCGCGGCCCTCGACGCGGCCGCATGGCCGCGGCCGGCGCGCGAGCGCCGTGGCGCCGCAGGCCTGCCCGAGCTCCCTCCCGTCTCCTCTAGAACGGCGTCTCGTCCAGCTCCCCCGCCGGCTCGTACGAGCGGCTCGCGCCGCCGCTCCCGCCGCCACCGCCGCCGCCGCCGCCCTCCTTGCCGGGGCCGACGAACTCCCAGTTCTCCGCCACGACGTAGAGCTTGCTGCGCTTCCCGCCGCCGTTCTTGTCCTCCCACGTGTCGAGGCGCAGCGAGCCCTCCAGGAAGGCCGGCTTGCCCTTGGTGTGGAAGCGCGCGAAGGCCTCGCCGCGCTTGCCGAACATCGTGATGTCCACGAACGTCGGCTCCTCCTGCCAGTTGCCCTCGGCGTCCTGGAAGCGGCGGTTCACGGCCAGGCCGAACTTGACGATCGCGGCGCCGCTGGGCGCGTAGCGCACCTCGGGGTCGCGCGTCAGGTTGCCCATCAAGATCACTTTGTTGTAGCTGGCCATGGCGGGGTCCTCGCTCGGGGCTGTGGGTCCGGGGGCAGTCTAGCGGACCGGCGCGCCCGGCTCACGTGCGGGCCCGTACGCGGGGCGCGGACCGGCTTTCCACGGGCGCCGCCGCGCGCGATGTCCTACCCTCGGGCGGCCCCCCGGCCACGTTCGCGCGCGCCCTCCATGACGACCTCCCTGACCCATCCAGAGAACCGCCCCTCCCACCCGGCCGAGCGCCGGCGGACGCCGCGCGTCGAGTTGGACTGCCCGGTCACCGTCGAGCTCGCCGACGGGAGCCACGCCGCGCGCCTGCGCGACCTGTCCACGGCCGGCATCTGCCTGTTCCTCGACCGACGCGTGCCGGAGATGACGATCCTCGGGCTCTCGCTCGAGCTTCCGCCGGTGCCCGGCTCGGCCGTGCGCCGCGTGCAGGGCCGCGGCGTCGTGGTGCGCTGCCAACCGCTGTCGGCGCACGTCGACCACTTCGAGATCGCCGTCTTCCTGAACGACGTCGACCAGCGCAACCGCCAGGCGCTGGCGGAGTACGTGCGCCTGCGCTCGGACGAGGCCTAGGGAGCGGGGTTTGCTGCGCCGCCGACGCTCCCTCATGCGCGTGCGCGCCCTCCTGCCGCTGCTCTTCCTGCTCTTCGCCTGCGGGCGCGGGCGAGACCCGCGCTACGCTGCCGCGACCGCCATCTCCCACGGCTGCGGAGGCGGCATCGCCGGGACCTACTCCGGCACGACGGCGTTCCGCGACGGGCGCATCGAGCGCTGGGTGGAGAGCGCGACGGCGCCGGAGGACGAGCGCCGGGAGCGGCTCCAGGTGGACGCCTCGCTCGTCGAGCCCCTCTTCGCCACGGCCGAGCGCATCGGCCTCCTCGATCTGCGCCGGGGCGAGCCTGGCAACTGGTCTTGCAGCCTGACCCTCGCCACCCCCGCGGAGGCCTTCACCCTCCACTACGAAGGCGATCCGCCCGAGGCGCTCCGGCCTCTCCTCGAATCGATCGAGGCCCTGCCGGGCCCCTGATGCCCGAGCGACGACGCTAGCGCGGGACGCGCACCTCGAGCACGCGCTCGACGCCTGCGAGGTCGCGGTGCAGCGCATGCGGCATGCGCGCGAGCGCCGGCGCCAGGCGCGCGGCCTGCCCCTGACCGAGCTCGACCAAGAGCCCCCCGCCCGGGCGCAGCAGGCGGCCGGCCTCCGCGGCCAGCGTGCGCGCCCAGCGGTCGGGGTCGCCGGCCGGGCCGAAGAGCGCGCCCGCCGGCTCGTGCTCGCGCACCTCGCGCGCGAGGGCGCCGGCCTCGGCCGGGTCCACGTAAGGCGGGTTCGAGACGATCCAGTCGAAGGGCGCGTGCGGCGCCAGCGCGGCCAGGCCGTCGCCCTCGACGAAGCGCACGCGCGCGCCCAGGCGCTGCGCGTTCTGGGCGGCGCACGCGAGCGCCGGCGCGGAGACGTCGCTCGCGACGACCTCGGCCTTCTCGAGCTCCAGCGCGAGCGTGATCGCCAGGCAACCCGAGCCCGTGCCCAGGTCGGCCAGACGCGGCGCCGGCGCGCCCGCCAGCCGCTCGCGCGCGAGGTCCACCACGAGCTCGGTCTCGGGCCGCGGGATCAGCACCGCGGGGCCGACCGCGAAGGTGCGCCCGTAGAACTCGCGCAGGCCGGTCAGGTAGGCGCTGGGCTCGCCGCGGCCGCGGCGCACGAGGAGCTCGCGCGCGCGCTCGAGCTCGGCCCGCGCCACGGGTCGCTCGAGCTCCAGGAAGAGGTGCAGGCGGTCGAGGCCGAGCGCGTGCGCGACCAGGATCTCCGCCTCCAGGCGCGCGCCCTCGACGCCGCGCTGCTCGAGGAACCCGCGCGCGCGGCCGAGCATCTCGCGCGCGGTGCGCGGGGGCTCCTCGCGCCGCGCAGCGCCGCGCCGCGGGGCCTCCTCGGGACCGCCCGCCGCCTCAGCGGGCACTGCTCGAGGCGCCGCGGCGCGCCGTGCGGCGCGCCTCGCTGGCGGCCTTCTTCTTCTCGTCGCCCTCGCGCTTCGCCTGCCGCAGCGCCTCCACGATCGTGTAGGCGGCCAGGCCGCCGCCGGCCGCGACCGCCGCGCCGCCGAGCAGCGTGAGGATCGAGTCGAGGCTCCCCAAGCCCCTGCCGATCGCCGTCACCACGCGCGAGAGGCCGGCGAACAGGATCCCGAGGAACATCAGCGGGAAGAGCGGGTTGAACGGGCCCCAGCGCTCGAAGGCGGCGATGTGCACCCAGGTGAAGGCCGCCCAGGCGAGCATCCCGACCTCGGCCGCGCCCGCCATCGCGCGCACTCCGGGGGTCGGGTCCGCGAGCGGCATCCACAGCGCGCCGACGCCGAAGGCGACCGCGATGGCGACGATCGTGAGGACGGCCGGCGGCTTCGAGGGCGCGGCGGCGCTCGCCGGCGCGTTGCGCCGCGGCGGCTTGGGCTTCTCCTGCTTGCCGAAGGAGAGCCGCAGCGAGGCCAGCTTGCCGAGCGCTCCGCCGAGCGGCGGCCCCCAGTCGTGACGCACCTGCTGCCAGTAGAGCCAGGCGCCGAGCATGGCCACGAGCTTCGCCGCCGCCGCGGTGACCCAGCCTCCCTCGTGCCCCATCCAGGGCACGAGCGAGCCGGCGACGACGACCAGCGCCGCCAGGCGCAGGTGCTGCGGCGCCTTGTCCAGCGGTCGCAGCGCGCGCTCGCCGCCGGGAGCGACCGCGCCCGCCGGGGCGGCCTGCGGCTCGACGTCGTCGGGCAGAGCGGCCAGCGGGCCGACGTCGTCGGGCAGGTCGGGGAGGTCGAGGTCGCTGGGCTGGCTCATGGCTCTCGAGGGGAAGGGTCCGCGCCGTCTGGCGACCGCGGGGGCTCCAGTTTCCCCGCGCGCCCGGGCGGCGCAAGGGCGCTCAGAGGTTCTGGATGCGCTCCATGCGGTCGCGCTCCTCGAGGGCGCCGAGGATCGGCATCAGGCGGCCGGCCAGGACCTGCTCGAGCGAGAAGTTCTCTCCGAGGCGGTGGTCGCTGCAGCGGTTCTGCGGGAAGTTGTAGGTCCGGATGCGCTCGCTGCGGTCGCCGCTGCCGACCTGCTGCTTGCGCTCCTGCGCGCGCTCGGCGTGGATGCGGCTGCGCTCCATCTCGAACAGCCGCGCGCGCAGGACGCGCAGCGCGCGCGCCTTGTTCTTGTGCTGCGACTTCTCGTCCATGCACACGACGGTCGTGTTCGTCGGCACGTGGACGATGCGCACGGCGGACTCGGTCTTGTTCACGTGCTGGCCGCCGGCCCCACCGGCGCGCATGGTGTCGATGCGCAGGTCCTCGTTGCGCAGCTCGACCTCGACCTCCTCCGCCTCGGGCAGGACCGCCACCGTCGCGGCCGAGGTGTGGATGCGGCCCTGGCTCTCGGTCTCGGGCACGCGCTGCACGCGGTGCCCGCCGCCCTCGAAGCGCAGCAGGCGCCAGGCGCCCTCGCCCGACACGCTGAAGATCGCCTCCTTGTAGCCGCCGACCTCGGAGGGCTTGACCGAGAAGAGCTCCGTCTTCCAGCCGCGCTCCTCGGCGAAGCGCTGGTAGATGCGGTAGAGGTCGGCGGCGAAGAGAGTGGCCTCGTCTCCGCCGGTGCCGGCGCGGATCTCGACGATCACGCGCGTGCGATCGAGGTCGGCGTCGGAGACGAGCTCGCCCACGATCGCCTCGTCCACGCGGCGCGCCTGCTCACGCAGCTGCGCGAGCTCCTCGCGCGCGAGCTCCTTCAGCTCCGGATCGGCGCCGGGGTCGGCGGCGAGCGCCTCGGCCTCGCCGCGCCGGCGCTCGAGCTCGTCGAGCTCGCCGGCCAGCCGGTGCGCGCCCTCGAGCTGTCCCTGCTCGCGCAGGAGGTCGGGGAAGCGCCGCGGGTCGGAGGCCACGGCCGGGTCCGTCAGGAGCCGGCCGAGCTCCTCGTAGCGGCCGGCGCGCTCACGCAGCTTGGCGACGATCGCGGGAGCGAGCTCCATGGCGGGTGCGAGCCGGGCCGCGCGCGGCGCGGCGGACGCTCACTTCGCGCCCTTCGCCTGGCCGTACTTCTTGAGGAACTTGTCCACCCGACCGGCGGTGTCCACGAACTTCTGCTTGCCGGAGTAGAAGGGGTGGCACAGGTTGCAGATCTCGATCCGCAGCTGCTTGACCGTGGCGCGCGTCTGGAACGAGTTCCCGCAGCCGCACGTCACCGTGCAATCCGTGTAGTTCGGGTGGATGTCGCTCTTCATCGTCGGCTCTCGCTGGCGGTGGTCTGGGTCACCGCGGGGCGCCTCGTAGGACGGGCGAAAAGGGCGATCAAGGTAGCGGGCCCCCGCGCCGCCGGCAAGCTCAGCCCGCCGGCGGCTCCGCGGCGGCGAGCCCGGCGCGGCCCAGGAGCTCGAGCGCCAGCGCGACCGGCAGGCCGACCACGTTGTCGAAGCCGCCGCCCTCCAGGCCGGTCACGAAGCGCTCGGCCGTCTCCTGGATCGCGTACCCGCCGGCCTTGTCGCGCCACTCGCCCGAGCGCACGTAGCTCAGGACCTCGTGCTCCGCGAGCGGCCGCATGCGCACCCAGGTCGTCTCGCTGGCGGTCAGGCACGGCCGTGCGCCGGCCGGCGCCACGCACACGCCGGTGATCACGCGGTGGCGCGAGCCGGAGAGCGAGCGCAGCATGCGCGCCGCCTCCTCGTCGCCGGCCGGCTTGCCGAGCAGGCGCTCGCCCGCGCCCAGGCCGAGCACGACGATCGTGTCGGCGGCCAGCACGAGGGCCTGCGCGCCGGGCGCGAGGCGCGCGCGCACCGCCAGCGCCTTGCGCTGCGCCAGCTCGCGCGCGCCGGCCTCGGCCGGAGTCCCGGGCGCCAGGGACTCGTCCACGTCCGCGGGCAGCACGTCGAAGGCCAGGCCCGCACGCGCGAGCAGCTCGCGCCGCCGCGGGGAGGCCGAGGCGAGCACGACGCGCGCCGGCTGGCTGGCCCGCTCCACGACCGGCGCGTCAGCCCTTGCGTCGGCGGCGGCTCGTCCCGCCGCGCTGCGAGGGCCGCGCGGGCTTGCGCGCGCCGCCCTTCTTGGAGGCGCTGCCCTTCTTCGACGTCGGGGTGCGCGCGCGCCCGGCGGTCTTCTTCGAGGCGGCCTTCTTGGCGCGCTGCTCC
>CADEGS010000096.1 GCA_902826945.1 uncultured bacterium | reverse complement strand
GGGGGACGCCCCGCGGGCGCGGCTCGAGGCGCACGCGCACGCCGAGCGCCTGCGCGGCCTGCGCCAGCGCGCGGACGAGCGCGAGCGCGAGCGCGGCGAGACCGCGCGCGAGCTGGAGCGCGCGCGGCGCCTGGCCGAGGAGCGCGGGCGCAGCGCGGAGGCCGGCGAGCGCGAGCGCGGCGAGCTGCGCGAGGAGCGCGAGCTGCTGCTCTCCGAGCGCGGGAAGCTCGAGGAGCGCCTGTCCGGGGCACGCGAGCGCGAGCGAGAGGGCACGGACTCGCTGCAGGCCCTGCGCCAGCGCGGCGAGTCGATCACGGGCGAGCTCGAGCGGCTGCTGGCGGCGGTGGCCGACCAGCGCCTGGCGAACCAGCGCGTCGAGCTCGCGACCGCCGACCTCGAGCGCCGCGTCGAGCAGGACTTCGGCCTGCCGCCCGTGCGCGCGCTGGAGGGCTTCGAGCCCGAGCCGGAGCTCGACCCCGAGGGCGCCCCGGGCGCGCTCGAGGCGCTCGGCCTGCGCGTGGCCGAGCTGCGCGCCGAGATGGAGCGCTGCGGGCCGGTCAACCTCGAGGCGGTGGACGAGCTGGCCGAGGTGGCCCAGCGCCTGGCGTTCCTCGGCGCGCAGCGCGGCGACCTCGACCAGGCGCGGCGCGCGCTCGAGGGCACGGTGCACAAGCTCAACGAGGAGAGCGAGCGGCGCTTCGTCGAGACCTTCGAGCAGGTGCGCGAGAGCTTCCGCACGATCTTCCGCCAGCTCTTCGGCGGCGGCAGCGCGGACATCGTGCTGCTCGACGAGACGCAGGTGCTCGACTCCGGCCTCGAGATCGTCGCGCGGCCGCCGGGCCGCGGGGCGCTGCCGATCAGCCTGCTCTCGGGCGGCCAGCGAACGATGACGGCGCTGGCGCTGCTCTTCGCCGTCTTCCGCGCGCAGCCGAGCCCGTTCTGCGTGCTCGACGAGGTGGACGCCGCCCTCGACGACGCGAACATCGGCCGCTTCCTCGGGCTCCTGGCGGCCACCGACATCGGCTCGCAGTTCCTGATCGTGACCCACAACAAGGGCACGATGTCCGCCTGCCAGCGCCTCTACGGCGTGACGATGGCCGTGCGCGGCGTCAGCCACGTCGTCTCGGTCGAGCTCTCGGACGTGGACGAGTTCGTGCCCGAGGCGACCGGCAGCGTGCCGGCCGCCGCGGCCGCGGCCGCCGTGGACGAGGACGAGGACGAGGGCGTGCTCGTGCCGTTCCGCGCGCCCGACGCGTCCGCGCCGAGCGCGGGAGAGCCCGCGTCCGAGCGCGAGGACGAGGAGGTCGAGGTGTCGTCCTGAGGCGCCGCTCCGAGCCGCCCCGCGCCCCGCGCGCGACGCCCCTCGCCGGCTGGCGCGCAGGTCGCGCGTGTGCTCGCGGCGCGCCGCGCGCGCTCCGGGGGAGGCGCGGCGGATGAGGCGCGGGCCGCGCGGCCTGCGGCTCCTCGCGGCGCTGGCGCTCGCCGCGGGCGCGCGCGCGCTCCCGCAGCAGGGTGCGGCGGGCGGCGCGGAGGCGGGCGGCGCGCCCGCGCGCTACCACGGCCTCGAGGACGGCGAGGCGCTGCTCTCGAGCTGGCTCGGCAGCGGCCTGTGCGAGCGCCTGGAGCTCGGCAAGAGCTTCGGGGAGCGCCGCCTGCTCGGCGTGCAGTTCGGCGGCTGGGGCCAGGTGCCGCTCGCCGAGCGGCCGGCGATCGTGCTCGTCGGCGGGCTCGACGGGCTCTCGCTCTCGGGCTCCGAGGCGGTCGTGCACGCGGTGGGGGCGCTGCTCGCGGCGCCCGATCGGCTGCCCGCGGACGTGACCTTCGTCGCGCTCCCGTGGGCCAACCCCGACGGCCTGGAGCGCTCGCGGCGGCGCGGAGCGGGCGACGGCCGCAACGACCGTCCCGTGGACGACGACCGCGACGGCCGCGTGGACGAGGACGGGCCCGACGACGTGGACGGCGACGGGCTGATCCTCGACCTCCTGGTCGAGGACCCGGCCGGCGCCTGGGTGCGCTCCACGGACGGGCGCTTCCTGCGTCCCGCGGGGCCGGGAGAGGCGCCGCGCTACGCGCTCGCGCGCGAGGGGCGCGACGACGACCGCGACGGCCGCTTCAACGAGGACGGCCCCGGCGGCGTGGCGCTGGAGCGCAACTTCCCCGCCGGCTGGCGCGGGCCGCTCTTCGACCCGGCCAGCGGCTCGTGGCCGCTCTCCGAGCCCTGCGCGCGCGCGCTCGCCGACCTCGTGCTGGCGCGCCGCACGGCCGTCGTGCTCCTCTTCCAGGGCAACCACGGGACGCTCGCGCCGCCGCCGGCGACGGGCGACCCCGAGGCGGCCGCCTGGGATCGCCAGGCCTTCGCCACGCTCGGCGCGCTCTTCGCCCGCGGCACCGGTCGCGCGAGCCCGCCCGAGGACGCGCCGTCGGTGGCCGGGCCGGGCAGCCCGATCGGCTGGCTCTACGGCTCGCTCGGCGTGCTCGCGGTCGAGGTCGCCTGCTGGGGGCCGGAGGTCGAGCCCGGCGAGCGCCGCGTGCGCGACGCGCGCTTCGCCCTCGAGGAGCTCGCGCCGGACGTGCTGCTCGCGCCGGGGCTGCGCGAGCTCACGCCCGAGGACCGCTCCTGGCTGCGCTGGCTCGACGACACGCGCGGGGGGCTCGGGTTCGTGGACTGGCAGCCGGTGGACCTCGGCGACGGACGCCAGGGCCTGGTGGGGGGCTGGGAGCCCCTGACCTGCTTCAACCCGCCCGCATCCGCGCTGGGGCAGGCGCTGAGCGGGATCGAGCGCTTCGCGCTCGAGGTCGCGGGGGCGCTGCCGCGTCTGCAGATCGAGGTCCTCGAGGCGCGCCGCGACGGGCCGGCGTGCGTGCTGCGCGCGCGCCTGCGCAACGCGGGCGCGCTGCCCGCCGGCCTGGCGGCGGCGGGCGAGGCCAGCCGCGCGCGCGTCGAGCTGGTGCTGCCCGACGGGGTCGAGCTCCTGGCCGGCGAGACGCAGCGCACGCTGCCGCCGCTCTCGGGCTCGGGCGCGAGCGAGGAGCTCTCCTGGCTCGTGCTCGCGCCGCCCGGCTCGGTGCTCGGGCTGCGCGTGCAGAGCGCGCTGGGCGCGGCCGTCGCGCAGGAGCTGCGGCTGTGACGCGCGGCGCGGCGCTCGTGCTCTCGCTCGCGCTCGCGGCGAGCGCGCAGGAGCCGGCTCCGGCGCAGGAGCAGGCTCCTGCGCCGGAAGGCGCCGAGGCCGCGCCGGGGGAAGCACCGCGCGCCGCGGGGGACGCGCGCGCCCAGGAGGCGCCGCCCGCGGGCGAGCCGGGCCGCGCCCCGCCGCCCGCGCAGCCGCGGGCGGCGGACGCCGGGGCGAAGCCCGAGCCGGCGCGCGACGGGGACGCGGCGCCGTCGCTCGAGGCGATCTCGGGCGCGCTCCGGGCGCTCGCGGGCGAGCACGCCGGGCGCGTGCGCGTCGAGACGCTCGCGACGAGCCCGGAGGGGCGCGCGGTCGAGCTCGTCGTCGTCGGACCGGGGGGCGAGGCGAGCGACCGCGACGTGCCGGGCCTCCTCGTCGTGGGGGAGCTCGGCGGGAGCGAGGCCGCGGGCGGCTGGAGCGCCGCGGCGGCGCTCGCGCTCGCGCGACGCCTGGCGCAGGAACCGTCCTGGAGCGCCAGCGCGTACGTCGTGCCGGTGCTCGACCCGGACGCGCGCGCGCAGGGCGCGGCCGAGCCCTCGGCGCTCGCGGCCGACTTCCCCTCGGGCTGGACGCGCGGGCGGAGCGCGATCCCGCTGGCGCGCCCGGAGTCGCTCGCGCTGGCGCGCTTCCTCGCCGAGCACCCGAACCTCGTGCTGGTCGTGGCGCCCTGGACGGGGCCCGTCGCCGGCACCTCCGTCGGCGCGCCGGCGCTCGCCGCCGCGGACCGCGGCGCGTGCGCGGCGCTCCTCGACGGCCTCGGGACGGCGCGCGCCGGGCTGCGCGCGCTCGACAGCGCGCGCGGATCGCTGCTCGACTTCGCCTACCTGGCGCAGGGCGTGCTGGCGCTCGGCTGCGCGCCGCGCACCGACGCGGGCGCGGGGAGCGCGGCCGAGGCGCGCGCCGGCGAGCTCCTCGCGCTGGCGCGCGAGCTGCCGCGCCTCGCGCTCGAGGCGGGCACGCCCGAGGCGGCCTCGTCGAGCGTGTGGCGCGTGGACGTGCGCGTCGCGAACGCCTCCGCGCTCGCGACCGAGAGCGCGCTCTCCGCCGCCGGCCGCGCCGATCGCGGCGTCGTGCTCGCCGTGCGCGGCGCGCGCCTGATCGCGAGCGCGCTGCGCGTGGGCGACGAGGGGCCGTTCCGCCTGGCGCCCGCGGGCGGCGCGGGCGAGGGCCGCGTGCGCGTCGGGCGCCTGCCCGGCCGCGGCGCGACCACGGTGCGGCTCCTGCTCGAGGCGCCGGGCGGCGCCGAGGTCGCGCTCGAGGCGCGCGGCGCCAGCGCGGGCGCCGCCGCGAGCACGCTCCTCTTGCGCTGAGCGCGCCGGAGTCAGGGGTTCGAGCGCTCCTGGACCCAGCGCTCGAGGTCGTCGAGCGCCGCGAGCACCAGGCGTCCGACGGCGTCCAGGCTGGCCGGCGAGCAGTGCTCGAGCACGTCGCCGGGACCGTGCCAGTACTCGTTGCCGGGGCCGTAGTCGAGGTCGATCAGGTCCAGCGCTGGCACGCCGGCGCGGGCGAAGGGCACGTGGTCGTCCTGGATCGGGCGCCGGTAGCGCGCGAAGAGGTCCGCGCGGCCCATGCGCTGCGCGGCGGCGACGAACAGCGCCAGGAGCTCCTGGTGCGAGTTCGTGTCGCGCTCGAGGCGCAGGTCGGCGTCGCCGACGAGGTCGAGCACCACGACCGCGCCGATGCGCCCCAGCGCTCCCGCCTCCTGCAGGGCCTGCGCGTGGTGGCGCGAGCCGTACAGCGCGTGCGCGTCCACCCAGTCGAGGTCGATCGACTCCTCGCCGTCGAGGAACAGGAAGCGGTAGGTGAGCGCGCGCGGGCCGCCCTGGGCGAGCAGGCGCGCGAGCTCGAGCAGCACGGCCGTGCTCGAGCCGCCGTCGCTGGCGCCGACGAAGGCGAACGGCAGGCGCTTCGTGTCGATGTGCGAGGCGAGCACGATCGTGCGCGGCGAGCGCCCGGGGAGCTCGGCCCAGACGTTCTCGAAGTCGATCGCGCCGATCGGGGTGTCGCGGCGGAAGCGCTCGCGCTCTGGCCGCAGGCCGAAGGAGACGAGCTCCGCGGCCAGCCAGTCGCGCAGGCGGTCGAGGCCGGGGCTGCCCGCCGGGCGCGGGCCGAAGGCGACCACGCGCTCGAGGCGGGACCAGGCCGCCCCGGCGTCGAAGGCGGGCGGCGCGGCGCCGAGCTGCGGGGCGCGGGCCCCGCTCGTCGCGTCCGCGCCGCAGGCGCCGCACGCGAGCGCGAGGAGGACCGACCCGACGGTCCGGCCGGAGGGGATCGCTGGGCGTCGCATGCAGGCCGGGCGCCTCGCGGCGCCAGCGCGAGGATAGACGAGGCGCGCGCGGGATTCGACGGGGAGCGGCGCGGGTCCGCTCGCCCGCGCGCGGGACGAGAAAGCGTCTGCGAGCGGCGTGCCATGTCCTAAGAAGGGGGCGAGGCCCGGACCGAGGACGCGTCGGGGCCTGCCCGAGACCCCTCCGGGACGGACCCCGGGCCGCGGCGCGCGGTCGTGGCTCAGGTTTCCGGGCGGGGGGGACCGAAGGTAGGAAAACCCGTCTCCCCGCCGATCCCTCCCGCACGCGTTGCGGCGGAGCCCCATCGGAATGAACCACCCCGCGCCCACCCTGATCGACCTCGTCACCACGCGCCTCGACCCCGAGCAGTACGCGGCGCTGCACTGGGAAGGAAGCTTCGCCGACTACCTGGAGGTCGTCGAGCGCACGCCGGCGGTGGCGCGCAACGCGTGGCAGCGCCTGGTGGACATGATCGAGAGCTACGGGAGCGAGCCCTCGCGCACGCCCGGCGGGCCGCTGCGCTGGAAGATCTTCGACGACCCGTTCGACCGCGGGCGCGACGCGATCTTCGGGCTCGACGGGCCGCTGAACCAGCTCGTGCAGGTGTTCCGCGCGGGCGCGCAGGGGCTGGGGCCGGAGAAGCGCATCATCCTGCTGCACGGGCCGGTGGGCTCGGCCAAGAGCACGATCGCGCGCCTCCTGAAGCGCGGGCTCGAGCGCTACGGCGCGACGGAGGCGGGCGCGATCTACACGTTCTCGTGGGCCGTGGACGGCGAGGTGGTGCCCTCGCCGATGAACCAGGACCCGCTGCTCCTGATCCCGCCCGAGGCGCGCGGGCGCGTCGAGGAGCGCCTGAACGCCTCCTTCGACCGGCCCTACCGGCTGGAGATCCAGGGCGAGCTCGACCCGGTCAGCCGCTGGTACTACTCGCTCCTGCTCAAGCGCTACGACGGCGACTGGACGCGCGTGATCGAGCACGTGCGCGTGCGGCGCTTCGTGCTCTCGGAGCGCGACCGGGTCGGCATCGGCACCTTCCAGCCCAAGGACGAGAAGAACCAGGACTCGACCGAGCTGACCGGCGACGTCAACTACCGCCGCATCGCGGAGTACGGCAGCGACTCGGACCCGCGCGCGTTCAACTTCGACGGCGAGTTCAACGTCGCCAACCGCGGCTTGCTCGAGTTCGTCGAGGTGCTGAAGCTCGACGTGGCCTTCCTGTACGACCTCCTGGGCGCCAGCCAGGAGCACTCGATCAAGCCCAAGAAGTTCGCGCAGACGCACATCGACGAGGTGATCATCGGGCACACGAACGAGCCCGAGTACCGCAAGCTGCAGAACAACGAGCTGATGGAGGCGTTCCGCGACCGCACCATCAAGATCGACATCCCCTACAACCTGTCGGTCAGCGACGAGGTGCGCATCTACCGGAGGCAGTTCGACCGCTCGGTGATCAAGCGGCCGTCGATCGCGCCGCACACGATGGAGATCGCGGCGCTGTGGTCGGTGCTGAGCCGGCTGGAGGAGCCGACGCACCCCAACCTCTCGCTGCTGCAGAAGGCCAAGCTCTACGCCGGCGACGAGGTGCAGGGCTTCACGGGCGAGAACGTGCGCGAGATGCGCGCCGCCTGCCAGCGCGAGGGCATGTTCGGCATCAGCCCGCGCTACGTGCAGGACCGCATCGCGGCGGCGCTGGTGTCCGGGCGCGACACCATCGGGCCGCTCGACGTCCTGCAGGCGCTGGCCGCCGGCCTCCAGCACCACAGCCTGCTGTCGAACGAGGAGACGCGCAAGCGCTACGGGCAGCTCATCGCGCACGCGCGCGAGGAGTACGAGGAGGTGATCAAGCACGAGGTGCAGATCGCCGTGGCGGGGGATCGCGAGGCGGTCGACCGCCTGTGCGCGAAGTACATCGACAACGTCAAGGCCTACACGACGCGCGAGAAGGTCATCGACCCGACCGGGCGCGAGCGCGACCCCGACGAGCGGCTGATGCGCTCGATCGAGACGAAGATCGACATCCCCGAGTCGCGCAAGGACGACTTCCGCCACGAGCTGATGAACTACATCGCCGCCTTGCACATCGAGGGCAAGACCTTCGACTTCCGCAAGAACAAGCGCCTGACGCGCGCGCTCGAGCTGAAGCTGTTCGAGGACCGCCGCGACACGATCCAGCTCACCAGCCTGGTCTCGACCGTGGTCGACCCGGAGACGCGCCAGAAGATCGAGGTGATCCGCAACCGTCTGTCGTCCGAGTTCGGCTACGACGAGAAGAGCGCGGAGCAGGTGCTGCAGTACGTCGCCGCCCTGTTCGCCCGCGGCGAGGCCAAGCGCGGCAGCCCGTCCGAGGCGGCCTGACGCCGTGTACCGCATCGAGGCGGACCGGGCACGCTTCCGCGAGATCGTGCGCGGGCGGATCCGCCGCGACCTGCGCCGCTACCTCTCGACCGGCGAGCTGATCGGCCGCGCCGGCGACAAGGCCGTCTCGATCCCGCTGCCGCAGATCGAGCTGCCGCGCTTCGTGTTCGGCTCCAACCCCGGCGGCAAGGGCGGCAAGGGCGACGGCGAGGGCGGCGAGGCGGCCGACGCCGACGGCAAGGAGGGCGAGGGCTCGGCCGGCGCCGGCGACCGCGCCGGGCGTCACATCCTGGAGGTGGAGGTCGAGCTCGAGGACCTGGCCGAGATGCTGGGCGAGGAGCTCGAGCTGCCGAACATCCGCCCGCGCGGCGTGCGCGAGGTCTCGACCGAGGGCGGCCGCTACAACGGCGTGCGCATGAGCGGTCCGGACTCGCTGCGGCAGTTCCGGCGCACCTTCCGGAACGCCCTGCGGCGCACGATCGCGAGCGGCCAGTACGACCCGCTCGAGCCGCGCGTGGTCCCGGTGCGCGACGACTTCCGCTTCCGCATGCGCAAGAGCAGCCCGCAGCCGGACTCCTCGGCGGTGGTCTTCCACATGATGGACGTCTCCGGCTCGATGGGGCGCGAGCAGAAGGAGATCGTGCGCATCAAGGCGTTCTGGATCGATACGTGGCTGCGCAGCCAGTACAAGAACCTCGACGTGGTCTACATCGTGCACGACGCCGTGGCGCGCATCGTGGACCAGCACACCTTCTTCCACCTGCGCGAGTCGGGCGGCACGAAGATCTCCTCGGCCTACGACCTGTGCCTGAAGCAGATCAGCCAGCGCTACCGCCCCGAGGACTGGAACATCTACCCGTTCCACTACTCGGACGGCGACAACTGGTCGGCGCGCGACACCGAGCTGTGCGTGTCGCTCCTGCGCGACGAGATCCTGCCGCGCGTGAACCAGTTCTGCTACGGGCAGGTGAAGAGCGCGCACGGCTCCGGCCAGTTCAAGAAGGACCTGGACGCCGCGCTGGGACACGTCGAGACGCTCGTCACGACGAGCGTCAACGACCGCGGCGACGTGCCCGAGGCGATCAAGAGCTTCCTCGGCAAGGGGCGCTGAGATGGGCCTGAAGACCGAGCTCCCCGCCGCCCTCAAGTACCAGGCGCTGATCATCGAGAGCGCCGCGCGCGAGGCCGGGCTCGACTTCTTCGACGTCGTCTTCGAGGTGCTCGACGCGCGCGACGTCAACGGCGTGGCGGCCTACGGCGGCTTCCCGGTGCGCTACCCGTCGTGGCGCTTCGGCATGGAGTACGAGCGGCTCGAGAAGGGCCGCCACTGGGGCCTGTCGAAGATCTACGAGCTGGTCATCAACAACGACCCCACGTACGCCTACCTCGTGCGCTCGAACTCGCTGCTCGAGCAGAAGCTCGTGATGGCGCACGTCTACGGGCACGCGGACTTCTTCCGCAACAACCTGTGGTTCGGCCCCACCGACCGGCGCATGCTCGACACGATGGGCAGCCACTCGACGCGCGTGCGGCGCTACATCGACGCGTTCGGCCAGGAGCGGGTCGAGCGCTTCGCCGACCTGTGCCTGTCGGTGGACACCCTCGTGGACCCCTACCTGCCGCTGCGCGAGCGCTCGCACCCGCCGGACTCGCGCAGCGTCTACACCCCGCCCTCCGAGCGCGCGCTGCGCTCGCTGCAGGCGCTCAGCATGTCGCCGCTGGGCGAGCCCGCCGCGCCCGACCCCGCGCCGCGGCCCGTGCGGCGCCTGCCGACCTACGACGTCCTCGGCTTCCTCGAGGACAGCGCGCCGCTGGAGGCCTGGCAGCGCGACGTGCTGCACATCGTGCGCGACGAGGCGTATTACTTCGCCCCGCAGCGCATGACCAAGATCATGAACGAGGGCTGGGCCTCCTACTGGCACTCGCGCCTCCTGACGGGCGGGATCCTGGAGGCCTCCGAGATCCTCGACTTCGCCGACTGCCACTCGTCGGCGACGATGGCGCCGCCCGGCCAGCTCAACCCCTACAAGATCGGGATCGAGCTGTTCCGGCTGGCCGAGCGGCGCGGCGAGGACGTGTTCCAGCTGCGCCGCGTGCACAACGACGTCAGCCTGGTGCACAAGCTGGTGGACGAGGGCTTCGCCGAGGAGTACCTGCGCGGCGTGTGTGCGCCGCACGCGCCCGACGGCGGCGAGTCGCTCGACTGGCGCGCGATCAAGGCCTGGCTGCTGCAGCAGCTCTCGTGGGGCGGCCTGCCGCAGATCGAGCTGCACGCGGTGGACTCGGGCGGCCAGGGCGAGCTCGTGCTCGTGCACCACTACGACGGTCGCGACCTGCAGATGGGTCGCGCGCGCGAGACGCTGCTCAACCTCGAGGCGCTCTGGAAGCGCCCCGTGCACCTGTTCACGATCCTCGAGAAGCAGGGCCGCCGCATCAGCGCCGAGGGCGGCGAGGTCACGCTGCGCGAGGCCTCGGAGGCGCGCCTCCTGTGCGGCGGCGAGGGCCTGGCCCCCGAGGACGCGAAGGGAGCGCGGGAGGACCGGGCGGCGGGCTGAGGAGCGAGCCACGGCCCACCCGGCGCCGCGCCGCTCAGCGCGCTTCTCGCCCAGCGCTCGCGCACGGCCGCCCGCACCGCTCGCCCCCCGCTTGCCCCGCCTCGGCCGCGGCGCGACACTCGCGCCCATGCGATCCACCCTCCGCGCCCTGCTCCCGGCCACCCTGGCCCTCGTCTGCGGCTGCCGCGAGGGCACCGACACGCGCTCCAGCGACGAGCCGATCGCGCTCTCCCTGTACGGCGCGAACGGCTGCCTGGGCGACGACCAGGCCTTCGGCTCGCTCGCCGCGGTGCCGCTGTCGGTGCTCGACGTCGGGCCGCGCAGCCAGCTCGCGGCGGCGGCGGACACGCTCGCGCTGAACGGGATGGTCGAGCTCTACGCGACCGGCGCCGGGGCGACGCTGGTCAAGCTGGTCTTCGACCCCTCCGACCCGGTGAACCCGCTGAGCGAGACGCTCTTGCTCGCGCCGGGCGACGTCGATCTCCTGCCCGAGTACGCCTCGATCGCCGCGCCGGCCGAGCTGTCGGGGCTGGCCGTGCTCTTGCCGGGCTTCCTGGTCGTCGTGGAGGAGAGCGGCAACACGCTGCTGCTCGTCAGCCGCGACACGCCGGGCGCGGTGGACGTGCTGCCGGGCCTCGTCCCGGACGGCTCCGCCGGCTTCGCGGACGGGACGGGGCCGCTGATGCGCTTCTCCTTCGGCTCCGGCGCGGGCGTGCTGGCGACCGGCGACGGCACGCTGCTCGTCGCCGACCGCGGCAACCACGCGATCCGCCTGGTGGACGTCTCCGGGCTGCCGGCGTCGCTCACGCTGGCCGGCACAGGGGCGGCCTTCTTCGCCGACGGCTCGCTCGGCGGCGCGGGCTTCGACGCGCCCTCGGGCCTGACCCTGGGCTGCGACGGCCGGCTGGTGATCGCCGACACCGGCGGCGCGGGCGCGGGCGGCAACCGGCTGCGCGAGCTCTCGCTCGGCGGCTTCGACGCCTCGGGTCAGCTCGCCGGCGGCGTGCGCACGCTGGTGGGGGACGGCAGCGCGCTCACGACCGACGGCGTCGGCCCGGCGGCGGGCGCGGGCGCGCCGGTGGCGCCGGTCACGACGGCGCAGGACGAGATCTACTGGATCGACTCGGCGACGGGCGTGCTGCGGCGCTACGACCGCGCGAGCGGCGTGGCCGACTGCCCGCTCTTCCCCGACTGCGCGACGGCGACGGCGAGCCTCGGCAGCGCGCCGAACTTCACCTCGGTCGGCGGCGCGTTCTCGCTCGCGCGCACCGAGGACGGCTCGCTGTACGCGCTCGACGCCGGCGCGGACGAGCTGTGGGTCGTGCTCCCCTGACCTAGCCCGCATCCCTCACCACCTCGTGAGCTGAATCGTCGTAGACCTGATGCAGATCGGTGCTTCGCGACCGAAGCGCGTGGAGGCGACCATGAACTGGTCGTCGAACCCGGTGAGGGAGGGAAGTGCCGAGCTGTGCCAGGGATGCGGCGATTCCGCCGCGGGGTGGTGAGGGATGCGGGCTAGCCCGGCGGCGGCCGCGAGCGCCTCCAGAGCAGCGCCGCCAGCGCGGCGATCCCCGCCAGGCCGAGCGCGTCCCGCAGCCATGCGGCCGGCGCGAGCCGGACGAGCTGGCCGGCATCGAAGCCGGGCACGAGCACCAGCGCCGCGCCGAGCAGGAGCTCGAGCGCCGCCGCGCCCGTGATCAGGCCCGCCGCCGTCAGGACGGACTCGCTGGTCTGCGCGCGGCGGCCCTCGGCCGCGCGCCGCGCCAGCGCGCCGAGCAGGATCCCCGTGCCGAGCACGGCCGGCAGGTAGATGCCGACCGCGAGCGCCATCGCCGGCAGGTGGCGGCCGCGCCGGCGCGCGGCGACGTCGAGCGCGACCGCCCCCAGGCCCACCAGCGCCCCGCCCAGGATCGGCGCCCAGGGGAGCTCGCTGCGCAGGAGCAGGCCGTCGAGCAGCGTGGCGTACATCTTGCCCTGCGGCGCGCTCAGCTCGTCGCTGCCGAGCACGTAGGCGCGGTGCGCGATCGAGAGCGCCGCGGGCACGACCAGGCAGCCGGTGGCGAGCCCGGCCGCCTGCGCGGCGAAGCCGGCCTGCACGCGCATGCCGCACAGCTCGAGCGTCTTGAAGTCCTGGCTCGAGTCGTTCGCCGCGACCACCGCGACGCAGGCCGCGACGAGCAGCGGCGTCAGGAGCAGCGCGTCGTCGAGCGAGCGCCGCCCGAGCGCCAGCGCCAGCGCGCACAGGACGAGCGCCGTGACGAAGATCGTGCCGGAGAGCGGCGAGGCCGAGCTCCCGATCTGCAGCGAGAGCAGCGCGCCCAGCGCGACCATCACCGCCGCGCAGCCGAGCACCCCGCCCGTCATCGCCAGGGCGAAGGGCGTCGCGCCGTCCTGCGCCAGGCACCAGGCCCCGACGACGGCCGCGCCCAGCGCCACGCTCGCGCGGCAGGCGCGGGCGAGCGGGGGGTCGAGCGCCACCAGCGGGCGCTCGACGGCGCGCACCGCCGGCACGCGCGCGAAGCGCAAGAGCGAGTGCACGACCGCCACGCTCATCGCCGCGCCGCCGGCCCAGCGCATCGAGGTCGCGGGGAAGCGCTCGGCGAGCGCGCCGCCCGCGGGCAGCAGGGCGAGCAGCGCGTCGCCGCCGGCGTGCAAGAGCGCGCCGGCGAACACGAGCAGGGCCGTCGAGAGCGTCAGCAGGCCGCCGATGCCGAGGTAGATCGGCACGAAGGGGAGCTCGAGCGCGTGCGCCAGGCGGCCGCTCCCGAGCGCGACGTGCTCGCTCGCGAGCCCCGTCTTGACCGCCAGGCGCGCGGCGAAGCTCGCGCCCAGGCCCAGGCCCAGCGAGCGCCCGAGGCGCGGCCGCTGCGCGCGCTCCGCGGTCGCGGCGCGGATCAGCGTCACGCACGCGCGCGCCTCGGGCGCGGGCAGCGTCGGGTCGGCGAGGAAGCGGCGCGCGCCCAGCCCGACGAAGCCGAAGCCGATCAGCGCTCCCGCGGCCGAGAGCAGCATGAGGGTCGGGACGTCCACGGGCGGGACGGGATGGCCGCGCTCGGAGAGGAGCCGCAAGAGCGCGGCGTCCACGCGCGGCCGGCCGTCCAGGCCGCGCGGGATCGCGACGCCCTCGGCCTCGAGCGCGGCCACGCCCTGGTCCACGCTCACGATCTGCGCCACCGGCGCGGTGAACTGCACGCCGACGGCGATCGCCACGCCGCCCGAGCCCGCGACCTGGGCCAGGTTGAGGAAGCGCGCCCCGCCCTCGCCCGCGACGCGCCGGCCGAAGGCCGACCAGGCGAACAGGATCACCAGCGGGGAGACGCCGGGGTTGATGCCGGCCTTGAGCCCGGCCACGAGCAGCGTGGCCGAGAGGAGCCCCGCGAGGAGCACGCCGAACAGGATCGGGAGGACGTCGCGCTTCATCGCCGCGCCGGGCCGGGCCAGGGTAGCGGGGGGGCGCTCCGGGTCCACGCCGGAGGCGGCCCGGGCTGGCCGCGGCGCGCGCGAAGCGCTCTACTCTGCCGCCCGCGCGGCGGGCCGCCCGTGAAGCTCTCGGTCCTGATCCCGGTCCTGAACGAGTCCGCGACGCTCGTGCAGATCATCGAGCGCGTGCAGGCCACGCCCTACGAGAAGGAGGTCGTCGTCATCGACGACGGCTCGACCGACCGCACGCCGGTCCTCCTCGAGGAGCTGGCGCGCCGCTACGACAACCTGGTCGTGCTGCGTCACGCCGAGAACCGCGGCAAGGGGGCGGCGCTCGCGACCGGCCTGCGCGCCTTCACGGGCGACGTCGTGCTGATCCAGGACGCCGACCTCGAGTACGACCCGGCGGACTACCCCTCGCTCCTGCGCCCGATCGAGGAGGGCAAGGCCGACGTCGTGTTCGGCAGCCGCTTCCTCGGCGGCTCCTACGGGCGCGCGCACCTGTACTACCACTACCTGGCGAACCGGTTCCTGACGACGCTCTCGAACCTCGTCACGAACCTGAACCTGACGGACATGGAGACCTGCTACAAGGTCTTCACCGCGGCGATCGCGCGCCGCCTCGACGTGCGCTCGCGCGGCTTCTCCGTCGAGCCCGAGCTCACCGCCAAGGTCGCGCGCATGAAGGCGCGCATCTACGAGGTCCCCGTGCGCTACGCCGGCCGCGACTACTCGGAGGGCAAGAAGATCAAGCCGCGCGACGGCTTCCTGGCCGTGTGGGCCATCCTGCGCTGGGGCCTCTTCGGCTGAGCGCGGGCCGCGCGGCGCGGTGCGCCGGCGTTCAGTCGGTGCCGGGGTCGAGCCCTTGCAGCGACTGCACGATGCCCAGGCCGAGCAGCAGCGTGCAGAGCGCGACGGCGGGCCACAGCGGGCCGCCCAGGCGCTGGCGGAAGTCGACCCAAGCCATGTGGCGGAAGCCGCGCGCGCGCTCGTGCGTCGGCGTGAGCACCACGGGCTCGTCCAGGAAGAAGATCTCGGGCAACCCGAAGCCCTCGCCCAGCCCGGCCACGCGGTGGCGCAGGATGCGCCAGTGCGCCCACGGGGCGGCGAAGGCCCAGCTCCACTGGATGCGCTGGAAGCGCTCCTCGTCGGCGTTCGCGCCGGACAGGCCGAGCTCCGCGTCCGGCCACGCGAGCGCCGCCGCGCGCGTCGCCAGGTCGAGGTGCGTCGTGTGCGACACGAGCACGCCCGGGAGCGCGGTCACGAGGCCCAGCCCGACCAGGCACCAGGCCGCGAGCGCCAGCCCGCGCCCCGCGGCGGCGTCGAGCGCGGGCGCCACGCCCAGCCACAGGAAGGGCAGCGCGGGCAGCAGGTAGCGCGGCCCGTAGGTGTGCGCGCCGTGCCAGCCCTGCGTGGGGGCGGCCAGCGCGAGCGTGGCCAGCTCGACCGCGGCCGCCGTCCAGGCCGCCCATCCGCGCCGCAGGCGGCCGCGCGCCAGCGCGAGC
>CADEGS010000095.1 GCA_902826945.1 uncultured bacterium | reverse complement strand
CGACGAGTACGTCAGCGACAACGAGAAGGGCATCGAGTACTTCAACAAGATCTGCGCCAAGCAAGGCGTGGACTTCGCCTTCCGCCTGCCCCACCGCCGCTTCAACCGCCGCATCGGCATCTACAGCGAGGCGCGCTTCGATCCCGAAGGGCGTCCGATCGACGAGGCCGCCTGGGCCGCGCGCGTGGCCGACTGGCTGCCGAGCGCCGAGGAGCGCGCCTACGTCCAGTCGCTGATGGTCGGCTGCCACGAGAAGGGCAAGATCGCCGGCTGGATCGCGCCGCCCGCCAAGGGCATCGACGGGCATCCGTTCGAGTTCGAGTACGTGAAGCTGTAGCGCCGCGCGCCGCGCGGCGGCGCCGCCGGCACGGCGCTCGCGACGCCCGCTCCCCGCCGACCGCGGCGGGGAGCGGGCGTCGGCGTCTCGTCCCCTCGCGCTCGCGGGGCGCGACCGCGCTTCCTTCCTGCCCGCGCGGACGGGGCCCTGGCGCGGGCAGCTTTTTCCCCTCCGTTCACGCTCTGTTCGGACCGCGCCGCGCCGTTCAGTCGGCGCGACGCGCCTTCCGAACCGGGGCGACGGGAAGGGCCGACCCAGCCGGTCGGCCGCAGATGGGGAAGGCTTCCATGATTCGCAGGTCGTCACCGTGCGCGAGGGGACTCCGTCTCCTCTCGGGCCTCGCCCTCTCCTCGGTCTTCGCGCTCGCCGGGTGCACCGACGGCGTCCTGTCCAGCTCGGGCAACGAGGACGACGGCGGTAGCGGCGGCGGCGGCGGGGGTGGAGGCGGCGGTGGAGGCGGCGGCAGCGACATGGTCGGCAACGGGAACCAGGGGCTGAACGGCGAGGACGGCGGCCCCTTCGCGCCGCCGCTCTCGAACGGCAACGTGGTCACGGTGCTCGAGGCCGAGGTGCCGGACGCCGACTCGTTCGTGCTGCGCGGCACGATCCCGGTGCCGCCGGGCACGTTCCCGCGCTCCGACGGCAAGCAGCCCTTCGCGGTCGAGGACTTCAACTTCGCGTTGGTCGAGACCCAGAACGAGGTCGTCACGCGCTACGCCGACGAGGCGGACGGCGCCGAGGTGGTGGAGGTCATCGCGCGCGTGCGGCGCGGCCCGGGCCAGGCCCCGGGGTCGCGCGCGGAGTACGCCGTGCGCGTCTCGCCCCACGACGGCACCTCGAGCCCCGGCAGCGCCGACCTGGGCGACCTGACGTCGCGCACCGAGGACCTGCCGGGGTCGGTGGAGAGCCTGCTCTCCGCGCCGCAGGCGATCCGCATCTCGACGCGCGACGTCTTCGGCAACGAGTACGCCTGCTACCCGCTCGACGGCACGGGCAGCATGCAGGTCCTGCGCCACGGCAAGGTGCACTCGCAGCTGCGCGTCTACCAGACGATGCTGCCCGAGCCCGCCGTGCCGGGCGCCTTCGGCACCCTGCCGCACTTCTTCGGCGTGCACACCTACATCAGCACGCTGCAGGGCGAGGACGTCGTGCTGCTCGACGTGCGCTTCAACAACGGCTCGAGCGGCCACGACCAGCAGAGCACCGTCGACGACCCGCTGGACAAGGTCTACTTCGAGGCGATCGAGGTCGCCGTGCCGACCGGCTGGGTCGTGCAGCAGGACTTCGAAGACCCGTTCTTCGGGCCCAGCCACCTCGACGGCACGCAGACGGTCTTCCCGATCGTGGAGCCGCTGCCGGGCGGGAAGATGCACGTGATGCGCTGGCAGGGGCAGTTCTGCCGCCGCCTGGCGCTCTCGCCCAGCGCCTCGCAGGGCCAGGCGCGCGTCTACCTCGACGGCTTCGGCCAGGCCTTCTGCCGCCGCGGGGACGAGGGCGGCCGCCCCTACTGGTCGTGGTGGAACCCGGGCACCGACCGCTACTTCCCGCAGGACCACATCCTGCCGGCGCTCGACTACGCCAACCTCGCCAACATCCGCACCACGCACGCGAACACGCTGGCCTGGATGACCGCCCACCTCGCCAACGGCACCGGCGACGGGATCTACCCGATCCAGTCGGCCGCGCTGGGCTGGGGACACCCCTACGGCGTGCCCTACGGCGGCGCGACCTCGGGCCTCGAGATCTACATGTACGAGGGCGTGGACGTCGCCGCCGCCGCCTCGCGCAAGGGGCTGCGCGTGCTGCAGGGCACGCACCGGATGCACACCGACCGCCAGCCGAACGCGCTCTACAACCGCGACGGCAACCCCACCAGCGTCGAGGACTGGGTCGTGCACGTCGGCGGCGCGGGCGCCAACGACTACGTGCCGTTCGAGTTCTACGGCGTGCCGCTGCTCAAGCCGAACGACCCGTTCGGCTTCGACCAGGCGGACCAGTTCCAGATCGACCAGGCGGCTTCGTCGGGGCGCAAGCCCGACTACGAGGCGGCGCACCTCGGCTACGACCCCACCGACCTGCAGCACCTGATCCGCTACACGCGCGCGCCCAAGGCGCTGGTGTGGCTGGCCAACGACATGCTGTCGAAGGACGACCTGCGCATGCAGGCCGAGACCGGCCACCTGTCGTACCACCGCTACTACAACAACTCGGGCGGCGGGAAGCAGCAGACGGGCCTGCGCTACAACATGGACGACGTCGCGGCGAACCCCGGCATCGGCTTCCAGTACGGCCGCGGCGAGGCCTGGCTGCTGGACGCGATGACGGCCACGTACGCCTTCGCCGACAGCGACTGGCGGCAGACGAAGCGCCCCTGGTTCGACGACGTGACGCGCATGCTGAACGACGGCCAGGCGGCGTGCAGCGGCTTCGTGCAGTCGATGGTGCGGCCGAAGTTCCTGAACGCGCAGTTCCGTGCGCGCCAGATGATCGAGCAGTCGATCATGGAGAACGCCTTCCGCGGCGTGCGCGAGACCGTCTACCGGGGCGCGGACACGGCCTTCTTCGACATGATGGGCGAGATCCTGCTCGACTCGCTCTACGCGTTCGTGTCCGACATGTGCTGGTACCCGGGCGAGCACGCGCCCTGGACGCACACCGCCGTCGGCCCGCTGGACTACGGCCAGCCGGTGTGGTGCTCGCAGTCGCAGATCCCGGGCAACGGCTACAACCCGCAGTTCGAGGGCTACCAGGTGTGGGCCTCGTTCGCCTACGGCTACGACATGTCGGGCGACCAGAAGTTCCTCGACTACGCGACGCGCCTGAGCAACGCGCAGGTGCTCCTGAACGGCCTGCAGAACGCGGGCCTCGGCAACCTGAACAACCAGGCGCCGACGATCGCGCTGGCGCAGCACCTGGCGGGCGTGTTCTAGGAGAGCCCGGGACGAGGCGAGCCGGGCGTCGGCCCGTCTCGAGGGGTCGAGCTCGCGGGCTCGAGCGTGAGGCGGCGGACGACGGCGAGGGGCGCGTGCTTCCGTCGCTGCGCGACGATCGCTTCGCGCTGCACGCGCCGGCCGCGGCCAGGCGGCCGCGGGGCCGGGCTCCTGCGCGAGACGCGCAGGGGCTCAGCCGAACTTGATCCCCTGCGCGAGCGGGAGCTCGGTGGACCAGTTCAGCGTGTTCGTCTGGCGGCGCATGTAGGCCTTCCAGGCGTCCGAGCCCGACTCGCGCCCGCCGCCGGTCTCCTTCTCGCCGCCGAAGGCGCCGCCGATCTCGGCGCCCGACGTGCCGATGTTGACGTTGGCGATCCCGCAGTCCGAGCCCGCCGCGGACAGGAAGCGCTCGGCGCTGCGCAGGTTCAGCGTGAAGATCGCCGACGAGAGCCCCTGCGGCACGGCGTTGTGCTTGGCGATCGCGTCGTCGAGGTCCTTCACGCGGACCAGGTACAGGATCGGCGCGAAGGTCTCCTCCTGCACGAAGTCCGCGTCGTTGTCGGCCCACACGATCGCGGGCTGCACGTAGTGGCCGCCGGCCTCGCGTCCGCCCAGCTGCACGCGCCCGCCGCCGCGCACCAGGCGCGCCCCGGCGGCGCGCGCGCGCTCGAGCGTGCGCTCCATCGCCTGCACCGCCGCCTCGTCGATCAGCGGCCCGCACAGGGTGCGCTCGTCGAGCGGATTCCCGACCCGCACCTGCTCGTAGGCCGCGACCAGGCGCCGCTCGACCTCGTCCGCGATCCGCTCGTGCACGAGCACGCGCCGCGTCGAGGTGCAGCGCTGCCCGGCCGTGCCGACCGCGCCGAACACGATCGAGGGGATGGCCAGCTCGAGCGGCGCGTCCTCGAGCAGCACGACCGCGTTGTTGCCGCCCAGCTCGAGGATGCTCTTGCCGAAGCGCGCCGCCACGCGCGCGCCGACCTGGCCGCCGACCCGGCTCGAGCCGGTGAACGACACCAGCGGCACGCGCCGGTCCTCGACCAGCGCCGCGCCGACCTCCTCGTTGGTGCCCACCACCAGCCCGATCAGGCCGCCCAGTCCCTCCTCCTCGAGCACCGCGCGGCACGTGTTGACCGTCGCGATGGCGGTCAGCGGCGTCTTCGGGCTCGGCTTCCAGATCGTCGCGTCGCCGCACACCAGGGCCAGCATCGTGTTCCAGGCCCACACGGCGTTGGGGAAGTTGAAGGCGGTGATCACGGCCACCGGCCCCAGCGGGTGCCACTGCTCGCGCATCGCGTGCGCCGGGCGCTCGGAGTGCAGCGAGAGCCCGTAGAGCATGCGGCTCTGCCCGACCGCGAAGTCGGCGATGTCGATCGACTCCTGCACCTCGCCCAGGCCCTCCTGCAGGATCTTCCCCATCTCGAGCGTGACGACGCGCCCGAGGTCCTGCTTGCGCTCGCGCAGCGCGTTGCCCATGCGCCGCACGACCTCGCCGCGGCGCGGCGCGGGGGTCTCGCGCCAGCGCAGGAAGGCCTCCTGGGCCGCCTCGACGACGCGCTCGTAGTCCGCGCGCGCGGCCTGGCGCACGCGCGCCAGCCGCTCGCCGGTCGCGGGCGAGTGCACGTCGAGCAGCGCGCCGCGCGTCTCGAGCCAGCGCCCGGCGTAGGCCCCGGAGGTCGTCTCTTGGATGCCGAACGAGGCCAGTAGCTCGGCCTCTCGGGTGGCGGTCGCGGTCATGTCGTGAGCCCGGATGGTGCCTGGGAACGGGAGGAGCGGCGGCGGCGCGCGCGCGGCGCCGCGCCAGGATAGCCCGGCGCGCCCCTGGCACCCGCGCTCGCCTCCGCTATCCTTTTCCGCCCCATGGGCGAGAAGATCATCTACCACCTCGAGGACCTGCGGAAGTCGTACGGGCAGCGCGAGGTGCTCAAGGGCATCACGCTGGCCTTCCTCGAGGGCGCCAAGATCGGCGTCATCGGGCCGAACGGCACGGGCAAGTCCACCCTGCTGCGCGTCCTCGCCGGCGAGGACACGCACTTCGAGGGCACGGCCAAGCCGATCGCCGGCCTGACCGTCGGCTACCTGCCGCAGGAGCCGCCGCTCGACGACACGACCGACGTCGCCGGCAACCTCGAGCAGGCGGTGCGGCCCGTGCGCGCGCTGACCGACCGCTACAACGCGGTCGCCGAGCGCATGGGAGCGGGCGACCTGGACGACGACGAGATGGAGCGCCTCTCGGAGGAGATGGCGCGCCTCGACGAGGAGATCGCGCACAAGGAGGCCTGGGAGCTCGACAGCCGCCTGGAGCAGGCCGCGACGGCGCTGTGCCTGCCGCCGATGGACGCCGACGTGAAGCGCCTCTCGGGCGGCGAGCGGCGGCGCGTGGCGCTGTGCAAGCTCCTGATCTGGCACCCCGACATGCTGCTGCTCGACGAGCCGACCAACCACCTCGACGCCGAGACGATCGAGTGGCTCGAGCAGCACCTGAAGGAGTACCACGGCACGGTGATCCTGATCACCCACGACCGCTACTTCCTCGACAACGTGGTCGAGTGGATGCTCGAGATCGAGCGCGGCAAGGCCACGCCCTACCGCGGCAACTACTCGAGCTTCCTGGAGCAGAAGCAGAAGATCCTCGACGTCAAGCGCCAGGCCGACTCGCGCACGAACAAGGTCATCGCGCGCGAGCGCGAGTGGCTCTCGCGCACGCCCAAGGCGCGCACCACGCAGTCCAAGGCGCGCATCCAGCGCTACAAGGAGCTGGTCGCCCAGCGCGCCGAGGAGCAGCTCGAGAGCGTGGACCTGCGCATCCCGCCCGGCCCGCGCCTGGGCGACAAGGTGATCTCGCTCGCGGGCGTGACGAAGTCCTACGGCGAGCGCACGCTGATCCGCGACCTGTCCTTCGATCTGCCCGCCGGCTCGATCCTGGGCGTGGTGGGCGCGAACGGCATGGGCAAGACGACGCTCCTGCGCATGATCCTGGGGCAGGAAGAGCCCGACCTGGGCCGGATCGAGATCGGCTCGACGGTCAAGCTGACCTACCTCGACCAGTCGCGCGTCGTGCTCGACGACGCGAAGAGCGTCTACGACAACATCACCGAGGGCAACGACCTCATCCCCTTCGGCAACAAGACGATCGACGGGCGCGCCTACGTGGCGCGCTTCAACTTCAAGGGCGAGGACCAGCAGAAGCTCCTGGGCGAGTGCTCGGGCGGGATGCGCAACCGCGTGCTGCTGGCGCGCATGCTGCGCCACCCGGCCAACGTGATCCTGCTCGACGAGCCGACGAACGACCTCGACCTCGACACGCTGCGCGTGCTCGAGGAGGCGCTGATGGAGTACCCCGGCTCGGCGATCGTGGTCTCGCACGACCGCTACTTCCTGAACCGCGTCGTCTCCCACATCCTGGCCTTCGAGGGCGACGGCCTCGTGAACTTCCACCACGGCACCTACGAGGACTACGCCGAGTGGCGCACGGGCTGGCGCGAGCGCATGGGCCTCGGCCCCGAGTCGCGCGCGGGCCGCTACCGGAAGCTCTTGCGCTCGTGAGCGTCCGCTCGCCCGTCCCCGCCGCCCTGCTGCGCGCCGGCGACGAGCGCCTGGCGCGCGACCCGCGCCTCGAGCGCGCGCGCGCCGTGCTGCGCCGCTACGTGCCGGCCGACCCCGCGCGCGCCGCCGAGCGCCAGCGCATCCTCGACTTCCTCGAGGCGCACCCCGACGCGCTCGAGCGCGCCTGCCCGCCCGGCCACCTGACCGCCAGCGCGCTCGTCCTCGACCACGCGGGCGAGCGCGCGCTCTTGACGCTGCACGCCAAGCTCGGCCGCTGGCTGCAGCTCGGCGGGCACTGCGACGGCGACGGCAACCTGGTCGCCGTCGCGCTGCGCGAGGCGCGCGAGGAGAGCGGCGTCCTGGACCTGGCGATCGACCCGCGCCCGCTCGACGTCGACGTGCACGCGATCCCGGCGCGCGAGGGCGAGCCGGAGCACCTGCACCTCGACGTGCGCTTCCTCGTGCGCGCGCCGCGCGGCGCCGAGCCGCGCGCCTCGAGCGAGTCGCGCGCGCTGGCCTGGTTCGGCTACGACGAGGCGCTGGTCGCCGGGCTCGAGGAGTCGGTGCTGCGCCTGTTCCGCCTGGCCTTCCGGCGCTGAGCGCGGACCGCCCGCGCTTGCCCGCTCCGCGGGCCGCCGCTCCAATGCTCGGGCCCCCGCGCGCCGGCCGCCGCGCGTCCCTCCCCCCGTGCGGATCGTCGTCTTCCTGAGGAACCTGGACACCGGCGGCGCCCAGCGGCAGCTCGTGCAGGTCATGGGCGGGCTGGCCGCACGCGGCCACGAGGTGCACCTGGTGACGCCGGGCGCCGGCGGGGCGCTGGCCCCGCTGCTCTCCCCCGCCGTGGCGCGCACGACGCTCGGGCTGGAGGCGCGCGGGCGCCCCGCGCGCGCGCTCGCGCTGGCGCGCACGCCGGGCCGCCTGCGGCGCGCGCTGCGCGCGCTCGCGCCCGACGTGGTCTACACGGCGCTCTACACGAACGACGCGCTGGCGCACCGCGCGCTGCGCGGCACGGGCGTCCCGCTCGTGTGGGGCTTCCGCAACGTGGACCAGCCGCTGTCGTGGAGCCGCTCGCTCGCGCAGCGCTACGTGCGCCGGCACGCGGGCGAGGTCGCGCTCGCGATCGCGAACTGTCACTCCGGGGCGCGCTACCTGCGCGAGGCCGGCTTCGCCCTGCGCGCGCTCTGCGTCGTGCCCAACGGCGTGGATCCCGAGGCCTTCCGCCCCGACCCCGAAGCCGGAGCGCGCCTGCGCGCGGAGCTCGGCCTCGCGCCCGACGCCTTCGTCGTCGGCTGCGTGGCGCGCCTGCACCCGATGAAGGACCACGAGACCTTCCTCGCGGCCGCCGCGCTCTTCGCGCGCGAGACGCCCGAGGCGCGCTTCCTGTGCGTCGGCGCGGGCGCCCCCGCCTTCGCGGCGCGGCTGCGCGAGCGCGCGCGCGCGCTCGGCCTCGACGCGCGCGTCACGTGGGCCGGCGAGCGCGCCGACGTGCGCGCCGTGCACAACGCCTGCGACCTGGTCGCCTCGACCTCGCTCGCCGAGGGCTTCCCGAACGCGCTGGTCGAGGCGCAGGCCTGCGGCCGCCCGTGCGTCGCGACCGACGTCGGCGACTGCGAGCGGGCGCTCGCGCCGGAGGGGATCGTCGTGCCCGCGCGCGACCCCGAGGCGCAGGCGCGGGCCTGGCGCGCGCTGCGCGACGAGTCCCCCGCCGCGCGCGCCGCGCGCGGCGAGCGCGCGCGCGCGCGCGTCGTGGCCGAGCTCTCGCTCGAGGCCTGCGCCGCCGGCACCGAGCGCGCCCTGCTCGAGGCCGCGGGCCGGGCCTGAGCGCCGCGGCGACCGCCCGCGGCCGGTCGTTCAGATCGGGATCACCAGGACCGACTGCAGGTTGCTGACCGGGATCGGCCGGCCGACGTCCAGGGTCACGCTCTGGAAGTGCCACAGGGCGTTCACGGCCGGCACCGCGACGGTCGTGCTGGCCCAGCCCGCCGCGGGGATCGCCAGCACCGTCACGAGGTCGAGGCTGGCGAAGGCGTTCCCGATGTCGAGCGCCACCAGGCCGGGCACGGCGCTCGGCAGCGGGCTGTCCGAGAAGAGCACGTAGTGCGTCTGGCCGACCGGCCCCGCGGCCGTCACGGCCAGCCCCTGGTTGGAGAACACGATGTTCGCCAGCGAGGGCGGCTGGCCGTTCCCCACCTGCAGCACCGGCCCGGCCGGCGCGACGACCTCGTAGACGTCGAAGCCGGGCACGGGCCCGCCGGCCGGCGACACGCTGATCTCGTGCTCGCCCAGCGTCAGGAGCTGCGGCAGGTCCACCTGCAGGCGGGACGAGCTGGTGACGGTGACCCGCTGCGGATCGACGAGCGCGCCGTCGATGCGCACCTCGGTCGCCGGGCCGAACCCGGTCCCGAACGCCGTGAGCACCGGCGTGGTCCCCGGCAGCAGGGGGGGAAAGCTGAGCGGATCCACGTGGAAGAACGGCTTCGGCGATCCGCGCAGGATCCAGACCCTGGACCCCTGGCTGCCCTGCGACCCGACGACGAAGTCGCCGCGACCGTCGCCGTCGACGTCGCCGAAGGTCGCCCCGGTCCAGCTCAGCGAGGTGAGGTCCGGGGGCAAGCCAGGGCTCTGGTTCGTGATCTCGAGCACGTCCACGACCGCGAACGAAGGGTCGAGGAACACCAGGCGGAGCTCGTTGGACTCGGCCAGCTCGTGACTCGTCAGGAAGTCGGTCGTGCCGTTGCCGTCGAGATCGCCGAGCGGGACCAGGGCGTTCCCGAAGGGGCGGAACGGCCTGCTGCGGACCAGATGCTCCTGGGCGACCCCTCCGGATCCATCCAGCAGGAGCAGCCAGAAGCCGCCGGGGGGGCTGCCGGGGAGGCCGGCCAGTCCTGGGATCCCGACCGCCAGGTCCTGGTTGCCGTCGCCGTCGAGGTCTCCCGGCATCGCCAGCGCCGCGCCGAACCGGTCGCCGGGCTGGAGTGAGCCGCCGAAGCCGCCGGCCCCCGCGCCGATCCGGTGGCTGGCCTGGACGCTCGCGTCGGTGTCGAGCGAGAGCAGCCACACCTCGCCCTCGACGGTGCTGGAGAAGGGCGATCCCACGCCCACCGCCAGGTCCCCGAGCCCGTCCCCGTCGAGGTCGCGCCCGGCCGCCAGCGCGGTGCCGAAGCTGGTGTACGCGGGGAGGCCGGCGAATCCTCCCTGCCCCGAGGCGATCTTGTGCTGCGACTGGACGCTCCCGTCCGCGGCGAGCTCGAGGATCCAGACCGCCCCCGCGTCCACGCCCGCGTCGTCGTCGCCCGGCGCTCCCACCGCCAGCTCGGGACGGCCGTCCCCGTCCAGATCGCCGAGCGAGGCGAGGGAGACGCCGAACTGGTCGCTGCCGTCGAGCGCGCCGGTGAAGCCGCCCGTTCCGTTCCCGATCTGCACGCTCGACGCCACCTGACCGCCGCCGTCGAGCAGCAGGACGGAGACGAAGCCCGTGCTCGCCGGCAACCCGTGACCGAGCGCGAGATCGACGTGACCGTCGCCGTCGAGGTCGCCGAGCAGGGCGACCGACCTTCCCCATCCGAAGGGCCCGCCGAGGAAGGAGGACTCGACCACCTGCGCGAGGGCGGCGGGAGAGAGGAGCGGGACGAGCAGGAGAGCGAGGGCCGGCTTGGCATCCATGGCGTGCTTTGGAGGCAAGGGGCGAGAAGGACGGGGAAGCCTCGACGCGAGATGGATGCTACCGCGGCCCGCGAGGCCCGGGCGTTCCGGGGGGAATTCCGGACCGGGCCCGCGCGCGAGCCTCAGCCGGCGCGCTCGGCCAGCGCCTCCCAGCGCGCGAGCGCGTGCTCGAGCTCGGCCGCCAGGGCGGCGCGCTCGCGCTGCAGCTCCTGCGCGGCGCGCGGGTCGCCCGACCAGGTGGCGGGATCGGCCAGCCGGCGGTCGGCGTCCGCCGCGCGCCCCTCGAGCGCGCTCACGCGCTCGGTCAGCTCCTCGAGCTCGCGCTCCTCCCACGGCGCGAGCTTCTTGCGCGCGCTCGGCGCGGCCGCAGCCTCCCGCGGCGCTTCCTGCACGCGCCGCGCGGCGGGGCGCGCGACCTCCGGCGCCGCCGAGGCCGCGCGCTCCGCCAGGCGCTCGAGCAGCGCGCTCGCGCCGCCCGCGTGCAGCTCGGCGCCGCCCTTGCCGTCGAGCCACAGGACGTGCGTCGCGACGCGGTCGAGGAACCAGCGGTCGTGGCTGACGAGCACGACCGAGCCCTCGAAGGCGACCAGCGCCTCCTCCAGCGCGCGCAGCGTCGCGAGGTCGAGGTCGTTCGTCGGCTCGTCGAGCACGAGCACGTTGCCGCCCGAGAGGAAGAGCTTGGCGAGCAGCACGCGCGCGCGCTCGCCGCCGGAGAGCTCGCCGACGAGCTGGTGCATCGCGGGACCGGGGAACAGGAAGCGGTCGAGGAAGCCCGCCACGTGCACGCGCCGCCCGGCGACCTCGACGTGGTCGCTCTTGCCGGCCACCTCGGCCACGACGGTTCGCGTCGGGTCGAGGTCGGAGCGCTCCTGGTCCACGCCCGCGAAGCGCACCGTCTCGCCGCGCTCGACCGCGCCCGCGTCGGGCGCGAGCTCGCCCTGCAAGAGGCGCAGGAGCGTCGTCTTGCCGGCGCCGTTCGGCCCCGTCACGCCCAGGCGCATGCCGCGCGCGAGCTCGAGGTCGAGCCCGCGGAAGAGGGCGCGTCCGCCGCGCGCGAGCGCCACGCCGCGCAGCCGCACGACCTTCTCGCCCAGGCGCGGTCCGGGCGGGAAGGCGAGCTCGAGCTCGGCCGCGGGCGGCGCGGGCGCGGCGGCCACGAGCTCGGCGTGGCGCGCGATGCGCGCCTTGGCCTTGGTCGTGCGCGCCGGCGGCCCGCGGCGCATCCAGGCCGTCTCGCGCCGCAGGAGGTTCAGGCGCGAGCGCTCGGCGCGCGCCTCGGCCTCGAGCCGCGCGGCGCGCTCCTCGAGGTAGCGCCCGTAGCCGCCGGCGGTCGCGATCGCGCGCCCGCGCTCGAGCTCGACGATGCGGTCGCACACGCGGTCGAGCAGGTAGCGGTCGTGCGTGACGAGCACCAGCGGCACGGCGAGCTCCGCCAGGCGCTCCTCGAGCCAGGCGATCACGAAGGCGTCGAGGTGGTTCGTCGGCTCGTCGAGCAGCAGCAGGTCCGGCGCGCCGATCAGAAGCCGCGCCAGCGCCGCGCGGCGCGCCTCGCCGCCCGAGAGCGAGCCCGCGCGCGCGTCGGGATCGGAGAGGCCCAGCGCGCGCAGCGTGGCCTCGACCTTGTGCTCGACGTCGTGGCCGCCGAGCGCGTCGAGCTCCGCCTGCAGCCGCGCCTGGCGCCGCAGCAGGCGCTCCAGCGCGTCGCCCGCGAGGCCCGGCGCGGCGAGCTCCCCGTGCAGCCGCTCGAGCGCGGCGAGGAGCTCTTCGCGCCCCTCCATCCCGGCGCGCACGACCGCGCGCACGCTCTCCGCGGGCGGGAGCACGGGCTCCTGCTCGAGCCAGCCGACGCGCACGCCGCGGCGCAGGACGCGCGTGCCTGCGTCGGGCTCGAGGGTGCCGGCGAGGATGCGCAGCAGGGTCGACTTGCCCGAGCCGTTGGGCCCGATCAGCCCGACGCGCTCGCCCTCGCCGACGACGAGCGAGACGTCCTGGAAGAGCGGGCGGCGCGCGTCGTGGCCCTTGGCCACGCCGTCGAGCGTCAGAAGCGCCATGCGCGCGGCAGGATACGCGGCGCCGGCCGGGCCGCTAGGGCTCCTCGGCGGTCGCGGGGAGGCCGAGCTCCTCTCGCAGCCGCTCGAGCAGGCCGGGCACCACCTCCGCGGCGCGCCCGGGGTGGAACGCGTCGCCGCGCGCGAGGTTCTCGGGGCGCTCGAGCGCGCTCACCAGCGTGCGCGCGCCGCGCGCCCTGGCGCGGCCGAGGAGCGCGGCGGCCGGCCACACCTGGCCGCTCGT
Source organism: uncultured bacterium (assembly GCA_902826945.1). Next base: position 2,755 of record CADEGS010000095.1, on the reverse strand, counting down.
GCCGAGGGCGAGGAAGTGCGTGCAGCGCTCGAGCGCCGCGTCGATCGCGTCGAGGAAGCGCGGGATCTCGCCGAACCACACGACGTCGGGGCGCAGCGGCTCGTGGCCGCACGTCGGGCAGGCGAGGAAGCGCTCGGGATCGACGCGCGCGCGGTCCTCGAGCGTGCCGGCGCATTCCTCGCAGGCGAGCCGCGCCAGCGAGCCGTGCATGTGCAGCGGCCGCGAGCCGGCGCGCTCGTGCAGGTCGTCCACGTTCTGCGTGACCAGCGTGAAGCCCAGGCCGGCGCGCTCCAGCGCGCGCTCGAACGCGGCCAGCGCGCGGTGCGCGGCGTTCGGCCGGGCGTGCGCGAGCGCCGCGCGCCGCATCTGGTAGAAGCGCCACACCAGGCGCGGGTCGCGCCGCCAGCCCGCGGGCGTCGCGACGTCCTCGACGGCGTGCCCCTCCCACAGGCCGCCCGCGTCGCGGAAGGTCGCGAGGCCGCTGTCGGCCGAGACGCCCGCGCCGGTCAGCACGAGGACCGAGGGCGCGCTCATCCCTCGCGCAGGAGCAGCTCCCAGCGGCGCACGAAGCCCCAGCGCTCGCCCATCGAGACCAGCGCGTCGTCGTTGTGGCCGGCGCGCGCGGCGAGCGCGCGCAGCCCGCGCGCGCCGAGCAGGCGCGCCGCCTCGGCCACGAGCCCGCGCGCGATGCCGCGCTGGCGCAGCGCCGGATCGACCCACAGGAGCGCGAGCAGCGGCAGCGCCGCGCCGCCGAGCGGGTCCTCGAGCGGCACCGTCGCGCACAGCCCGCGCGGCTCGGCCCGGCCGGGCTCGAGCGCCGCCAGCACCAGGGTCTCCGGGCGGCCGGCGCAGCGCTCGAGGAGCGCGCGCGCCGTGCCCGGCCGCGGCGGCTCGTCGCCCAGCGCCTCGGCCGACTCCGCCAGGGCCTCGTCGAGGAGCGCCTCGGCGGCGCGGAGCTCGGCCGCCTCGAGCGTGCGCAGGGTGAGGTTCAAGGGGGGTCGCGCGCGCCGCGGCGCGCCCGCAGAGGGTAGCCGAGCGGCCCGCCGCGCGCTCCGGGCGGCGGCCCGCCGCGCTCTGGACGCTGGCCGCGGCGCACCGCTAGAGTGCGCGATTCGCAGCGCGCCCGCCCGTCGCGGCCGTGCCCGCGCGCCCCGGCGGAGCCCGCTCCCGGCCGCTCGGCCCTCGCTCCGCACCTCACCGAGCTCCCCGCCCCATGGCCCACGACCACGCCCACGAAGGCTTCGACATCCAGGTCGAGCGCACCGGCCCCTGCCAGGCGCGCATCTCGCTGAAGGTCAGCCCGGAGGAGTTCCGGAAGAGCCGCAGGAGCGCGCTCGAGCACATGGCCCGCCGCACGCGGCGCAAGGGCTTCCGGCCGGGCAAGACGCCGCTCTCGATGCTCGAGAAGGAGTTCGGCAGCGCCGTCGATCGCGACGTCGTGCAGCACTTCCTGAACCACGCCTTCGACGACGCGGTGAAGCACCACGACCTGCGCCCCGCGCTCCAGCCGCGCGTGGACGTGGACGCGATCCGCGCCTCGCCCGCCGAGGGCTTCGAGCACGCCTTCGAGGTCGTCCTGCGCCCCACGATCGAGCTGGGCCAGGTCGTGGGGCTGTCCGTCGAGCGCCAGCCGACGGAGGTCTCCGACGAGGACGTGGCGCGCACGCTCGAGGAGGTACGGCGCCAGCAGGCGCGCACCGAGCCGGCCGGCGACGCGGGGCTCCCCGAGGACGGCATGGCGCTCGCGCGGCTCTCGTACGTCGTGGACGGCGAGGAGGAGCCCGCGCTCGAGCGCGAGGGGCTGCGCCTCTCGCCGCAGGCGCCGCCGCCGGGGGTCGAGGCCGAGGCCTTCAAGGCCGCGCTCGTCGGCGCCAAGGCCGGCGACGAGCGCCGCTTCCCGCTGACGATCCCCGACGACTTCCCCGAGGAGGCCGCGCGCGGCAAGCAGGGCGCCTGCGTGGTCGAGGTGAAGGAGGCCTTCGCGATCCGCGTCGCCACCGACGAGGAGCTGTGCGAGTCGCTCGAGGTGCCCGACCGCGCCGCGCTCGAGGCCAAGGTGCGCGAGCGCATGCAGGAGGCGCGCGAGGCGCAGGAGCGCACGCGCATCGAGACCGCGCTGCTCGAGCAGCTGCTCGAGGCGCACCCGATGGAGCTGCCCGAGGCGCTCGTCGTGAACCAGGTCGCCGCGCGCGCCGAGGAGCTGCGGGCGAGCCTGACCCAGCAGGGCCTGGCCGAAGAAGCGCTCGAGGAGCGCCTGGCCCAGGAGCAGCCCGAGCTGCGGCAGAGCTCCGAGAAGGCGCTGCGCGCGGTCTACCTCATGGAGGAAGTCGCAAAGAAGCACGAGCTGACCGTGCGGGCGGAGGACTTCGCCGCCGAGTTCGAGCAGATCGCGCAGCGCAACCGCGTGCCGCTGGACGACGTCCGAAAGTATTACCGGGAGGAGGGGCTGCTCCAGCAGCTCGCCCTCGAGCTCCTCGAGCGCAAGGTGCGCAGCTTCCTGCGGGAGTCTGCCGATATCCGCTGAGGCCCGGCCCCCGGCCCTCGTTGAAGGGGTCCGGCCGATAGGTTAGAGACCCACCCGGAGCGACGCGCGCCCGCCCTGCGGGGGGCGGACGACGCGCCCAGCGACCCCGCGTCCGAGCGCAGCAGACCATGAGCACGAACATGATCATCCCCTACGTCATCGAGCGCACAGGGCGTGGCGAGCGCTCGATGGACATCTACTCCCGGCTGCTCGAGGAGCGGATCGTCTTCA
>CADEGS010000094.1 GCA_902826945.1 uncultured bacterium | reverse complement strand
TCGGCCGCCCACCGCAGCCTCCCGCCCGCCGAACGATTCCTGCTCACACTGTGAGCGCCTGAGAAAGAATCCTGCGCGGCCCCCAGCACCGTCTGGCTCCGCCCTGGCGGCGTTGCGCCTCCTCCGAGTCTTGCCGTGAAGACGCGTCGTCGGCGCGCCTTGCCAGGACGAAGCCAGACGGCACCGGGAGCCACGCAGGATTCTTTCCCGGGCTCTGAGAGGAGCTCAGAAGAGCTCGTCCACGAGGTCCGCCAGCGCGCCCGAGTTGTTGTCGCCGATCACGCGGTCGGCGGCGGCCAGCGCGCTCGGCATGCCGTTCGCCATCGCCACGCCGAGCCCGGCGGCCTCGAGCATCGGCACGTCGTTCGACGCGTCGCCGACGCAGACCGCCTCCTCGGCCGCGATCCCGTAGCGCTCGGCCAGCACGCGCAGCGCCTCGCGCTTGCCCTCGCAGCGCGGCTGCAGGTCCACGACGTGCAGCGCGCTGCCGCGCTGGTCCGCCAGCATCGCCAGCGGGAACCAGGTGGCGTAGGCGGCGTCCGCCAGCGGCGCGGCGAAGCGCAGCGCGAGCGCGTCGGCGTCGCCGTGGCGCGCCGAGAAGACGGTCGCGCGCAGGAGCTCGGCCGTGGGCAGCTCGTGCCGCTCCACCACGTGCAGCGCCTCGAGGGCGGCCACCGCGCGCCGCTCGTGCTCGTCGCGCGGCGGGCTGACGAACTTCCGGCCGAGCTGCGAGACCATCAGCATCAGGTCCTCGCGGACGGCGAAGTCGAGCGCGTGGCGCACGACGGCGTCGCTCAGCAGCTTGTGCTCGAGCATGCGCTCCTCGACCGGGCAGAAGACGCCGCCGCCGTTGAAGACCACCGCCGGCGAGTCGAAGCCGAGCAGGCGCAGGATCGGCAGCGCGCCGAGCTCGGAGCGCCCGGTCGCCAGCATGATCCGCGCGCCGCGGCGCGCGGCCGCGCGCAGGCTGGCGAGCGTCCGCTCGGGCAGGCGGCCGGCGTCGTCGAGCAGGGTCCCGTCGACGTCGAGGACGAGGGCACGGTAGCGCACGCGCAGAGACTACGTCCCGCGCGCCCGGCGGCCCACCACGGGCTCGCGGTCAGTCGAGCTGCACCGTCTCGTGCGCGGTCTCGCCCGCCACGACCTGGACCGTGCGCTGCGTGCCGCCCGAGCCGCCGCCCGACCCCGGACCGCCCTGGCGGTCGACGGTGAGGCGCCACGGCCCCGGCCGCAGACCGCGCAGCGTGGTCGTGCCCGACTCGAGGAAGGCGAACTCGGGCGAGACGCTCCGGTCCTCGCCCTGGAACTCGCCGCGCACCGTGCAGAAGCGCGCCGGCGCGCCGTCCGCGAGCAGCGCCTGCACCTCGATCGAGCCGGCCGGCTCGCAGCGCACGTCGAGGCCGCGACGCACCTCGCCGGGCGCGAGCCGGACCTTCTCTGACGAGCCGTCCTGGACCTCGTCGCCCCCGGCCTTGACGACCAGGTCCACGCCGCTCGTCACGCCGCGCAGCGAGTAGCGCCCGTCCTCGTCGGTCAGCGCGCGCTGCGCGCCCAGGTCCTCGCCGCCGCTGACGACCGTGTCGCCGCCGTCGGTGTCCATGATCATCATGAAGCGCACCGCCCGGCCGGCCGGCTCGGCCTTGGCGGCGCTCACGCGCAGGCCCGCCAGGGGCTTTCCGTCCGCGCCGGTCACGCGCCCCTCGACGATCGTCACGGCCAGATCGACGTCGAAGCGGTTCTCGCCCTCGCGCACGGTCAGCGACAGCTCCTCGGGCATGTGCCGGCCCGGGTGCTCGACGCGCAGCACGTAGCGGCCGACCTTGACGTCCTCGAGCAGGTAGCGTCCGCGGCCGTCGGTGCGCGCGCGCGGCCCGGAGTCCATGCCGGGCAGGGCGAGCCCGGCCAGCGGGCCCGAGGCCTTCTCGGCGTCCACCAGCTTCAGGCTCGCGCCCGCGAGCGGCGCGCCGGCCTCGCTCACCTGGCCCGCGAGCGAGCCGCGCGGGCTGGCGACGAGCTCCAGCACGCCCTCCTCCGCCTCGACGACCTCGATGCGCGACCAGTCGTCCTCGCCCGCGTCGGGCAGGCCGACGATCTGGAACGAGCCCTCGGCGGCGAAGACGCCCCCGGGCCCGCCGTCCTCCTGCAGGCGGAAGGCGTGCGTCCCCGTCTCGAGGTTCTGGAAGCGCAGCTCGCCGTTCGCGTCGCTGAGCGCGTCGCGCATCTCCGCCCCGCTCAGGAGCAGCGCCCCCCCCGCCAGGTCGGCCGGCGCGCGGTGCTCGACGCGCGCCCCGGCGAGCGGCGTCCCGTCGGAGCGCAGCGCGCGCACGAGCACCGAGCCGCCCGGCCCCAGCCGCACGGCGTGCTCGACGTCCTCGCCCGGCGGGAAGAAGAGCGGATCCGAGGCGTAGCCCGCGAACCCCGGCGCCTGCACGCGCAGCGTGCGCTCCTCGCCCTCGGGCGCGCTCAGGCGCGCCAGCCCCGACGCGTCGGTGCGGGCGCTCGGGTCGTCGCCGACGACGTGGCCGCCGTCCTCGTCCCCGCCGATCGAGATGCGGTGCTCGACCGTGGTGCCGGAGCGCTGCACCTCGGCCAGCGAGACGCGCGCGCCGACCACCGGCGCGCCGGTCTTCGCGTCGGTCACGCGCACGCTCAAGAGCGCCACCGGCTCGAGGAAGATGCGGCCCAGGTCGAGCAGGTCGCCCTCCGGCACGGCGATGTCGTCGCGACGGAAGTCGCGGTAGCCCGCGGCGCGGATCGCGAGCTTCAGGCGCTGCTCCTGCGTGCGCATGCGCAGCCGGTCGAGGCGCGCGTAGCCGTCGGGGTGCTGCCGCAGCGCGCGGCCGTCGTCGTCGCGCAGGGGCTGCAGGATGTCGAGGCCGTAGGTCACGTCGTACTCGGTGATCGGCTCGCGCGTGCGCGCGTCGAGCACGCGGAACGCGACGGTGGCCTCCTCCTGGTAGCGCAGCTGGACGCCGCGCTCGCCCGAGCGCGCGCGCACCTGGTCGGAGCGCGCGCGGCCGCCGAAGAGCGCGAAGGAGTCCGGGTCCTGCGAGCGCGCCTCGACCAGGTAGTCGGTGTCGGGCAGCAGGCCGTGCAGCTCGAAGGCGCCGTCCGCGCCGACCGCGGCGGTGCGCGTCTCCCCCAGGGAGGCCAGGCTCTCCAGGTCGCCGCCGCGCGCGGCGCGCGCGCTGACGAACAGCCCGTCGGCCTCCTCGATCGGCGCGCCGACCAGGCGGCCGGCGATCGTCGCCCCGTCGCCCAGGCGCAGCTCGAGCCCGCCGACCTGCTGGCCCGGGCGCTCGGTCATGCCCTCGAACGTGCGCGCGGGGTGCTCCTCGCTCGCGACGCGCACCTTCCACTTGCCGACCGCCAGCCGGTCGATGCGGAAGGAGCCGTCGTCGCCCGCGATCGCGTCGGGCTCGCGCTCGGCGCCGAGCACCAGCACCTCGAAGCCGCGCGCCCTCTCCTCGAGGACCTTCAGGCGCGCCCCGGGCACCGGCACGCCGGCGGCGTCCACCACCCGACCGGAGAGCAGCGCGCCCTGGCTCAGGCGGAAGGGATCGAGCGCGATCTCGGCGGCGCCCGACGGCAGCGCCACGTCGTCGTCGTGGAAGGGCGCGTACCCCGCGGCGCGGACCTCGAAGAGCGCCGATCCGTAGGACATCCCGGCCAGCTCGAAGCGCCCCTGGGCGTCCGTCCGGACGCTCTGGCGGTCCCGGGCCAGGCCGACGAACAGACCGGCGGGATCGTTCGTCGCCAGCACCTGGGCGCCCTCGATCGGCGCGCCGTCCTGGTCGAGCACGCGCCCGGTGACCCGCGGTCCGCCGGCGCGCGCGCTCGGGGCGGGATCGGGCTCGGGGGGTGCCGCGACGCTGGTGCGCGCCGCGCCGGGAGCGCCCGAGCCGCCCACCGTCGCTCGCTCCTCCGGTCGCTCCAGGAGCGCCGTCGGCCCCGCCTCGGCCACGCGCTCGGGCGCCGGGGCGCCGCGCGAGGCCTCGCGCGCCTCCCCTTCCTCTCCCCGAGACATCCAGTACAGGCTGCCGGCCGCGCAGGCGATGGCGAACAGGAGGACGGGGAGGAGGCGGGATCCCATGCTTCGGCACCTTGGCAGAGCGTCGAGGGGGACGCGCGGGTGCGCCCCCCGGAGCACCAGACACGGGCATCCCTACGGGCCGGCCGCTGGGAGCGTTTGGGACGGAGGGCTTTTCCCCCCCCGCAACCCTGGGGCGTGCCCGACCGCCGCTGTTGCTTGCCGCCCGCCCGCGACGATGATGTCCGCATGCCGAGCCGGTTTCCGCGCGTCGTGCTCCTCGCCCTCGCCCCGCTCGCCGGCGCCGGCTGCCTCGGCCCGTCCGCGCGGCCGTCCCCGGGGGACCCGACGGTGCTCGTGCGCACGGCGGGTGGCAACGAGCTCGGCGTGTCCACCGAGTACGGCGTCCTGTTCCTCGGCCGCGGAGCCCAGAGCGGGCAGGCCGACCTGACGGCGTGGTTCGCCGACGGGCCGAGCTGGGAGAGCGGGCCGATCGAGGACGAGGGCGGCGGCCTGTACGCGGCGCGCGCGGAGATCCGGCTGGCCGCCGTGCCGATCACCTTCGAGCGCCCGGGGCGCGGGACCGAGGTGCTCGTGCGCGGCCGGCGCGGCGCGGACGTCTGGGAGGAGGAGAGCGAGGTCGCCACCCACCCGCGGGTCTCGGGGCTCTTGTTGCGCCTGACCGACGGGCTGCGCGACCTCGAGGACGACCAGGTCGGCGCCGGCGTGTTCGTGGGGCCGGCGGGGAGCCGCAGGCTGCTCGGGCTGGTGTCGGGGCGGCTCCTGCTCGAGACCGAGGGCGAGCGCCGCGAGTTCGTGACCGTGGTCGGGCCGGACGAGCTGTGGCGCGTCGTGCTGCGGCAGAAGCACGGGCCCACGCCGCCGCGCTGGGTGTATCGCGAGGACCTGTTCTAGCCGCATCCCTCGCCACCCCACGACGATCTCGCTCGTGAGCTGGTGAGGGATGCGGGGCGCTCGCGCCTGCGCCGACGGGGATCTGGCCGCGGCCCCGCGGCCGCGCCGCTCAGTGCCTCCAGAAGCGCGGCACGAACAGCACGACGACGGCGTAGAACTCCAGGCGCCCCAGGATCATCAGGAACGACAGGAGCAGCTTGCCCGCGTCGGGCAGGAACGAGTAGTCGCAGCTCGGGCCGAGCGCTCCGAGGCCCGGGCCGGCGTTGTTCAGCGAGGCGATCACGCCGCTCGCGGCGGTGATCAGCACCTGGCTCTGGTTCGCGCCCGCGGGGTGCATGCCCATGCCGGACAGCATCAGCGTCCCGATCAGGAAGACCAGGAACCACAGGCCGCAGTAGGCCATCACCATGCCGACGGTCGCGTCGTCCACGCTCTCGCCGTCGGCGCGCACGGAGTGGATCGCGCGCGGGCGCGAGAAGCGCTGGATCCCGGCCAGCGCCGTGCGCGCCAGGATCACCAGGCGGATCACCTTGATGCCGCCGCCGGTCGAGCCGGCGCACGCGCCGAAGGCCATCACGACGATGACGAGCAGCCGGCAGAAGTCGGGCCAGCGGTCGAAGTCCGCGGTCGCGAAGCCGGTGCAGGACTGCATCGAGACGACCGAGAACAGGCTGTCGCGCAGGCACTGGCCCAGGCGCGAGTAGTCGGGCAGCGCGCTGGCGGGATCGCCGTTGCTCCCGCCCCAGAACCACAGCACCAGCGCGATCGCCGCCGTGGCCCCCAGACCCAGCGCCGTGTACAGGCGCACCTCGGTCGAGCGGCTGGCCACCAGCCAGGCGCGCCGCACGCCGTGGCGCAGGAAGGTGTCGTAGACGAAGAAGTTGATGCCGGACGCGAACATGAACACGACGATCACGAGCTCGACCTTCCACGAGCCGAAGAAGGCCACGCTGGTCGAGTGGCTCGAGAAGCCGCCGGTGGCGATCGTCGCGAACGAGTGCACGACGCACTCGAAGAGCGGGTGCTCGAACGAGCGCATGCCCGCCAGCCACAGGAGCACGATCTCGGCCAGCGTCAGCCCGACGTAGGCGCGCACCAGGCCCAGCGCGCTGTCGCGCACGCGGTGCTGCACGGCCTCGCGGCTGATGCCCGGCACCTCGGAGCGGAACAGGCTGCGCCCGCCGGCCGGGAAGAGCACCACGAACACGAGCACGATCCCGATGCCGCCCAGCCAGTGCGAGAAGGCGCGCCAGAAGGCGATGCCCATCGGCAGGTCGTCGAGCACGCGCCCGCCGAGGATCGTCGAGCCTGTGGTCGTGAAGCCGGAGGTGGACTCGAAGAACGCGTCCACCGGCGACGACATGACGCCGGAGAAGAGGAACGGCAGGCCGCCCGCGGCGCAGCCGACGAGCCAGGCCAGCCCGACCGCCGCCAGGCCCTCGCGGCGGAAGAAGTCCACGCGCCCCTCGCTCTTCACGGCCGCCGTGCGCCAGGCGACGGTGGGGATGCCGCCCAGCGCGGCGCACACGACGGCGCTCCACATGCAGCCCTCGAAGGGCTCGCGCTCCCCGTACCAGGCGGAGACCGCGGCCGGCACGAGCATGAAGGCGGCCATGAGGAGCAGCACGCACCCCAGGAGCCAGCCGACGGCGCGCAGGTTCATGCCGTGCCCGCGCGGTAGTTCTCGGGGACGCGGAAGATCGCGTCCACCTCGGGGACGTTCTCGGGCAGCGTGAACAGGATCACCTGGTCGCCGCTGCGCACGACCGTGTCGCCGCCGGGGATGATCACCTCTCCGCTGCGCACGATGGCGCCCAGGACCGTGCCGCGCGGCAGGCCCAGGCTGCGCACCTTGCGCTCGGAGCGGCCTTCCAGGTGCGCGACGAGCTCGATCACCTCGGCGCGCCCGTCGGCGATGACCGCCACCGAGGAGACCGAGCGCGAGCGCACGAAGCGCAGGATGTGGTTGGCGCACAGGATGCGCGGCGAGATCGCGCGATCGACGCCGAGCAGGTCGTAGATCTGGCGGTAGGAGGCCTTGTTGACCAGCGCCACGGTGCGCTCGACCCCCAGCGAGCGCGCGAGCTGGCAGGCGACCATGTTGTTCTCGTCGTCCGCCGTGGTGGCGATGAAGACGTTGGCCTCGCCGATGCGCTCCTCCATCAGGAGGTCGAGGTCGGTCGAGTCGCCCACCAGGACCATGACCGCCGAGGAGAACTCGTGCGCGATCTCGCGCGCGCGCTCGGCGGAGCGCTCCATGATGCGGATCGAGACGCCCGGCACCTCCTGCAGCCGGCGCGCGATCTGCGTGCCGACCCCGCCGCCGCCCATGATGACCACGCTGCGCCGGCCCAGCTTGGGCGCGCCGGCCAGGAGCTCGAACTGGTCCAGGTCCGGCCCGCGGCCGAGCAGGTAGACCTGGTCCTCGACCGCCAGACGGTCGTCGCCGGTCGGCAGGAAGAACTGCTCCTTGCGCGCCACCGCCACGATCAGGAGTCCCTTGGGAAGGCGCAGCTGCGAGAGCGTCTCGGACGTCAGCTCGCCCTCGTCCTTGATGCGCAGCCGGCGCAGCTGCACGCGGCCGTCGGCGAAGGACTCGACCTCCAGCGCGCGGTGCTGGCGCACGGTGCCGATGATCTCCTCGGCCGCCAGCTCGTCGGTCGAGAGCACGACGTCGAAGCCCAGCGCCTGCTTGTAGAAGTAGCGGTAGCCCGTCAGGCGCGTGATGTCCTTCAGGCGCAGGATCACGCGCCGCGCGCCCAGGTTGCGCCCCAGCAGGCAGGCGAGCATGTTCGCCTCGTCGCTCTGGGTGACCGCGACCAGGAGGTCGGCCTTCGAGGCGCCCGCCTGGGTCAGGGTCTCGACGCGCGTGCCGTCGCCGACCAGGACCTGCGCGTCGAGCGACTCCTGGATGCGCGCGCACTGTGCCGGGTCGGCGTCGATCACCGAGACGCGGTGCTGCTCGCGCGAGAGGATGTCGGCCAGGTGGAAGCCCACCTCGCCGGCACCGACGATCACGATGTCCATGGCGCGAGACCATAGGCGCCCGCGGCGCGCCGATGCAATCGCCACGACCGCGACCCGCCCCCGGGGCCGGGTGCCGAGCGGCGGCGCGCGCGGCGCCCCTTGCGCTGCCCGCCGCGCCGGGGTCTCTTGCCGGGGACGATGCTGCTCCTGGTCGACAACCGCGACTCCTTCACGTTCAACCTGGCCCAGCTCTTCCTCGGGCTCGGGGCCGCCGTGCGGGTCGAGCGCGCGCGCGACCTCACGCCCGCCGCGGTGCGCGCGCTCGCTCCCGAGCGGGTCGTGATCGGCCCCGGCCCCGGCGGGCCCGAGCAGGCCGTCCCCGCCCTGGAGCTCGTGCGCGAGCTCGCGGGCCGGCTGCCGGTGTTCGGCGTGTGCCTCGGCCACCAGGTGCTGGGGCACGCCTTCGGCGCGCGCATCGCCCGCGCGCGCGCGCTGCGCCACGGCGGCGTGGCGCAGGTGCGCCACGACGGGCGCGGGCTCTTCGCGGGCCTGGCGAGCCCGCTGCGCGCGTGCGTGTACCACTCGCTGGTCGTCCTCGAGCAGGGCCTGCCGGCCGAGCTCCGCGTCAGCGCGCGCGACGAGCACGGCGACGTGATGGGCCTGCGCCACGCCTCGCTCGCGCTGGAGAGCGTGCAGTTCCACCCCGAGGCGCTGCGCAGCGAGCACGGCCGCGCCTGGGCGCGCAACCTGCTCGGCGCCTAGGGTCGGGCCTACGCCCCGACCGGCGGCCCCCAGCGCGGCCAGGGGCCCTGCGACGGCCGGCGCGGCTCGCCGTCGCGCGTGCGCAGCAGGCGGCGCGTGACGAGGTTGTAGAGCGGCTTGACCGCCACGCGCCAGAGCGCCGCCGCGGCCGAGCGCCGAGCCTCGGGGGCGAGGTGCGCGGCGGCGAGCCGGCCGCCCTCGGTGCGGTAGCGGCGCTCGTGCTTCTGCACGTGGCGCAGGTCCTCGCGCGCGCGCGTCGCGAAGCGCCGGCCGCGGCGCGCGTGGAGGCTCGCGAGCTGGAAGTCCACCAGGGCCGGTCGGCCGTCGGCACCGACCAGCACGTTGGGCTCCTTGTGCAGGTCGTTGTGGCACACGCCGCGCGCGTGCAGGGCCCGCACGAGCTCCGCCAGGCGCTCGAAGAAGTCCTGCGGCAGCTCGCGCGCCTGCCACAGGGGCTCGCCCGCGAGCCACGAGCGCAGGAGCACGTCGCGCGGGCGCGGCACGCCGTCCGCCGGAGCGAGCGAGGGGGCGCGCGCGTAGCCCTCCGCCTCGCGCGCCTCCAGCAGCCGCGCCACGCCCCCCACGCCGCGCAGCGCCTCGAGGGCGCGCCGCTCGCGCGCCAGGAGCAGCCGCGCCAGCCAGCGCGTGCCCGGGATCCGCCCGCCGCACGCGACGCGCCGCACCGCCGGCCCGCCCGGACCGTCCACGAGCTCGACGCGCCCCAGCGCGTCGCGCTTCAGCTCGCGCACCACCCGCGGCTCGACCATCAAGAGATTCTGACCCTACGCCCGGCCGGGTCCAGCGCCGGTGCGCCGCACGGGCCTTGCAAGGAATGCCGCGACGCGCGGCCCGGAAGAGGACTCCCTCCGCCCGGGTTCCCCCGATGGCCGATCCTGGGATACACTTGCCCGCAGCGAGCGCGAAGCCCGGGGTCCCGTCATGGCCCGGCCGGACCCGGGCATTTCCTTCCCCCTCGCCGAGCAACCGCGCCGGAACTCCATGAGAATCGCCCTCTGCTACCCGCCCGACCTGACGGTCCCGACGGCGCCCTTCGGCTCGCTGCCGCTCCTGCAGGCCTGCGTGCGCGAGCGCGGACACGAGGCCCTGACGCTGGACCTGGCCGTGATCGGGTTCCACTGGCTGATCCGGCCCGAGAGCCTGCAGCAGTTCTACGACTACGCCGCCTCGGCCGACCCGGCCCGCCGGGCCGGCTTCGAGCGCCTGCTCACCATCCCGCGCGAGGTCGTGTTCGGCGCCGAGCAGGCGGCTCGCGACCTGCGCGATCCCGACGCCTACTTCGAGCCCGCGCGCCTGCGCGCCGCCTGGGGGCGCATCAACGCGGCGGTCGAGCTGCTCTCGATCATCCGGCCGCGCTTCGACCCGCGCAACAAGGACTTCGCGCGCGACCTCTTCGGTCACCTCGAGGCGCGCGGCTACGACAAGTGGCTCGAGAGCTACGACGTCCTGATCCGCCCGCGGCTGGACGCCTTCGGTCCGGGCCTGTTCGCGATCACGATCCCGTTCTCGACGCAGATCCTGCCCGCCATGAGCCTGGCGCGCTGGGCGCACGAGACCTATCCGGGCTGCAAGGTCGTCGCCGGCGGGACGGGCCTGTCCGACGCCGAGGACGTGCTGCTCAAGGATCCGCGCTTCTACGACTACATCGACTACGCCGTGGTCGGCGACGGCGAGGAAGCGCTGCCCGAGCTCGCCTCCGCGCTGGAGCAGGGCGCCGAGGTGACGGACGTCCCGGGCCTCTTCCGGCGCGTGGACGGCGCGATCGTCGAGCCGGCGAACCGTCGCATGTGCAACATGGACGACCCGCCGACGCCGGACTTCGACGGGATCGAGTACGACCTGTACCTGGCGCCCGAGAAGATCGCGATCATCACGACCTCGCGCGGCTGCTACTACGGCAAGTGCACGTTCTGCCCCGAGAGCTTCCGGCTGCGCTTCCGCCGCCGCAGCTCGCCGGTCGTGTGGCAGGACATCAAGGACATCGTCACGCGCCAGGGCGTGAAGAACTTCATGTTCTGGGACCCGCTCACGCCGCCCGGCGTGCTGACGGAGATCTCGGAGCGCTCGAAGGAAGAAGGCATCGAGCTGAACTGGACCGCGGAGGTCAAGTTCGAGCACATCTACACGAACCCGAAGTACGTGCGCACGCTCGCCGAGGGCGGCTGCCGCTACCTCCAGTTCGGCTTCGAGTCCGGCGTCCAGCGCGTGCTGGACGGGATGGACAAGGGCAACGACCTGGGGATGATCGACGTGATCCTCGACCGCCTCGGCGAGGTCGGGATCGCGGTCGGGGTGTTCTTCTTCATCGGCTTCCCCACCGAGTTCGAGGACGACGCGCGCGAGACCTGGCGCTACCTGGTGCGCAACCGCGAGCGCCTGGCCTTCGGCGGCTACGTGGGCACCTTCGGCCTCGGCCACGACGTGCCGGCCTTCAAGCACCCCGACCGCTTCGGGATCGACATCTACTACGACGAGCTCGGGAACCCGTGCTACCGCCGGCGCGACGGCGGCGACTGGGACCACTCCTACCTCCACCGCACCTACCGCGTGCGCAGCGACCAGTACCTGATCGAGTCGTGCGCGGCGCTCCTCTACGCCCGCCAGGACCCGGCCGCGGCGCGGCGCCTGAGCTCGCGCTGGACGATGGGGCCGCCCTCGTTCATCCGGCCGGCGCTCGAGAGGGACACGCTCTCGATCCCGCGCGACAACGGCTTCCGCCCCTCGGAGGTGCCCGGATCCGCCCGCGCGTGGGCCTTCGTCGCCCGCTCGGGCGACGTGCAGGAGATCGACGCGGACGACCTGCGCATCGTGGAGGCGGTGCGCGCGCGCAAGAGCGCGCGCGACGTGCTGGCGCTCCCGATCGCCGACGTGCGCACGCGCCTGGCGCGCCTGCTCGACCACGGCATCCTGGACCGCGCCCCGATGACGGCCGGAGAGCCGATCGCGGGCGAGCCCCAGCGCCGCGAGGTGACGAGCGCGGCGGGCTGACCGCGCGCGCGCCGCCGCTTGCGGCCCCCCCGGGCCGCGCCTATTCTCGCCGCGATGGCCGCGAACGCCGCGCCCGGGCGGGGGCCGGAGCCCGAGCACCGTCACGCCGGCCACCAGCACGCCCCGGACGCGGGCGGCCACGAGCCTGGCCCGGCCCCGGGCCTGGCGCGCGTGGCCGTGGCCGTCTCCGCGCGCCAGCGCGGGGCGCGCCTTCGGCGCGGCCTGCTCGCCTCGGCCCTCACCGTCGTGCTGCTCGCCCTCGCGCTGGAGGTCGGCCTGCGGCTCGCGCACGACCGTGAGCGCGCCTGCGCGCGGGGCGCCGACCGCAGCAGCCCGCGCTGGGTCGAGCTGACGCGCCGGCGCGTGTTCGAGGAGCTGCCCGACGACGTGCGCCGCTACGGCATGCGTCCGGGGGCGAGCGCCGTCGTCGACGGCTGGACCTTCCGCGTCTCCTCGCACCGCACGCGCGGCGAGGACTTCGCCGCGGCCAAGCCGCCCGACGAGAAGCGCATCCTGGCGCTCGGCGACTCGTTCTGCTTCGGCATGTGGTGCGACGAGGACCAGACGCTCGTCGGACACCTGGCGCGCCTGGCGAGCGAGGGCGAGCGCGCCGCGGGCAGCCCGGTCACCTGGCGCGCGGTCAACCTCGGCGTGCCGGGCTACCACACCGACCAGCAGCTGCGCGCCTTCGAGCAGGACGGGCTGGAGCTCGCGCCCGACCTGGTCGTCCTGTACTTCAACACGAACGACCTCGAGCGCCCGGGCTTCTTCTTCGACGAGGACCTCGGCATCCTGCGCAACGACTTCCTGCCGCTGCCGATCGCGCTGCGGCGGCTGCTCTGGCGCAGCCACCTGTACGGCTTCCTCACGCGGCGCTACACCGAGCTGCTCGCGGCGCGGCCCGAGCCCTTCCTCGATCCCGCGGTACCCTACGCCTGGGTGCGCGAGGAGAACCAGCGCGCGACGCGCGCGGCGCTCGAGCGCCTCGTCGCCTTGTGCGCCGAGCGCGGCATCCCGCTCGCGATGGTGAACCAGCCGCTGATGACCTGGTCGGGCGACGCGCGCAATCCGGACTGGCCGGTGCTGCCGCTCGCGCGCTGGGCCGAGCGGCTGCGCGCCGAGCTCGGCATCGTCGGCATCGACCTCCTGGGCTGGATGCGGGGCTACGCCGACGGCGTGGACCGCTTCCCCGCCGACCCGGCCGAGGGCGGCGAGCCGGGCTTCCTGCTCGACCGCTACTTCGCGGACGCCGCCGTGCAGGCCTACCTCCGCGGCGAGCCCTTCGCGATGCCCGCCGAGCCCGACTTCCACCTGACCGGCGAGGGCTACGGGCGCATCGCGCGCCTGCTCTACCCGGTGCTGCGCGACGCGCGCGTGCTGCCGTGAGCGGCGCGCCCGTCCGCGGCCGGATCGAGATCCGCGGCCTGACGCGGCGCTTCGGCGCACGCACCGCGGTGCACCCCTTCGACGCCGACGTCGGGCCGGGGGGGATCACCGGCCTGCTCGGCCCCAACGGCAGCGGCAAGAGCACGCTCCTGCGCATGCTGCTCGGGCTGGTGCGCCCCGACGCGGGCGACGCGCGCGTGGACGGGGCGCCGCTCGTCGGCGACGGGCTCGCGACCCGCCGCCGCGCGACGTACATGCCCGGCGAGATCGCGCTCTACGGCGAGCGCAGCGGCCGCGACCAGCTGCGCTGGCTCGTGGCCGGGCGCGACGCGGGCGCCTTCGCGCGCGCGGAGGCGCTGGCGCTCGAGCTCGGGCTGCCGCTCGAGCGCCGCGTGCGCGGCTACAGCCACGGCATGAAGCGCCAGCTCCTGTTCGCGAGCGCCATGGCGCCCGACGTGCGCGTGCGCGTGCTCGACGAGCCGACCGAGGGGCTCGACCCCTCCCGCCGCGGCCAGGTGCTCGACGTCCTGCGCGAGGAGGCGCGGCGCGGCGTGACGGTGCTCTTCTCGTCGCACCACCTGGGCGAGGTGGAGCGCGCCTGCGAGCGCGTGCTGTTCCTCAAGGACGGGCGCCTGCTCGACGAGGAGCAGGCGCGCGGGCTGCGCGAGCGCGCCGGCCGGCTGGCGCGGCTGCGCTTCGACGCGCCGCTCGACGCCGCGCGCGTGAGCGCGGCGCTCGCCGCCGCCGGCCTGGCGCCGCCGCGCGCGCTGGCCGCGGGCGTGCGCGAGCTGACGCTCGAGCTCGCCGGCCCCTCCGCGCGCGCCGCGCTGCGCGCGCTGCTCGCGCTCGAGGCCCTGCCCGAGCCGCGCTCGGTCGTCTACGGCGAGCTGTCCCTGGCCGAGCTCTACCGCGTGCTGTACGGCACGGAGGGCGTCTGATGCACCGGCTGCGCGGGAGCCTCTTCGTCTACGCGATCGCGTACTTCGTCGTGCTCGAGGTGATGATCGGCACGGCGGTCGTCTACTGGCCCTACTTCCTCGACAACATCGAGCACCTGCAGGAGATCGCCGCGCCGATCCCGATCCTGCACGCGATGCTGGGCGACCTCGAGGAGAACGGGCTGGCCGGCTACGTCCTCGGCCAGCAGTTCTTCAAGGGCTGCAACACGCTCGGCACGGCGGCGGCGGTGCTCTTCGCCGCCGGCGCGGTGGCCGGCGAGGTCCACCGCGGCACGCTCGAGATCTGGCTCGCGCGCCCGTACTCGCGGCTGCGCATGCTGTCGGAGCGCTGGCTGGCGGGCGCGCTCGCGACCGCGCTGCCGGTCTTCGCCAGCACCGCCACGATCCCCCTCTTCGCGGCGCGCGTCGGCGAGTCGCTGGACATGGCCGGCCTCCTCTGGTGCGCCGCGCACCAGTCGGTCTTCCTGCTCGCGACCTTCTCGACGACGTTCCTGTTCTCGGCCATGGGCTCGAACCCGACGCGCATCGCGCTCGGCGTGCTCTTCTTCACCACGCTGCAGTTCGCGCTCTACATGGTCGGCACGGTGACGCACTACTCGCTCTTCCGGCTGAGCGACATCGACGACTACCTGCGCACCTACGACGACCGCGCGCTGCATCTCGCCGTCGCGCTGCCGCTGGCGGCCGTCTCGCTGGTCGGCTTCGCGGGCGCCTTCCTCGCCTTCCGCCGCCGCGTGCCCTGAGCGCGCGGGCGGACGCGCTCAGCCGAGGAGGCGGGCCAGCCGCCCCCTCCAGCGCCAGCGCTCGGCCGCGCCGCGCTGCCAGCGCGGCGCGGCCGAGGCCAGCTCCTCGAGCTCGGCCAGCGCTTCGCGCGCGAGCTCGGGTCGCCCCAGCGCCCGCGCCGCCCGGGCGCGCCGGAAGGCGGACTCGGGGCTCGGGCCGTGGTTGCGCTCGAGCGTCTGCAGCGCGGCCAGCGACGCCTGCGCGTCGCCGCAGGCGAGCGCGGCCTCGGCCAGGCGCAGCTGCGCGTCGCCGAAGGCGTGCTCGGGGTCGATCGCGGCGACCGCCTCGAGCGAGGCGCGCGCGCGCTCCGGCCGGCGCAGCGCGAGCTCGGCCACGCCCTTCTTGTACTGCCATTCCGCGACGTCGGGCTCGCCCTGCGCGGCGCGCTCGAGGTGCACGAGCGCAGCGCTCCAGCGGCGACGGCTCGCGAGCAGCGTGCCGATCTTGCCGTGGTTGTGCGCGCTGTCCACGGCCGCCAGGCGGCGCAGCTCCGCGCCGTCGCGCCGGCCGGCCGCGGCGCGCTCTCCCAGGCGCGTCAGCGCGAAGGAGATGAGCAACGCGGCCAGCCAGATGCCGATCCAGCCCGTGCGCGCGAACAGCGGGCCGACCAGCGGCACGTGCGCGAGCACGCGCGAGAGGATCCAGGCCCCGAGGAAGAAGAGGACGACGCGCGCGAGCATCCGGCCGCGCATCGTACGCCGCGGGCGGCCGCGCCCCACCCCGCACGGAGGCTCCTTGCGCCCCGCGGGCGGAAATGCCGCAATGGCGCCCGCGCGATGTCGCACCCGCCGCCCGTGCCCCGGCGCGCCCGCGCCGCGCCGCCCTCGCCCGGCGTCCTGGTGGCGCACGAGTGCGCGCGCGCCCTCGGCGCCGCCGCGCTCCTGCCCGCGCACGCCCTGCTCCACGCCGTGCACGGCGCGCGCCGGCGCGCTG
>CADEGS010000093.1:9427-15789 GCA_902826945.1 uncultured bacterium | reverse complement strand
CGTCGCGCGCGCCGGTGGCCGCGAGGCAGCGCGCGAGGAGCTCCTGGTCGCCCGCGAGGCTGCCGCCGGCGCGCCGCGAGAGACGCTCGGCGAGCGCGAGCGCGCGGGCCGCGTCCTCCGGTCCCTCGAGGTCGAGCAGGCACGTCGCGGCCCTGCGCAGCGCGCCCTCGTCCGCGTCCTCGCGGCCCGCGCGCGCGAGGTGCGCGGCGCGCAGCCGCTCGGCCAGCGCGTCGTGGCCCGGCCGGTCACCGAGGCCGCGGCGGACGCCGGCCAGCGCTCCCAGGGCCCACAGCGTGTCGGGGTGCTCGGGGCCGAGCACGTCCTCCATCGCCGCCGTGGCCTCGGCCAGGACGTCGCGCGCGCGCTCGAGCTCGCCGCGGTCGCGCGCGATGGCGCCCTGCGTGGCGCGCGACTCGAGCGTCTTGTCGTGGCGCGGGCCGAGCACGCCGGCGCGCGTCTCCGCGCACAGCGTGATCCGCTCCCAGGCCAGGTCGAGCGCGCCGCGCTTCCACGCGACCACCGCCCAGGACTGGAGCACGTTCAGCACCTGCGGGTGCCGCGGGCCCGACACCGCGAGCGACGCGCGGTAGGTGGCGTCGAGCAGCTCCTCCGCCTCGTCGAGCCGGCCCGCGTCGATCAGGCACCCCGCGAGGTTCAGCTTCGTGCCCAGCGTGTCGGGGTGCGTCGGCCCGAGCAGCCGCGTGCGCGCCTCGATCACGGCGCGGCTGATCTCCGCCGAGCGCTCGTGGCGGCCCTGGCGGTACAGGAGCAGCGCCAGGTTGTTCTGGATGTCGAGCGTCCAGTCGTTCTCGGGCCCGTACGCCGCGGCGCACAGCCGCAGGCCCTCCTCGTAGTACGCCTCGGCCTCGTCGAGCGCGCCCAGGTCGCTGGCCACCATGGCGAGGTTGACCAGCGGGACGATCGTGTCGCGGTGCCCCTCGCCGCGCTCCTCGACCAGCGCGGCGAGCTGCTCGCGCCAGGCCGCCTCGGCCTCGGCGTAATGGGCCTGCTCGTAGTGCACGACCGCGAGCAGGTTCACGGCGTCGAGCGTCTTGGGATGGCGCTCGCCGAGCGCGCGCACGTAGGTCGCTACGAGCTGCTCGAACAGGGGCTGCGCTGCCGCCGCGTCGCCGCGCTCCATCAAGAGGACGCCGTGGGCGCGCCGCGCGTCCAGCGTGCGCGGGCTCTCCTCGCCCAGGACCTCCTCGGCCTTCGCCAGCGCCTGGCGGTACAGGAGGTCGGAGTCGTCGAAGCGCGCGCGCTGGCGCAGGAAGTCCGCGAGATCGAGCCGGGCGTCGATCGTCTTAGGGTGGTCGGGGCCGTAGTACCGCTCGTAGCCGGCGAGGACGCGGAGAGAGAGGTCCTCGGCGCGCTCGTGCCGGCCGCGCAGGCGCTCGACCCGCGCCTGCAGACCGAGCAGGCCGAGGTACAGCGGGTCGTCCTCGCGTCCGCTCCAGTCGCGCCCCTCCAGCGCGTCGGAAAGCAGCCGCTCGGCCGCCGGCATGTCGCGCACCTCGATGTAGATGTTGACCAGGTTGTTGAGCACGTTGAGCGTGTTCGCGTGGTCCTCGCCGAGCACCGCGCGGCAGTCCGCGAGCAGCTCGAGGTAGAGGCGCACGGCCTCGTCGCGACGCCCGAGCGAGTTGACGACCATCGTCAGGTTCCCGCGCACGCGCAGCGTCTCCGCGCTGAGCGCCCCGTTGACGCGCACCGAGCGCTCGACGAGGTCGAGCAGCATCGCCTCGGCTTCGCGGTACCGTCCCTCGCGCCACATCGCGACGGCGAGGTCGGCCTTGACGTAGATCGTGCCCGGGTCGTCCTCCCCGCGCGTGTCCCCGCGCAGGTCCGCCGCCCGCTCGAGCAGCCGCACCGAGCCCTGGTAGTCGCCCATCGCCAGGTAGGCCGCGCCGAGCGTGTAGGCCAGGCGCGCGCGCACGACGGGGCGCTCGACCAGCTCGCGCTCGAGCTTGGACTCGGCCTGCCGCAGGAGCGTGCCGACGCGCGCGTCGTAGCCCTGCTCGTCGGGCCGTGCGGCGCGGAACATGTCGACGAGGAAGTCCGTCACCTCCTGGGCCTCGTCGCGCTGGTCCTCGGCGCTCTTGCGCGCCTCCTCGGCCTCGACCAGCAGGCGCTCGTTCGCGTCGTTGGCCGCGCGCTCGGCGTCGAGCGCGCGGCCGACCTCGAGCTTCGCGTCGCGCTCGGCCTCGCGCGCCGCCATGGCCTCGTTGCGCTCCTCGCTGACGCGCCGCAGGCTCCAGGCGAGCGCCGCCACGCCGCCGACGAGCGCCATTCCCACCGCCGCGGCCGCGGCCAGCGCGACGCGGTGACGGCGCGCGAGCTTCGTCGCCAGGTAGACGACGCCGGGCGGCCCGGCCTCGACCGGGCGGTGCTCGAGGTAGCGGCGCAGGTCGGCGCCGAGCGCGCTGGCCGACTCGTAGCGGCGCGCCGGGTCCTTCTCCATCGCGCGCAGCACGATCCAGTCGAGCTCGCCGCGCATCTGGCGCGCGAGCTGGTGCGGGTCGGTCCGGCGCGCCCGCGCGGCGGCGGTGGAGACGTCCGAGCGCGTGCCGGCGCGCGTCGAGGGGCGCTCGGGGTCGGCGTGCTCCAGGTGCCGCAGCACGGCGACGATGCCCTCGCTCCAGAGCGGCCTCAGGTCGAACGGGCGGGTGCCGGTCAGGAGCTCGTACAAGAGCACGCCGAGGGAGTAGACGTCGCTGCGCGTGTCCACCGCCCGTCCGGCGGCCTGCTCGGGCGACATGTACTCGGGCGTGCCGAGCACCTGCGCCTCGAGCGTGAGCAGCGCCTCCTCGCCGCGCCCCTCGGTCGCCTTGGCGATGCCGAAGTCGATCACCTTGGGCCGCGGCGGGTCCCCCGTCACGAGCACGTTCGACGGCTTGAGGTCGCGGTGGATGATCCCCTTCTGGTGCGCGTGCTGGACCGCGGCGCAGACCTGCTCGAAGAGTTCGATGCGCGCGCGCGTGTCGAGCCGCGCGCGGTCGCAGTGGTCCGTGATCGGGACCCCGCGCACGAGCTCCATCACGAAGTAGGGCCGCCCCTGCGGCGTCGCGCCGGCGTCGAGCACGCGCGCGATGCCCGGGTGGTCCATGACCGCGAGCGTCTGGCGCTCGGCCTCGAAGCGCGCGATCACCTGCCCGGTGTCCGTGCCGAGCTTGATGACCTTGAGCGCGACCTGGCGGCGGATCGGCCGCTCCTGCTCGGCCAGCCACACGACGCCCATGCCGCCCTCGCCGAGCTTCTGGACGAGCCGGTAGGGGCCGATCGCCGCGTCGTCGGCGCCGGCGGCCGCGGTCGTCGCCGGTCCGGGGAGGGTCTCGTCGGGCATGGGGCTCGCGCCGGACGCCGGATGATACCTCTGGGGCGTGCAGCGGCGGGAGCCGGCGCGCGCCGCTCAGGGCCTCGCGCGTTCCGTACCCTCTCCCGGCGAGCGCCTGGCGGAGCGCCTCGGTTCTCCGCGGGAGCGAGAGAAGACGCCCGATCCCGCTCAGCCCATGATCGACTTCAGGCGCGAGAGCGCGTCGTGCGTCTTCTGCTGCTCGGGCAGCAGCCTGGAGCCGACGAACGAGCGCACGGCCGGGGAGAGCTGCTCGACGTCGCGCCGGTAGTCCTCGAGGCCGTGGTCCTCGCCCTCCTCGAGGGCCGCCACGGCGGAGGAGTCTCCGAAGAGCTTGGCGCCGCCCTCGACCGCCTTGGCGAACGCGCCCCACGCGCCGCTCTTGTCGGCGGGCTTGCCGCCGAGGCGATGGATCTCGCCCTGGAGCAACGACACGCGGGTCGCGTGGCTCGCCCTGTTGTTCGCGAGGATGTCCTTGGCCGCGCCGTTGTCCACGCTCCGCAGGGCCTGCGCGTAGGTCTCCACCGCGGAGATCTCGCCGCGGAGGAACGAGTTGAGGGCGTCGATGTCGTCCTTGGGCTCGGTCATGGTCTTGTCCTTCCGTCAGGGAGGCTGTCGTCGATTGGCGACGCGATCGCTTCGCGCTCGCCGCTCCCGGTCCTTCGCAAACGTCGTTCCGACGCCGCGAGCCAGGCGCCGGCTCTCACAGGCGACCGCGCCGGAGCCCGCCGGACAGGTAGAGGATCAGCACGACGAGCAGGACGAGCGCCAGCCCTCCCCCGCCGTAGACCGGCCCTCCCCAGTAGAAGCCGCCGCCGCCGAACAGGAGGAGCAGGAGCAGGATGATGAGGAGGATCTGCATGAGGGTCTCGGGGATCGATCTCGGGCGGGCTGGCGCGCGCAGCGGCGGAGCGCCGTCGCGAGCGCGTGGGAAATGTGTAGAAGAGTCGTGGCGGATGCGGATCGCGCGCAGGCGTGTGCTCGCTCGCCCCGCGTGGCGCGGGGCGAAGACGCCCGGCAGCGCGCCGTCGCGGCGCTCGCCGCGCCAGCGCGGAGCGAGGGCGACGCGCGGACGCCGCCCCGCCGACCGCGAGGAGAGCGCCGCCGCGCGCGGGAGCGCGCCGGAGCCGTTCTCGGCTTGCGGGGAGGCATTCCGTCACGCCCTGCAACGAGCGTGCCCAGGCAGCACGGACGATGCGAAGCCACGACTCCCGACGTCAGCCGCCGGCTAGCCTGGAGGCATGGCCAGGGCCACCTGTCCGGCGTGCGGCGTCGCGCTCCTGCACGCCGGCATGTCGCACGCGTGCGGCCCGCACTCGGTCGAGGGCTTCCTGGCCGGGAAGCCCGCGCCCGGGCGTGCGCTGTTTCGGAGGTTCGACGCGCTCGTGCGCGCGCTTCCGGGCGTGACCCACGCGCCCGCGCGCACCCGCGTCGCCTACGTCGCCGACGTCCGCTTCGCCTCGGTCAACGCGGTGCGCGCGCAGGCGATCGACGTGCACCTGGTGCTCCCCCGACGCCTGTCGAGCCCCCGCTTCCGGCGCATCGAGAAGATCGGGAAGCTCTACGTGCACCGCCTGCGTCTCGCGTCCGAGAAAGATCTCGACGACGAGCTCGCCGGCTGGGTGCGAGCGTCCCACGCGGAATACGGCCGGCGTCCGTGAGCGCGCATTCCCTCGCTCGCGTGCGAATCCCCGATGGACGTCGCCGGTGTAGAGTGATCGCCGACGGCCATCGGAGGAGCCCCGGCCGAGACCACGGCGCGAGGCCGTGCGAGGGGTCGTTCCGCCCGCAGCCCGCGGCCGCGACGTCCGGGAAGGAGAACGAATGGACCTCGACACCCTGTGGCTGGTCGCGGACCGCGCGCGATCGCAGCGGAGGCTGCGCGGTCCCGACGCCGCCTTCGTGCGCGACGTCGTCCCCGAGGAGCTCGCGGCGTTTCCGCGCCTGAGCTTGCCGAAGGTCATCCGGCATCCCGCCGGCTTCTCGGTCTCCGGAGCTCCGGTGGGCACCTTCCTCCGCAGCGCGCTCCTCGTCGCCGGGCAGAAGGCGCTCGGGCCCAGGTACGGCGGATCGCCGTTCTACGAGACGGTCGAGCGGGACCTGGCCTTCGGGATCATGCGCTCGCACTTCCACCACGGCTACCCGAAGGGAACGCACTGTTGCGCCCAGTGCACGCTCGCCGTGATTCCGGCGCTGGAAGCCGGCACCATGCGGTACTTCGACTGCGCCGCGCTGGCGAGGGACGTGCTCCGTCTGGTGCGCGGAGGCGGGTGGAGGTTCTCGAAGCCCGGCAACCAGGGGCTGGCCCGCTGGGCGCTGGGCCAGGCCCCGGCTCTTCGCTGACGTCCGGGAGCGCGAGCGCTCGCTCGCGAGCTCGTGCTCGTGCTCGTCGGAAGCCGCGTCGACGCCGATCCCGCGTCAAGACGCCTTCACGCATCGCCGGGGCTTGCGGGCAGCCGTTCGCGAGCGACCTCGGCCCAGCGCGCGGGAGATGGTAGAACGAGGCCTCGGCCGCAGCCGCCGAGATCCGAGAAGGAGGACAGCCGCATGGACGCCGTGACCCTCACGCGAGAGACCGTGCTCTTCCTGTGCACGGGCAATTCCGCCCGGAGCCAGATGGCCGAGGCCATCCTGCGCCACCTGGCGGGCGATCGCTTCGACGCCTGCAGCGCCGGCATCGACCCCAAGCCCATCCATCCCCTGACGCACGAGGTCCTGGCCGAGATCGGCATCGACTCGCACGGGCAGCGCTCGAAGGGCTTCCGGGAGTTCCTGGGCGGCAAGATCCTGCACCACGCGATCGTCGTCTGCGAGTCCGCGCAGAGCCGCTGCCCGCAGATCTTCCCGTTCGCGCGGCGCATGCACTTCTGGCCCTTCGAGGACCCCGCGGCCGTCGAGGGCAGCGCGGTCCAGCGGCGCGCCGCGTTCCGCGACGCGCGCGAGGCGATCGCTCGCCGCATCCGCGCCTGGCTCGAGGACCCGGCGGCCGACTAGCGTCCCGCCCGCTGGA
>CADEGS010000093.1:4327-9327 GCA_902826945.1 uncultured bacterium | reverse complement strand
CCTGGAGCTCGACCGCTCCTCACACCCGCGCCACGTGGCCGCGCAGCGCGCTGACCGCCTCCGCGGGCGTGGTGCAGATGATCTCCAGCGGGACCTTGCCCCGCAGGTGCAGGCGATCCTCCTTGTCGAAGCCGTAGCTCGCCATGACGACCTCGTACCCGAGGTCGCGGGTCGCCTCGTAGTCGCCGATCTCGTCGGCTCCGAAGATCGAGCCGCGGTAGCCCTCCGACCACAGCGCCTCGAGGATGTGCCGCTTGTCCGCGCCGATCGGGATCGGGATGACGAAGTCGAGGTGCCGCTCGTCGACGCCGCTGCTGCGCAGCACGGTCCGGATCGTCCGCCCGGGATGGAGCGCGAAGTTCCGGCTCAGGATGCCGACGTGGAGCTCGGGGCTCGCGATCATCTCGTTCAGGAGCGGGACGAACTCCTCGAACACGCGGCCGCTCGCCTCGTAGCGCTCGGTCAGGACGGCGCGGATCGCCTTCTTGCGCGGCAGGGAGCACGTCACGAGGTTGCGCAGGATCTCCTTGCCGCCGCCCAGGTACTTGAGGAACTTGCGGCGCTTGCGAAAGCGGTCGGAGTCGCCGACGTCGAAGCCGAGCTCCGCGAAGGTGGCGCGGATCAGCTCGTAGGAGTCGATCAGGAAGCCGTCGAAGTCGAGGACGACGAGGGCCTTCGCTCGTGCCGAGGGCATGGGTGCGATCTTCCATCGACGAGCGTACGGCGAGCCTTGAGCGGACTCCCGCGCAGAGGGCGCGTCCTTCGGACAAGGGATCTTTGCAGGGTCCCGGGCAGTCGCCGACCCCCGCACGGAAGCGGGCCGGACACCCCGGGTCCGGGGGCTGCTAGCATGAGGCCTCCCCCGCAGCCCGCGACCACGACCATGAAGACCGCCCTCTCCGCCGCCGCCGCGCTCCTCGCCCTGGCCTCCGCGCTGCCCGCGCAGCTCCCGCCGGACCGCACGTACCAGCTCTACGTGGGCGACTTCCTGAACGACCGGGTGGTCTCCTACGACCAGGCCGGCAACGTGCGCTCGACGTTCAGCGCGCCGGGCCTCGACGGGCCGCGCGGTGTGCTGGTGGCGAACTCGGGGCGCATCTACGTCGCGAGCGAGCACGCCGACCGCGTGTTCGTGTTCGACGCGCGCGAGCGCTTCCTGTTCTCGTTCACGGACGCGGCGCTCGACGGGCCGACCGGGATGGCGCTCGGACCGTCGGGCGAGCTCTTCGTCTCGAGCTTCCACAACAACCGCATCTGCGTGTTCGACCTGGCCGGCGCCTTCCGGCGCATCGTCACGGTCCCGGGCTTCAGCTCGCCCAACTGCGTGGCCTTCGACTCGGCGGGCTTCCTGTACGCCACGAACGCCTTCACCGGCCTGGTGGTGAAGTTCGACCCGAGCGAGACCTTCGTCGGCGCCTTCACCGCGCCCGCGCCCTTCGCGCTCCAGAGCCCGATGTCGATCGCGATCCGGGGCCAGGCGCCGGAGCTCCTGTTCGTCTCCGGCGGCCTCTCGGACAACATCTGCGTGTTCACGACGGGCGGCACGTTCCTGGCCCAGCTCGTGCACCCCGACCTGCCGCAGCCCCAGGGGCTGGCCTTCGACGAGCGCGGTCACCTGTTCGCGACCTCGTTCTCGCTGGACACGCTGGTCGAGTTCGACGACGGCCTGAACTGGGTGCGCACGATCACCGCCGGCGGGCTGGACACGCCGCGCAGCCTGGCCTTCGCGCGCCGCCCGCTGCTCCAGCGCCTGCGCGACGACTTCCAGCCGCGCTGAGCCGGCCGGCCTGGGGGCCCCGCCCTGGAGGGGAGCGACGCCCGCCTTCCGGATCCCTCCGGCTCGGCCCGTGGGGACTCCGCACGCGGCGCGGCGAGCTGCCGCCGCGGACGCGCTCGTAGCCGGAAATCCCCGCCGGCCATGCACGCATCCGCCGCGATGGACGAGCCCCTGATCTCCGTGCGCGGGTGCGAGAAGCGCTTCGGCGCGGTGCAGGCCCTCGACGGCCTGAGCTTCGACGTGCGCCCGGGCGAGGTGTTCGCGCTGCTCGGCCCCAACGGCGCGGGCAAGACCACGATGGTCCGCATCCTGACCGGGATCCACCGCCCCGACCGCGGCACGCTGCGCTTCGCGCGCGGCGGCGCGCCGTGGCGGCCGGACGCCGGCGAGCTCGGCTACCTGCCCGAGGAGCGCGGCCTGTACCCCGAGGCCAGCGTGCGCCGCACGCTGGTGTACTTCGCGCGGCTGCGCGGATTGTCGCGCGCCGAGGCGCAGCGCGCGTGCGACGCGGGCCTCGAGCGCATGGGGCTCGCCGAGCGCGCCGACGACGCGGTGAAGACGCTCTCGAAGGGCAACCAGCAGAAGGTCCAGTTCCTGGCCGCGGTGCTGCACGGGCCCGCGCTGGCGATCCTCGACGAGCCCTTCTCCGGGCTCGACCCGCTCAACCAGGAGCTCTTCTGCGACCTCGTGCGCGAGCTCGTCGAGCGCGGCGCGACCGTCGTCCTGAGCGCGCACCAGATGACGCTCGTCGAGCGGCTGGCGGACCGCGTGCTCCTGATCGCGCGCGGGCGCGAGGTGCTCTCCGGGAGCGTCGAGGAGATCCGGCGCGACGCGCGCCAGGGCGCGCGCCTGCGCCTGCGCGCGCACGGCGCTCCCGGGCCCGCCGCGCTGGAGGCGGCGCCCGACGCGCTGGGCCTCGAGCGCGTCGAGCCCGGCGACGCCGCGGGCGAGCTCGTGCTGCACCTGCGCCCCGGCGCGCGCACGAGCGCGGTCGTGCGCTGGGCGGCCGAGCGCCTCGAGCTCGAGTCGATCCAGCGCGAGGAGGCCAGCCTGCACGACGTCTACGTCGAGCGCGTGCGCGGCGCGGCGCGCGAGGAGGGTGACGCTTGAGCGCCTCGTCCGGTGCGCCGGCGGACGCGGCGCGGCCCGGAGCGGCGGCCGCGGCCGCCGCTCCCGTGGCGCTGATCGCGGCCTGGGAGTTCCGTCGCTGGTACAAGGTGCGCGAGCAGGTGCTGGCGATCGCGATCGCGGTCGGCTCGGCGCTCCTCGTGTGGCTCGTCGGCCGCCTGGTGGCCGACGACCGGGAGCCGCGCACCCTGGCGGTGCTGGGGGCGGAGGAGAGCGCGCCGCGCACGGTCGGCCGCTTCACGCTCGAGCCGTCGTCGCTCGCGCGCGACGAGCTCCTCGCCGCGCCCGAGGCCGAGGGCCGGGACGGCGTGCTCGAGTGGGTCGGACCCGACCGCGCGCTGCTGCACCGCGCCAAGCCGCCGCGCTGGCTGGCCGAGCTGCGCGAGGGCCTGGCCGAGGAGCGCCTCGAGCGCCGCCTCGACGAGCTGGCCCTCGACGACGGCCAGCGCGCCCGCCTCTTCGCGCCGATCGAGATCGAGGTGCGCGCCGCCCAGGAGGCGCGCTCCCGGCCGCACCGCTGGACGGCGCTCGCGGTCGTCTTGCTGGCGGCGCTGGGCGTCTTCGTCGGCATGACCTACCAGTTCGTCGCGATCACCGGCGAGAAGCAGGCGCGCGTGACCGAGCTCGTGCTCTCGGCCGTCTCGCCGCAGACCTGGATCGACGGCAAGATCCTGGGGCTCTCGCTGCTCTCGGGCGCCTCGACCCTGACCTACGCGCTCTCGGCGCTGGCCTTCGTCGGGACCATGCGCCTGTGCGGGAAGGAGGTCCCGCTGGCGCTGGGCTTCGCCGCCTCGCCCGACCTCCTGTGGGTCGCGCTCGCGGCGCTGGGCGGGTTCCTCTTCTGGAACACGCTCTTCGCGGCCGTCGCGGCCACGATCAACGACCCCTACTCCTCCGCGCGCGGCAGCCTGCTGATGCTGCCCGGCCTCTCGCTCCTCTTCGCCTTCCTGGCGCTGATCGATCCGGGGGCGACGTGGGTGCGGGTGCTGGCGGTGCTGCCGCCGACGGCCTGGTCGATCCTCCCGCTGCGGCTGGTGCTCGACACCGTCCCGGCCTGGGAGATCGCGCTGGCGCTGGCGCTGCTCCTCGCGAGCCTGCTCTTCCTCCGGCGCGCGGCCGGACGCATCTTCGAGGCCGCGATCCTCTTGAACGGCAAGGAGCCGAGCTGGCGCGAGATGGCAGCCTGGGCGCTCGCCGGTCGGGGACGCGCCTGAGCGCCGCGCGCGCCCGAGAGCCCCACCCGACGCCAGCGCATGGCCCCCCACCCCCGTGCACGCCGGCGGCGGCGCGCCGTCGCGATCGCCGCGTGCCTGCTCGGCGCCTACGCGCTGCTCACGCTCGTGGCCTGGCGCTGGCAGCGCCAGGTCGTATGGCCGATGAGCGTCGAGGAGCCGGTCGATCGGCCGGTTCCGCCGGGCGCGCGGCTCGTCTGGATCGAGGCGGACGAGGGGGTCGCGGTCGAGGGATGGTTCTTCCCGGCGCCGGGCGCGTCCGAGCGGCACCCGGCCCCGGCGGTCCTGTTCCTGCACGGCAACAACGAGGTCATCGACCACTGCCTCGAGTACGCCGAGACCTACCCGGCCTGGGGCGCGTCGGTGCTGCTCGTCGAGTACCGGGGGTTCGGGCGCTCCGGCGGCACGCCGGATCGCGCGTCGGTGCGCGCCGACGCGCTCGCCTTCCACGACTGGCTGCGCCGCCAGCCGGAGGTGGATGCGCGGCGCATCGTGCTCCACGGTCGCTCCATCGGAGGCGCGGTCGCGGCCGAGCTGGCCGTCGAGCGGCCGCCGGCGGCCCTGGTGCTGGTCTCGACCTTCACCTCGATGGCCGACATGTTCCGGCGCTACGGCGTTCCGGGCTTCGTCGTGCGCGACGACTACCGCACCGCGGACGCGCTGGCGCGCCTGGACGTGCCCGTGCTCGTGCTGCACGGCACGCGCGACGACATCATCCCGGTGGCGCAGGGACGCGCGCTCGGCGCGCTGGCGACGCGCTACGTCGAGCACGACGCGAACCACGACCTGCCGGCGGAGTGGAGCCTGCTCGAGCGCGACCTGCTCGACTTCCTCGTCCCACTCGGCCTGGCCGTGCGCCCCGC
>CADEGS010000093.1:0-4227 GCA_902826945.1 uncultured bacterium | reverse complement strand
CCGCGGCCTGCGCGGGCGCCGCTCGCCGCTCGCCGGGAGCCGGAGCGCGCGCCGGCGCGTTCGCCGACTTCACCGCCATCCCGGCCGTCGTCGCGGCCGAGCTGCAGGACGAGCTGCGGCTGGCCCCCGAGCTCGAGTACTCGGTCGTCGCGCTCGCCGGCGAGGAGCTCCCGATCGCCGCCGACCCCGACCACGGCGGCGTGCCGCGCTTCGGCTGCAACCCCGACTTCTGCGCCTTCTTCGCGCTCGATGGTCGGGCGGACGAGGGCCTCTTGTGGGTCAACCACGAGTACCCCGACGCGCTCTTCCTCTCGGGCTACCACCCCGGGCCCGACCCGGAGCGCCGCGTGCGCAAGACGCGCGAGCAGATCCGACGCGAGAAGCTCGCCGTCGGAGGCAGCGTGCTCCACGTGCGGCGCGCGGCCGACGGCTCCTGGCGCATGGTGGCGGGCTCCCCGCGCACGCGGCGCTTCACGGCGCTCTTCCCGGCCTTCGAGGTGACCGGCGGCGCTCGACCCGGCCCGATCCACGGCACGCTCGCCAACTGCTCGGGCAGCGCGACCCCCTGGCGGAGCGTGCTCTCGTGCGAGGAGAACTACCAGGACTACAACCCGCCGGCGAAGGGCCGCGGCTGGAAGGCGAAGCACGGCTGGTCGGACGTCCCGGGCGAGGAGATCGAGGAGCTCGACCACGGCTGGGTGGTCGAGATCGACCCCTTCGGAGAGCTCCCGCCGCGCAAGCACACCGCGCTCGGCCGCTTCGCGCACGAGAACGTCGCGCTGGTCTGCCGCGCGGGACGGCCGCTCGTCCTCTACATGGGCGACGACGTCAACGACGGCTGCCTGTACAAGTTCGTGAGCGCGCGCCCCTACGACGCGGGCGCCTCGCGCGCGGCGCAGAGCGCCTTGCTGCACGAGGGGACGCTCTACGCCGCGAGCCTCGAGCGCGGCGGGTGGATCGCGCTGCGCCTCGGCGGCGACGACGCGGCCCTGCGCGCGGCCGTCGCGGCGGCGTCCGGCGTGGCCCCGGCCGAGGTCCGCCAGGAGCACGTGCTGTGCTGGGCGCGCCCGGCCGCGCGCGCGCTCGGAGCCACGCGCCTCCACCGCCCCGAGGACGCCGAGGTCGTCCCCGACCGCGAGGGCGGCGGCTTCGCGCTCTACGTCGCGATGACCAACCACAAGGAGCGCGGCGACATGCACGGCTCGATCCTGCGGCTGCGCGAGGTCGGCGATCCCGCCGATCCGGCCTGCGCCTTCGAGCACGGCTGGTTCCTGGTCGGCGGGACCGCGGGCCCGTCGCTCTCCTGCCCCGACAACCTCCTGCTGGACCCGCTGGGCGCCGAGCGGCTGTGGGTGGCCTGCGACGTCTCCTCGGACGCGCTCGGCCAGGGCTGCTACGAGCGCTTCGGCAACAACGGCCTCTTCGCCGTCGACACTTCGGGGCCGCGCGCCGGCCACCCGCGCCAGCTCGCCTCCGGTCCCAACGACAGCGAGCTCACCGGCCCCTGCTTCACGCCCGACGGCGAGACGCTCTTCCTTTCCGTCCAGCACCCCGGCGAGGAGACGCTCGCGCTCGACGGACCGCCCACCAGCCGCTGGCCCGCCGCCGCGCACCGCGCCGGACGGCGCCTCGAGCCCTCGAGCGCGGGCCTGCCGCTGGGCGCGGTGGTCGCGATCCGCCGCCGCGTGCAGACCGGCGCCCGCAGGAGCCCTTGAAGAGGTCTTCCGGCGCACGGACGGTCCTCCACGCCGGCGCTCACGGCGCGAGGGACCACCTGGACGCGGAGGAGATCCGGCTCCTGGCGGAGCGGGTCACGATCGCGGTGCCGACGAAGAACGAGCGAGCCAACATCGGGCCCTTCCTGGCCTCGATCCCGGAGGGGATCCCGTTGATCGTCGTCGACGCGAGCCAGGACGACACCCCGCAGCTCGTCGAGCGCCTGCGGCCGCAGAGCACGATCCTGGTGCGCTCCGGTGCGGGCGTCACGGCCGCACGCCAGCGCGCGGCCGACATGGCCGGCACGCCGTGGATCCTGTTCACGGACGCGGACGTGACCTTCGCTCCGCGCTATTTCCGCGAGCTCCTCCGGCGGGACCTGCACGCCGGTCTGGGAGCGGTGTACGGGACGAAGACGAGCCGCCGCGCGCATCGCGTCTATCACCGCGTCTTCCGCATCGGCCAATGGCTTTCCGACGCAGCGGGGATCCCCGCCGGCAGCGGCTCGAACATGCTCGTCTCGCGAGCGGCGCTCGAGCGGGTCGGCGGCTTCGATCTGCGGCTCGCGTGCAATGAAGACTCGGAGCTCCTGTGGCGGGTGCAGGCGGCCGGATACGCCGTGAGCTTCGTGCCCGCGCTGGAGGTGGTCGCCAGGGACCACCGCCGCCTCGCACAGGGCGCGACGCGGAAGATGCTCCACAGCGTGTCGCGTTGCACCCTCCTCTACACCCGTCTCCTGCCGGCGAGCCTGCGAGCGAGCGACTGGGGCTACTGGTCGAAACCCGCCGGGGGCCGGGAGGAAGCCCGGGGAGGAGGATGACGTCGCCGCGCGCACGCGCCGGCCGCAGGGCGGACGGCATGCGTCATCGGGCAGCGGCAGGAGGCTGGCCGTCTCCTGGGCTCGGCTCCGGGGATGCGCCGGGAGCCTCGTCGGCGACCAGTCGCGCCACGTACGCGAGCTCCGGCGCCAGCGATGCGGCCGCGGGCGTCGGGTCCTCGGCCGGGTTCAGGCAGAAGAGGTCCCAGCGCTCGCGGCGGTGGCCCCACTGGCGCACGTACCACGCGCCGTCGCGCGCCGACTGCTCGAGCGGGAAGCGCACGCAGACCGAGGGCTTGTAGCGCCACGGCTCGCCCTCGGCCCGGCCCGCCTGCTGCAGCGCGCAGCCGCCGTTCTCGAACACGCACCAGCCGCCCTCGACCGCGACCGTGCGCAGGCCGGCCTTCCTGCGCCGGGTGAGCCAGCCGTGGCGCGCGACGTGCGCGCGCGCGCTCGGTCGCAGGTAGGGCAGGATGCGCTCGAGGTGCAGGTCGATGCGCGCGCGCTCCTCCTCCTCGACGGGCGGGCGGCCCTCGCGGCAGCAGATGCCGCCGCAGGCGGGGAACACGCAGCGGAAGCGCGCGGTCGCGAGGTTCTCGACCTCGGGCGGCGGCGGTCGCTCGTCGCCCGCGGCGCTCATCGGGTGGCTCCGCCGGCGCCGACCGCGCGCGGCAGCGGCGCGAGCGGCCCGCGCTCCTCGGCGTTCTGCACGAAGAGCTGCACGAGCTCCGCGAAGGACCAGCCGGCGAGCCCCGCCGCGTGCGCCAGCGCCCACTCGGGGATCAGGCTCGGGTTGGGATTGACCTCCAGCACCCACGGCGTGCCGTCGCGCGCGACGCGCACGTCGACGCGCGCGTAGTCGCGGCAGCCGGTCGCGGCGAAGGCGGCCGCGGCGATGCGGCGGATGCGCTCGGCGAGCGCGGGCTCGAAGTCCGCCGGGTACATGCCGAGCGTGCGCTCGTAGACGTCGCTCCCGACGTCCCACTTCGACGCGTAGGACGAGATGCGCGGCACGCCGGGCGGCAGCCGGAAGTCGATCTTGCCCAGCGGGAGGACCGTCGGCGGCGCGTCGGGCCGCTCCTGGATCAGGCCGACGAGCGCGTCGTCGCCGTCCACGTACGGCTCGACCAGCGCGGCCGGCGGGAAGCGCCGCACGAGCGCGGCGGCCCGCTCGCGCGCGGAGGCCTCGTCGGCGACCACGCTCGCCGCGTCGATGCCGTGGCTCGCGTCCATGCAGGCGGGCTTCACGATCGCCGGATAGGCGATCCCCGCGAGCGAGTCGCGCGCCGCGTCGCGCAGCACGGCGCCGGGCAGCACGGAGAGCCCCGCGCCGGCGAGCAAGAGCTTCGTGCGCGGCTTGTCGAGGCACAGCGCGAGCGTCTGGGGCGTGTTGCCCGTGTAGCACAGGCCCAGGAGCTCGAGCAGGCCGGCCACGCAGCCCTCGAGCGCCGACACCCCGCGCGCCGCCTCCGCCATGTTGAACACGCAGCGCGGCGCCAGGCGCGCGAGCTCGCCGGCGAGCTCCGCGGGATCGCCGCGGCCGGTCGCCACGATCTCGACCGGTCCGAGCCGCGCCAGCGCCGCGCGCACCGGCTCCAGCTGCCCGCGCACGTCGACGACCGCCAGCGCGTCCGAGGCCTGACCGCCCGCGACGTTGTCGTCGTCGTTGTAGAGGATCACGAACGGGGCGGCGC
>CADEGS010000092.1 GCA_902826945.1 uncultured bacterium | reverse complement strand
TCGGTCGAGAGCACGTACTCGCGCACCGGGTCGCGCGGCGAGCCGTGCACGAACTGGAAGCGGCCCTCCTGCATGCGCAGCGGCAGGCCGCGCAACCAGCGCCAGCGCGCCTTCTTCTCGGCGCTGCTCCACCAGTGCGGCTCCATGCGCCGGCGCGTGTACTCGATCGCCGCGCGCGCGTGCGGGTTGAAGTCGGAGGCGTCGCGGAAGAGCGCGTCGTCGTGGTTGCCCATCAGGCACCAGCGCGCGTGGCCGCGCACCAGGTCCACGCAGAACTCGGGGTCCGGACCGTAGCCGACCACGTCGCCCAGGCACACCAGGTCGGTGATGCCCCGCGCGCGGATGTCCTCGAAGACGGCCTCGAGCGCCTCGCGGTTGGAGTGCAGGTCGGAGATGACGGCCAGCCTCATCCGCCCCCCCCGTCGCGGCCGGGGGCGTCGGGGAAGGCGGCCAGGGCGGCCTGGACGAGCGCGCGCTCGACGGCGTCGAGCGCGCCCTCGATCGTCGCTCCGGCGGCCTTCTTGTGGCCCCCCCCGCCGAAGCGCCGGGCCAGCGCGTTCACGTCGTAGGCGGTCTTGCTGCGCGCCGAGAGCTTGCAGCGGCCCGGCTCCAGCTCGCGCAGGTAGAGCACGACCTCGACGTCGCCCACGGCGCGCAGGATGTCGAGCAGCGCGTCTGAGTCCACGGGCGCCGCCGGACCGCGCGCGGGCATCGTCACGACGGCCAGCCGGCCGCCGGCGTAGTACTCGAGGCGGTCGAGCGAGGCGCACAGCGCGCGCGGCTCGGCCTGGTCGTTCTGCTGGTAGAGCGCCCTGTAGAGCTCGTCCGGCCGCACGCCGCGCTGGATCGTCTCGGCCGCGACGGACAGCGTCTCGGCGTCGGTGTTGCTGTAGCGGAACCAGCCGGTGTCGGTCACCAGCGAGGTGAAGACCGCCCACGCCGCGGCCTCGTCGAGCTCGACCCCGAGCTCGCGCGCGATGCGCCGCACCAGGAGGCCGGTCGCGGCGGCGGTCACGTCGACGTAGGCCGCGTCCCACCACGGGCGGCCCTCGTAGGGGTGGTGATCGACGACGACCTTGGCCGAGGGCGCCCTGCGCAGCGGCTCGGCCAGCGCTCCGCAGCGCTCGAGCACGTTGATGTCGAGCAGCACGCACACGTCGTGCTCGGGCACCGGGCCGCCCTGGTAGGTCCCGAAGCGCGTCGTGCGCGTCAGGTGGGCGAACTGCGGCGCGGGCGGGTCGGGGTTCAGCACCGTGACCTCCTTGCCGAGCGCGCCGAGCACGCTGGAGAGCGCCGCCTGGGCGCCGAGGCAGTCGCCGTCGGGACGCTCGTGCCCCGCCAGGAGGAAGCGCCGGCTGCCGGAGAAGAGCTCCAGGGCGCGCGCGCGCCCCGCGTCGGTGCGTGAGGTCGTGGATGCCATCGCAGGGTCCTTAGTCTACGGTCCCTCCGCGCGCGACCCGAGGCGCCTCCGGCGGCCCGCGGTCCACACGGCCAGGACGCGCGCCCGCCCGCTGGTCAGCCGCTCGAGCACGGCCCGCCGCGTGCGCCCCTCGACCTCCCACAAGACCAGGTCGGCCTCCGCGCCTTCCACGACCAGGCCCGCCCCCGCGAGGCCGAGGGCGCGCGCCGCCGCGCGCGTGCCCATCTCCCAGGCGAGCTCGGGCGGGAGCGACGGCTCGCTCTCGCGCAGCAGGCGCATCTCGCGCGCGAGATCGAGCGCCTCGTTGCTCGCCAGCGAGTCCGTGCCGAGCGCGAGCGCGACGCCCGCGCGGCGGTAGGCGCGCCAGGGGAAGGGCGCGCGCCCGAAGAAGCGGTGCGTGCCCGGGCAGTGCACGACGACGGCGCCGGCGCGCGCGACGCGCGCCAGCTCGCCGCGCGCGGGCAGGTTGCCGTGGATCAGGCACGGACGCGCGCGCAGGAGGCCCGCCTCCTCGAGCAGGTCCAGGCCGCTCCGGCGCGGGCCGCGGCGGCCGAGGAGATCGGCGAAGGGGCCGTCCCGGCCGGCCAGCCAGGCGAGCTCCTCCTCGCTCTCCGACCAGTGGCAGGCGATCGGGAGCGAGCGCCGCCGCGCCAGCGCGGCGAGCCCGCTGAGGAGCGCCGGGCTGGTCGTCATCGGCGCGTGCGGCGAGAGCCCTTCCGCGCGGCGCGCGCGCGCGGGCAGCGCGCGTGCGAGGCCGGCGAGCGCGCCGGCGGTGCGCGCGGGATCCCAGGCGTCGAGCGCCTCGCGGTACGCGCGCACGCGCAGCCCGGCCGCCGCGCCGACGCCGGCCGCGAAGGGCAGCGAGACGATGTCGCCGAGCGCGGTCGTGCCGCTCGCGAGCGCGGCCTGCGCCCCGCGCGCGGCCGCCTCAGCGAGCGCCGCCGGGGCGGCCGTCGCGCGCGCGCGCACGAGCGCGCGGATCCAGGGCACGAAGCCCGCGCGCGCCGGCAGCGCGCCAGCGAGCTGCGACAGCTCGAGGTGCGCGTGGGCGTTGACCAGGCCGGGGCCGAGGCACCCCTCGCCCAGGTCGAGCACGCTCGAGGCGGCGCGCCGGGCGCGGCGCAGCGCGGCGGCCGTGCGCAGCACGCGCTCCACGCGGCCTCCGCGCACGACGAGCCCCCCGCCCTCGATCCAGCCGTCCGGCCCGGCCAGGAGCCGCGCCGCGACCAGGAGCCGCGGCGCGGCGGTCCGGCGCGGGTGCGACGCGCGCGCGCGGGTCACCGGAACGGCGGCGTGCGCTCGAGCGACCTCAGTCGGGCTGGACCGGGAAGACGATCTCCTCGATCCCCTCGATGTCGTCGTAGAACGGCTGGCTCGCGTCCCAGATCACCGTGAAGCGCACGATGTTCGGACGCAGCACGGGGTTGTCCGGGCTGTTCATCTCGGAGGGGTGCTTCACCCACGGGGTGAGCGAGCCCGGGAAGATCTGCGAGTCGAGGCCGGCCAGCGTCACGTTGCACGGGTCGCTCAGGCCGCTGCCGAGCAGGCGCGCGCCCTGGAAGCGCACGATCACCGGCGCGCTGCCGAGGTCGTTCCCGAACGCCTCCTCGAGCGTCATGCCCGGGAACATGTCGTTGTCGCCGCGGTAGGACTGCGCGCCGATGCCGGACAGGCGCACCGTCATGTCCCAGCCCAGCCCGTCGATCGAGAGGTCGTCGCCGTCCTCGGCGAAGACGAGCTCGAAGAAGTTCCCCGGCGGACGGAACCAGCACGACTGGATGCCCGAGCGCGCGTCCGCGCCGAGCGTGGGCAGCGGACCGCCCTGCGTGGGCGGCACCCAGGTGCCGACGCTGAGCAGGTCCATGATCGTGCCGGCGAAGTCGGCCTGGACCATGGCGTCGGTCGGCGAGACCTTGCCCGCCTCGGCCGCGAAGACCAGCGGCACGTCGATCGACTCGAGCCTGACGAAGCCCGGGCTCGCCAGGCCGCCGTTCGAGCCGTTCACCCCGACGCCGCCGCGCCCGCCGCTGACGTCGATGCGGTTGGCGACGTTCTGGATCAGCACCGTCGGGGCCTGCAGCAGTACCGCGCCGCCCGCGCCGCCGCCGCCGGCCTGGGCGCGGCGCCCGACGAGCGTGTCGCCGCCGTCGCCGCCCGAGGCGTCCACCACGCCGTCGACCTGCAGGCGCCGGCCGGCCTGCACCTGGACCGCGCCGCCGCCGCCGCCGCCGCCGGCCGAGCTGTGGTGGCGGTAGGCCTGGATCACGAGCGTGGCGCCGGTCGCGGGCAGCGTGCAGTCGTTCAGGATCAGGCCGTTGACGCTGGTCTCCTGCAGGTGCGCGCCGCCGCCGCCGCCGCCGCCGCCGCCGCGCAGGAAGCCGGCCTCGGGATCGATCAGCGGGTCGAACACGAGCCCGGTGTTGTCGCCGCCGGCCGTGTCGGGCGGAGGCGTGGCCGGGTCGATCGAGGAGACCGCGACCAGCTTCGCGACCCCTTCCTTCCCGTCGAACGCGTTCGCGCCGCCGCCGCCGGCGCCGCCGGGGATGCGGCTCTGGCAGCTGAAGCGCTGCTCGAACTGCATGCCGTCGGTGTCGGTGATGTCGGCGGGGAAGTGGCCGGCGGGGAAGCTCGGGTCGGGCTGCGGCCAGGCCAGGCCGCCGTCGGCGCCCCCCACCAGGGTCGGCATCGGGTCGATCGTGGTCGGCGCCAGGACGCCGATCCCCGGCTTGCCGTCCACGTCCTCGTAGAGGTCGGGCGAGGGCTTGTCGATGTTCGCCTCGCCGCCCTCGGCGACGAAGTCGGCGCCGTCCGGGCGCGTGCCGCCGTCGCCGCCGCGGCCGCCGGAGGGCCCGGGCTCGCCGCCCTCGCCGCCGCACTCGAGCGTGCTGTCGTGGGCCACCCCGCTGCGGCCGGAGACGTCGAGCACGCCCTGCACCGTGCACTCGCCGCGCACGTACAGGCGCGGCGCCTGCGAGCCCGCCAGGCGCAGGGTGCCGCCGCCGTCCACGCGCAGGCGCGCGAACTCGAACACGGCGTCGGTGATCGGGTCGACCACGCCCGGGGTGCTCGCGTCCACGACCAGGCCGGGGTCGAAGACCGTGCGATCGGAGATGCCCGAGAAGTCCTCGGAGTCGGTGTCGAGCGTGACCGTGATGCCCGCCGGCACGATGAGGTCCCCCAGGCGCCCGGAGCCGCCCGCCGTGGCCGGCGCCAGCGCGCCCGAGGCGGTCCAGCCCGTGCCGGAGCGGGGCTGGTCCTGGCGCACGATCAGGTCGAAGCTCTCGGAGAGGGTCGTGGCCTGGAACAGGATCTGCTCCGAGGTGAACACGATGCGGCGCGGGTCCTGGATCCCGTTGCCGCCGAGGTCCTCGATGCTGCCCGGCAGGTCGATCACGACGCGGCGCTTCTCGAGGGGGTCGGAGCCGGAGGAGGGCAGCTCGCCGGTGGGCGTGAAGGTGACCGTGGTCAGGAAGCGCACCTGGTCGATGGCGATGTCGAACGCTCCCGGCACGTCCACCTGGTCCGAGGAGTCGGAGATGTCGCCGTCGGTGTCGATGCGCACGGTGATCGTGCTCGAGTCGTTCGTGACCGGGTTCACCAGCGTGGCCGGGTTCATGACGTCGTCGAACTGGATCGTGATCGCGGTGTCGCGGCTCACGACCGGCAGCAGCGGGTCGAAGTCCGTCTCCGGGTCCTGGTCGGGGAGGACCGCGGCGCCGCTGACGACGTCCACCTCGGTGCGGGCCGCCGGCTGCCCCGGCTTGGCGTCGAAGATGCCGCGCGAGGCGACCACCGTGCAGAACATGCGCGTGGTGTTGGCCCCCCCGGACGTGCTGCGCACGTAGGCCGTCTCGTTCGGGTCGGTCAGGGTGCCCGGGATCGTGATGTTGTAGGCGACGTCGTCCTCGAAGCCGAAGCTCGGCGCGCCCGAGTTGTCGAACGTGACCAGCGGGCGGTAGACGACGACGCGCGGGTCGCTCGGATCGAGCTCGTAGCGGCCCGACGGGGTCTTGCCGACGCCGACCTGCTTGACCCGGAACGTGTTCGTGTTCACCGACGAGAGGTCGACGGGCGCGCTGAACGCGACGCGGATCACCTGGTTGACGAACACCTCGGTGATCGGGCAGGAGAGCTGGATGCCCGTGCCGCTGCTCGTGCAGCCGAGCGAGCAGGACTGGATCTGCAGCCGGCCGCCGCCGCCGCCCCCGCTGCCGCAGCTCCACAGCCCGAGCAGGATCCACAGTCCGAGCGCCTGACGCATCGTTCTCGCTACCGACATCGTTGCTTCGTGGGGTGGGAGCGTAGGGGGTCCCGGAAGCCGCGCGGGGCAGTCCGGCGGGAGAAGGCTCGCATGGCCGCCCGCCCGCGGCGAGGGCGCGCCCGGCCGCGCCTCCGTCCGGCCGACCTCGGGAAGTCGCAAACCGAGCTGGCGAGGCATTTTAGGAGCCGTCTCGCGGTCCGCGCCAGGTTTTTCCGCGGCCGCTGACCGCACTAGGCGCGCGCGCCGCGCGAGTCACGCGGCGGCTCGCAGGAGCGGCGCGCGGCCGGCGTGCGGAGGCGCACGAGGAGCGTGCGCGCGCGCACTCTCGGCGGAGTCGCCGCCGCGTCGCGCGCTCGCCGCGGCGCGCGCAGGACGGCCCCGCGCTCTCCTGCGCTAAGCTCGCGAGCGATGAGCACCGTCCCTCGCCGTCCCCTCGCGCGCGCGCTCGCCGGCGCGCTCCTCGCCGCGCTCGCCGCCGGCTGCGGCGACGAGCCCGCGCGCGGCGCCGACGCCGTGTCGCCCGTCCTCGCCGTGCACGACCTCGTGGCCGCGCTGCGGCCGCTGGCGCCCGGCTCGGGACCGCTCGAGCAGGGTGAGTGGCACGCCCGCCGCAAGGCGACCCTCGAGCGGCTGCGAGGCGCCGGCCCCGAGGTGGGGCGGGCCGCCTGGGAAGCCTACCGGAACGACGCGAGCGCGCCGGTCGAGGTGCGGATCGGCCTGCTCGACGTGGCCGCGCACAGCGTCCCCGACGCGACGCGCGAGCACCTGGTCGAGCTCGTCACGCGCTTCGGCCCGGACCTGGCGCTGCGCCGCGCGGCCTGCGAGCTGCTCGCGGCGAGCGCGCCCGAGACCGCGGTCGAGACGCTCGAGCCGATCCTCTTGCGCCGCGTGCGCAAGGAGACCTACCCGCCCGAGGACAAGATGCTCGCGGCGCTGCTCGCGGCGCGGCGCGCGCTCGGCCAGGACCCCGCGGAGGTCCTGGCCCGCATCGCCACCGACCAGCACCAGGCCGACGAGGCGCGCACCCTGGCGCTGCGCGAGCTGTCCGGCACGGGCTCCCCGCGCGGGCTGGCGGCGCTGCGCGAGCTCCTGGTCGAGTCGGGCAACGGCTACCTGCGGCGCGTGGCCGCGCAGTCGCTGCTCGAGTCGCTGCCGCGCGAGGAGCTGTGCGCGCTGCTCCAGGAGGTGCTGGAGCGCGAGGCCGACCTCGACTTCCAGATCTTCCTGGCGCGCATGCAGGAGACGAGCTGCCGGTGATCACCGACACGCACGCGCACCTGTACTGGCAGAGCTTCGAGGCCGACCGCGAGGCCGTGCTGGCGCGCGCGCGGGCCGCCGGCGTCGGGCGCATGGTGATCGTGGGCACCGACGTCGCGAGCTCGCGCGCGGCCTTCGCGCTGTGCGCCGAGGAAGCCGACCTCTTCCCCGCCGCCGGCGTCCACCCCCACGACGCCGCCGCGGCGGACGCGGGCGCGCGCGCGGAGATCGAGGCCCTGTGCCGCCGCCCCGAGTGCGTCGGCGTGGGCGAGACCGGCCTCGACTTCTTCAAGGAGCACTCGCCGCGCGGGGCGCAGCTCGAGAGCTTCTACTGGCAGCTCGACCTGGCGCGGCGCCTCGACAAGCCCGTGATCGTGCACTGCCGCGACGCCTGGGCGGAGACCGCGCGCATCCTGGCCGAGTTCGCCGGCGTGCGCGGCGTGATGCACTGCTACACCTACGGCCCCGACGAGCTCGAGCCGCTGCTCGCCGCGGGCATGCACATCTCGTTCTCCGGCGTCGTGACCTACCCGCGCAACGAGGCCAACCGCCGCGCGGCCGCGCTGGTGCCCGAGGAGCGCCTGCTGGTCGAGACCGACTGCCCCTTCCTCGCGCCGCAGCCCGTGCGCGGCCAGCGCAACGAGCCGGCGCACGTCGCCCACGTGCTGGC
This sequence comes from uncultured bacterium, assembly GCA_902826945.1. The sequence continues at coordinate 8,264 of CADEGS010000092.1, read as the reverse complement.
CACGCTGGCCGCGGTGCGCGGCGCCGACGCGGACGCCCTGGCGCGCGCGACGAGCGCCAACGCGGCGCGCCTGTTCGGGCTGCCCTGAAAAGCGCGGAGGGCGCCCCGCCGCGAGGCGGGACGCCCTCCGTTCCAGGCCTGCGCCCGGAGCCGTGATCAGTTGCCGACCACGGTCCAGGTGTTGCCGTCGTTGGCCGCGAACGGGCCGTTCGGGTCGTTCAGGAGCATCGCGGTGATGCCCAGGCGCGAGCCCATGTCGGCGGCGCTCTCGTCGCTGTACGCGGCGTCGAAGACCGGCACGGTGTTGAAGCCGTCGTAGAACACCGGGGCGTTCGCGCCCGTGTTCAGCGTCTGCAGCAGGTCGCCTTCCTGGTTGATGAAGAAGGCGCGGTTGCCCGTGCTGCCGGACTCGACCGGCCACGCGTAGCAGCACCACATGATCTCGCACGTGTCGGCCCCGGGCAGGGCAGCGCCCGCGCCACCGACGTTGGCCGTCGGGTCTTCGGGAACGCCCGCGATCGGAGCCGGACCGACGCCGGGCAGGAAGATCTTGAAGTAGTAGCCCGAGCGCTCGACCACGCCGTCGTTGCCGTCGCTCTGGATCTCGCCGAACGCGGTCGGCAGGATCGACGGGTCGAGCACGTCCGGGCCGATGCCCTGGCCGGGCCCGGCCGGGTCGAAGAAGCGCAGCGGCGCGACGCCGGCCAGCTCGCCGAAGTACGCGTACTCGCCGCCGCCGTCCGCGTCGGTGTCGATGGCCGAGGCCGACTGGATCTGGGCCTGGGCCGAGGCGATCGAGCGCAGGGTGGCGATGGCCGCGTTCTCGTTGGCGGAGATCCGGGCGCTCATCAGTTTCGGAATGGCGATCGACGCGACGATCGCGATGATGGCCACCACGATCATCAGCTCGATGAGCGTGAAGCCGGCGTTCTTCCTAGTGTGTTTCATCGCTAGTGTGGTTTGTGGTCCTGTTCTTCCCTTGCATGCATGCAGGAAGGTCCATCGCGGCTTGACCGAGTGACGGCAGGCACGACCCGACGGACCCGATCGGAGGCCTGAGCCTCCTGACAGCGCGCGGCTCGGGGGAATGCTCCGTCCGCGCTTGGCTCCGTCTATCGACGACGCCGATCCGCGATCTTGAGGCGCCCGCGGCGTCCGTCTTGCACCGTCCGTACACGCGGCGCGCCCGCCGCACCGGGAAGGTTCTTCCCGGCGCGGCGGGCGCCGCTCGCACCGCCCGGACGGGCGCTCAGGAGAGCTCGCCGATGATGTTCAGGATCGGCAGGAAGACCGAGAGGATGACCACGCCGACCACGCCGCCCATGACGCAGATGAGCAGCGGCTCGATCAGGCTGGTGAGCGACTTGATCGTCGCCTTGACCTGGCCGTCGTAGAACTCGGCGATCTTCTCGAGCAGCTGCTCGAGCGCGCCGGAGCGCTCGCCGATCGCGATCATGCGCACGACCATGGGCGGGAAGATCTTCGACTGGCTCAGCGGCTCGGAGAGCATGTTGCCGTTGCGCACGCTCTCGCGCGAGTTGCGCACCGCGGTGGAGACGACGCGGTTGCCGGCGGTGTCGGCCACGATGTCGAGCGTGCCCATGATCGGCACGCCCGAGCGGATGAGCGTCGCGAAGGTGCGCGAGAAGCGCGCCAGGGCGACCTTGCGCGCGAGCTGCCCGAACACGGGCACACGCAGCGTCATCTGGTCGACCAGGTAGGCGCCGCGCTCGGTCTTCTTGAAGGCGACGAAGCCGGCGAACGCGCCGGCGCAGCCGGCGATCAGCATGTACCAGCGCTCGCGCAGCCAGTCGGAGAGCGCCAGCACGTTCTTGGTCAGCGCCGGCAGCTCGGCGCCCAGCCCGTGGAACACGTCCTTGAAGCCGGGCACGACGCCGATCATCAGGAAGGCCGTGATGCCGGTCACGAGCACGAGCGAGATGACCGGGTAGGTCATGGCCGAGCGGATCTCGCGCTTGAGCGACTCGGAGGCCTCGACGTACTCGGCCAGGCGCTCGAGGATCACGTCCATCTGGCCCGAGGCCTCGCCGGCCGTGACCATGCTGACGTAGAGCTGCGAGAAGGCCTTCGGGCAGTAGCCCATGGCCGTCGAGAGGTCCGAGCCGCCGCGCAGCTCGGAGGCCAGCTTCTCGCACGTGGCCTTGAGGCCCGGCGACTCGGCCTGCGTGGCCAGCACCTCGAGCGACTCGAGCAGCGAGATGCCCGCGCCGATCATGGTCGCGAGCTGGCGCGTGAAGATCACGAGCTCGGAGGCCTTCGCGCTCGGCTTGGCCGCGAACAGGCTGACCGAGAAGACGCTCTTGCCCTCGGCCTTGCTCTTGATGCGCGCGGCCTTGCGCCGCCCGCTCTGGTCGACGCGCAGGACGACGAGCTCCTGGCGCCTGAGCTGGTCGACGGCCTCGCTCTTGGTGTTGGCCTCGATCAGGCCCTCGACGGTCTTGCCGCTGGGATCCTTGGCTGCGTACTGGAAGGTTGCCACGGGGGTCTAGCTCTCTTCGGACTGGTTGTCGCCGACGGTGACGCGCAGCACTTCCTCGAGCGAGGTCTTGCCGCGCATCGCGTTGAGCAGCCCCACGCGCCGCAGCGTGAGCATGCCCTGGCGGATGCCTTCCGCCTTGATCTCGTGCACGGAACGCCCCTCGACGATCATCCGCTTGAGGACGGGGTCGAGCGCGAGGGTCTCGAGCAGCGCCATGCGCCCGCGGTAGCCGTTCTTGCAGCGCGGGCAGCCGCCCTTCTCGGGGCTGTAGAGCTGCAGGTCGTCGAGCTCGGTCGGCAGGTAGCCGATCGCGAGCAGCTCCTTCTCCGGCACCTCGAGCTTCTTCTTGCAGTGCGGGCACAGGATCCGCACGAGGCGCTGCGCGGCCACGCAGATCACCGAGCTCGACACCATGAACGGGTCGATGCCCATGTCGACCAGACGCGTGATCGCGCCCGGCGCGTCGTTCGTGTGCAGGGTCGAGAGCACCAGGTGGCCCGTGAGGGCCGCCTTCACGGCGATCTCGGCCGTCTCGGTGTCGCGGATCTCGCCCACCAGGATCACGTCGGGGTCCTGGCGCAGGATCGAGCGCAGCGCGCCGGCGAAGGTCAGGCCGCGCTTGGGGTTGACCGGCACCTGGTTGATGCCGTCCATGCGGTACTCGACCGGGTCCTCGACGGTGACGACGTTGATCTCGCCCGTCGCGACCTCGCGCACGGCGGCGTAGAGCGTCGTCGACTTGCCCGAGCCCGTCGGCCCGGTCACGAGCAGCATCCCGTAGGCGGACTTGCAGGCCGCCAGGAAGTCCGACAGGCAGCGCGGCTCGAAGCCCAGCGTCTCCAGCTTGGAGGCGCCGCTGCCGGCCTGGTCCAGGATCCGCATGACCGCCTTCTCGCCGCCCACGACCGGCAGCGTCGAGAGACGGAAGTCGATCGTGCGCCCCTCGTAGCGGATCTGGAACTTGCCGTCCTGGGGCTCCATCCGGATGGCGATGTCCAGGTTGGCCAGGATCTTGAGGCGCGAGATCAGCGAGGGCAGCAGCGCCTTCGGCGGCGACATCGCCTCGACCAGCCGGCCGTCGATGCGGTAGCGCACCCGCACGGCCTTGTCCATCGGCTCGATGTGGATGTCGCTGGCCTTGTCGCGCAGCCCGCGCAGCAGCATCAGGTTGACGAGCTTGACGGCCGGGACGTCGTCGCCGCTGCCCGTGACGAGCTCGAGGTCGTCGGCCTGGCCCGCCTCCTCGATCGTGATGTCGCCGCCGCTGACCTCGCCCAGCAGCTCCTCGACCTCCTGCTTGTCCTTGTTGAACAGGACCGAGAGCGCGTGGCGGATCGCGCCGGGGTGGCTCACCACCGGGCGCACGCGGCACTTCGACAGGATGTTGAGGTCGTCCAGCAGCAGGACGTCGAACGGGTCGGAGACCGCGATCGTCAGGCTGTTGCCGGCCAGCGCGATGGGCAGCACGCAGTGCTCGGTGCAGACCTCCTGCGGCAGCGCCGCCACGGCCTGCGGCTCCGGCTGGATGCGGGAGAGGTCGACCGGGGGGAAGCCGGAGGCCTCCCCCAGGATCTCGTACAGCCGCTTCTCCTGCAGGACGCCGCGCTCGAGCAAGACGTCCACGACCGGCTGGCCGGAGCCGCGCGCGGCGCTCCAGTCGTCGGCCGTGACGACGCCGGCGTCCACCAGGAGACGCCGGATCTTGCCCGAGACGCGCACCATCGCGCTACGCCGCGGCCTGCATCAGCATGCGCAGCTCGTTCGGGTCGCTCATCGAGCGCTCCGCGTCCTCGAGCCGCACCTTGCCGCGCTTGACCAGCTCCGCCAGCCAGGAGGACATCGTGCGCATGCCCATGCGGCCGCCGGTCTGGAGCTGCGAGTAGATCTGGTGCCCCTTGCCCTCGCGGATGAGGGCGCGGATGGCGGAGTTCACGATCATCACCTCGGCCCCCAGCACCCGACCGCGCCCCGAGGCGTGCGGCAGGAGCTGCTGGCAGAACACCGCCTCCAGCGTGAACGAGAGCTGCGTGCGCACCTGCTGCTGCTGGTGCGCCGGGAACACGTCGATGATGCGGTTGATGGTCTGCACCGCGTCGGACGTGTGCAGCGTGGCGAACGTGAGGTGGCCGGTCTCCGACAGGGTCAGCGCCGACTCGATCGTCTCCATGTCGCGCAGCTCGCCCACCAGGATCGTGTCGGGGTCCTGGCGCAGCACGCTGCGCAGCGCGTTCTTGAACTCCTTCGAGTCGTTGCCGATCTCGCGCTGCGTGACCATGCAGCCCTGGCTCTTGTGCGCGAACTCGATCGGGTCCTCGATCGTGACGATGTGCCCCTGCTGCGTCCGGTTGACGAAGTCCACCATCGACGCGAGCGTGGTCGACTTGCCCGAGCCGGTGGCCCCGGTGACGAGCACCAGGCCCTGGCGCAGGTTGCAGATGCGCTCGCACACGTCGCGCGGCAGGCCGAGCGTCTCGAACGACGCGATCTCGTGCGGCACGAGGCGCAGCACGATGCCCACCGAGCCGCGCTGGTAGAACACGTTGGCGCGGAAGCGGCCCTGGCCCTCGAGCTCGAACGAGCAGTCGAGCTCCCACTCCCGGTCGAGCTTCGCGATCTGGTCGGAGGTCAGCACGCTGGTCGCCAGACGGCGCGTGTCGTCCGGCGAGAGCGGGTCGGTCTCGACCGGGACGAGCATGCCGTCGATCCGCAGGCGGGGCGGCGAGTGGGCCGAGATGTGCAGGTCCGATCCGCCCTTGCGCACCAGCAGCGCAAGGAGGTCTTCCATCGTGATCATGGCGTGGTGGGAGCAAGGGGCCGGGGGAGGTGGACGCCGCGGAGCGACGACCGCCGCCTGATCGGCTCCCTCGCGCGCACGACTGGAGAGCGCGGGTGGCTTTGACCGACCCGCGACGACGGCGCGAAAGCGTTTCCGCCGGCCTCCCGGGGCCCGCGGACGCGGCGCTGCACCCCCCCGGCCGGTGGCCGGGGCGGAGGCTACTCCTCCTCGTGCTTCTTCCCGAGCTCGGCCAGGATCTTCTGCTGCTCGCCGGCCGGCACGCGCGCGTAGTGCTCGAGGGTCATCGTGTAGGTGCCCTCGCCCGCCGTCTGCGACTTCAGGTCGCGGTGGTAGGTCTGCATCGTCGCCAGCGGCGCGGTGGCGCGGATGACGGTGATCGCGCCGTCGGCCTCGCTCGACTGGTCCACGACGTGCCCGCGGCGGTGGCTCGTCAGGTCGGAGAAGATCGAGCCCGCGTCCTTCGAGGGGATGCGGATCTCGACCGACATGACCGGCTCGAGCAGCACCGGCCCGGCCTTCGTGAAGCCGTCGCGGAAGGCGTGCCGCCCGGCCTTCTTGAAGCTCGCCTCGTCGGAGTCCACCGCGTGGAACTTGCCGTCGTAGAGCTCGACCTCGACGCCGACCACGCGGCTGTGCGTCAGGATGCCCTCGGTCGCGATCTCGCGGATGCCCTTCTCGACGGCGGGGATCAGGTTGCGCGGGATCGCGCCGCCCACGACCTTGTCCACGAAGACGACGTCCTCGCCGTCGGGCAGGGGCCGCACGCGCAGGAAGCACTCGCCGAACTGGCCGCGGCCGCCCGACTGCTTCTTGTGGCGGTGGTGCCCCTCGGAGGGCTTCGTCACCGTCTCGCGGTAGGCGATGCGGGGGATGTGGCTGGTGATCTCGACGCCGAAGCGGCGCTTGAGGCGCGCCTCGATGACCTGCAGGTGCAGGTCGCTCATGCCGCGCGTGATCAGCTCGTGCGTGAGCGCGTCGTGCTCGACGACGAAGGTCGGGTCCTCGTCCGAGAGCTTCGCCAGCGCCGGGCCGATCTTCTGCTCGTCGTTGCGCGCCTTGGGCGCCACCGCCAGCGCCACCATCGGGAGCGGGCGCTCGGGGAAGTCGATCGCGCGCACCTCCTTGCCCGCCAGCCCGAAGCTCGCGCCCCAGCCGAGGTGCTCGACCTTCGACAGGACCACGATCTCGCCGGCGCCGGCCGACTCGACCGGGTCGCGCCGCTTGCCGCCCACGGAGTGGAACAGGCCGCCGATCTTCTCGCCCTTGCCCGGGCCGACGCTGTCGCTCGCCCGCAGGCGGCCGTTCACCAGGCGCACGAGCAGGAGCTTGCCGACGTGCGGGTCGCTCTTCACCTGGAAGACGACGCACAGGAGCTCGCCGTCGGGATCGGGCGGGATCGGCTCGCCCGCGGCCTCGTAGACCTGGTGCGTGCTGGGGCTCGGGGCGTACTCGCGCAGCCAGTGGATCGTCTCCGCCAGGCCCACGCCCGACAGCGGGTTGCACACGAAGACCGGGATCAGCCGCCCGGCCGCGATGGCGGCGGGCATGTGCTGGTGGAGCACCTCGTCCGAGAGCTCGCCCGACTCGAGGTACTGCATGACGACCGCCTCGTCCTCGCAGGCGTCCATGACCCGGTCGCACAGGCGCTTGCGCCACTCGGCCGGGGAGGCCTGGACGGCGGAGAAGCCGTGACCGCTCGCGTTCGGGACCATGACGGGCACGCACTCGCGCCCGATCCCGGCGCGCAGGTCGTCGACCGTCTTGGCGAAGTCGGCGTTCTCGCCGTCGACGTGCGTGATCACCACGGCGCGCCCGCGCTTCCAGTCCGCCGCGGCCTTCATCTTCTGGCGCAGGTTGAACGTGACGCCGCTGGAGCAGCTCACCACCCCCACCGTCAGCTCGGTGGCGAAGACGGCCGAGAGCACGTCGGCCACGAACTCGGGGTAGCCGGGCGTGTCGATGAGGTTCCAGCGGAAGCCGTCCTTGGCGACGTGCACGGCGGCCGACTGGAGCGTGTGCTGCTTCTCGTGCTCCTCCGGCTCGGTGTCGCAGATCGACGTCTTGTCCGCCACCGAGCCCTTGCGATCCGTCGCCCCCAGCGCGTACGCCATGGCATCGACGAGCGACGTCTTGCCCGCCGAGGGGTGGCCGACGAAGGCGATGTTGCGCAGGCTGGCGAGATCGGACATCCCTCGAGCTCCTCCGGGTTCTCTGGCGCTTCGGTCGGGGCCCGCCGCCGGCCTCGCGCCGGCGCGGGGGCGGAATCGTACGCCGGCCGCCGCGATCCGCGCAAAGGGCCCGCGAGCGGGCGAACGCGCCGCGCGCGCGGCGCGGCCGGAAACGCGAGGAAGCCGCCCCCGGGCGTCGGGGACGGCTTCCCTGGGACGGCCTCGGGCCGTGCGGGCCGCGCTCAGCCCTGGTGGACGACGATCTCGACGCGCCGGTTGCGGGCCTTGCTCGACTTGTTGTCGTTGGAGGCCAGCGGCTCGTACTGGCCGTGGCCGGCCACGACGCACTGGTCGTCGGCGACGCCGCACTCCTCGACCAGGAAGTGCAGGACGGCCATCGCGCGCGCGACGGACAGCTCGCGGTTCGAGCCCCACTTCGACTTCTTGATCGGATCGTCGTCGGTGTGGCCCTCGATCCAGTAGCTGCCGGCCGAGAAGTCGGCTCCCAGCGTGCGCGCGACGGCGCGCAGCGCCTCCTTGCCCTTCTTGGTCAGGTCGGCCTTGCCCGAGTCGAAGGTGACCTCGGCCGGCACCGAGATCACGAAGTTGCCGCCGCGGCGGCCGTACTCGATGCCCTGGGCGTCGAGGTCGGGGTAGTCCTTCTGCGCGACCGCCGGAACGGGCTTCGTGTTCGCCTCCGCGAGCGCCACCTCGTACCCCTCGATCTGCGAGCGCAGGTCGCGATTCTCCTTCTTGAGGTTCGTGCGCTCCTCGCGCAGCGAGCGGATCTCGTCCTGGT
>CADEGS010000091.1:13672-15938 GCA_902826945.1 uncultured bacterium | reverse complement strand
TCTTTCCTAAAGACCAGGTCGCAGGTTCGAGCCCTGCCGGGGGTACCACCTCCGCACTGGCGGCCGTACCGGCCGAGACGGGACGCTGAGCCATGGCCAGCGTCTTTCGGAGGAACGGCATGGGACCTTGGCTGGTGGAGTACTTCGACCAGCATGGACGGCGTCGGCAGAAGTCGAGCCGGACGACCGACAAGCGTGCCGCCGAGCGCATCGCGCAGAAGGTCGAGGCCGACGTGGCGCTTCGACGCGAGGGTGTCGTCGATGCGAGGCAGGATCGCTTCAGCGAGGAGAACAAGAAGCCGCTCGCACAGCACGTGCGCGAGTACCTACAGCACTGTCGGAGTCGTGGCCTGGCTCCGATGGGGATCATCGACAAGGAGCGCCATCTCAACTGGATCCTGGAGGAAACGGGCGCCTCGCGACTCGTCGATCTCCGCCTCGAAACCGTGGAGCGCGCGCTCGCATCCTTCAGGGAGCTCGGCCGTTCCCCGCGGACCGTCAACACTCGCCGCGAAACGCTGCGCGCCTTCGGGAACTGGTGCAGGAAGACGGGACGCGTCGAGGCTCACCCGCTCGAGTTCCTTCCGAAGCTCGACGAGACGCACGACCGTCGGCGGATCCGCCGACCGGTGTCGGACCAGGAGCTCGCGAAACTCCTCGAGGTCGCAGCCGAGCGCGGTCGGCGAGGTTGGTACCTCGCGGCGGCACTCGCGGGACTGCGACGCTCCGAACTGACGAGGCTCACGTGGGCTTCGGTCGACTTGGAGGCGGGGCTGCTCACGATCCGAGACGGCAAGGCCAAGCGCGAAGACGTGGTGCCGCTGCACCCCGAGCTCCTCGCGGAGCTGAAAGCTGGGCGGCCGGCCGACGCCAAGTCGACCGATCGCGTGTTCCCGACGGCCGTCACGAACCTCACGCGCAAGCACGACTTCAAGCGCGCGGGGATCCCGGAAGTCGACGAGCAGGGCCGAGTCGCCGATCTCCACGGTCTTCGCGCCACGCTCGGCACTCGCCTCGCGCGCGCTGGCGTCGCGCCGCAGGTCGCGCAGCGCATCATGCGCCACGCGGACTACCGGACGACGTTGAAGCACTACACGATGCTCTCGCTCGCCGACACGACTGCCGCGATGCACCGGCTTCCCGGTGGTGGCGGAACCTCAGCACCAAGGGCAGCGGTTTCCGCCGCTGTGGAACAGGCTCCGGTTTCCGGCGACGGAAAAACCGGCCCTCAGCAGATTCCTCAGCACTCGGAGCACGATCACGAGCGAGTCGGCGCGACGACGTGCGATGACGCAACCGGTTCCGACGACGACGATCCTGGTCCCAAGCTCGCGCTCTCACGGGACTTGCGCGACGAGACGCCACGTCGTGCGAGACTGTGCAGCGTCCGAGGCGCACGCCGAAAACACGACAGGTTCAGCTTAGGAAACCGGTGCTCTATCCTGCTGAGCTACGGGCGCTCGAGGGGCAGGATAGCCCGCCGACGCTGGATGTCATCGGTCGGGAGCACGGTGCGCCTCGGGGGGGGCGGGGCGCGAGCGGTCGGCCCCGATCCTGCGCTCAGCCCCCCTCGCTCGCCAGGTAGGGCTTCCCGTCCTTCCCCACCTCGAGCTGCGCCGACTTCCCGCGCGGGATCGAGAGCGAGCGGAACGACGGGCCCGCGAGGTGCTTCGCCAGGAGCACGAGCTGGCCGACGTGGTAGGCGTAATGGGTGAGCTGGCGCTGGATCGCCTGCTGGACGGTGTGGGGCTCGCCGCGGATCGTGACGGTGCGCAGGAGGTCGGCGGAGCGCAGGGGCTCGATCGCGGCGAAGGCGCGGCTCCAGCCGTCCTCCCAGCGGGCGCGGATCGTCGCGGGGGTGTCGTCCTCGTCCTCGAACTCGGCGTCGCGCCGGCGGTCGGGCTTCTCGCCGTCGGTCGTCAGGAAGTCGGTCCAGCGCGAGCGCATGTTGCCGGCCATGTGCTTCATGAGCGTGGCCAGGCTGTTCGAATCTGGGTCGAGGCGCGCGAACCAGCGCTCCTCGGGGATCTGCGCGACGGCGCGCTCGGCCATCGTCCTGTACTTGCGCAGCTCGCGCAGCGCGTCGGCCAGCCAGGCGGTGGCGGTGTCGTCCATGCGCTCCTCGCTCGGAGGAAGGCGGACGATCCTAGCGGACCACGATCGAAGAGGCTGGTGCTGGCGGATAGAGGCCTGGCCTCGTGCGGACGCGTCGGGGAGCGCACGGCCGCAGCGGCGGCCACGCCCCGCGGAGGCTTGCAGCGGCTCC
>CADEGS010000091.1:6614-13572 GCA_902826945.1 uncultured bacterium | reverse complement strand
CACAAGGTCGTCGTGGCCGGGAACCACGACTTCCTGTTCCAGCGCGAGCCGGAGCGGGCGCGGGCTCTGCTCGGCGAGGTGGTCTACCTCCAGGATGCCGGCGCGAGCGTCGGCGGGCTGCGCGTCTGGGGCTCGCCGTGGCAGCCGTGGTTCCACGACTGGGCCTTCAACCTGCCGCGCGGGATCGCGCTGGCCGAGCGCTGGGCGCTCGTCCCCGACGCGCTCGACGTGCTCGTCACCCACGGCCCGCCGCACGGGATCCTCGACAGGACGGCCCAGGGCGAGCGCGTCGGGTGCGAGGAGCTCGAGCGCGCGCTCGGGCGCATCCGACCGCGGCTGCACCTGTTCGGGCACATCCACGAGGCGTACGGAGCGGAGCGCCGGGGCGCGACCCTGTTCGTGAACGCCTGCCAGTGCGATCTGCGCTACCGTCCGGAGAACCCGCCGGTGGTCGTGGACTGGGACGGGAGCGAGATGCGGCTCGCCGCCGGATAGAGGGGCCGCCCGGTCCCCGAGCGCGCGTCACCCGGCCGCCGCGGTCGCGCGTCGGGAAGGCCCAGCCGCGGTCGTCGGCTTTCCGGCGAGCCCCGACCCGACCATCACGAAAGCCCCGCGGCTCGCGCCAGGAGCAGCGCGCGCTCGCGCTGGTTCTCCGTCAGCGACGCCGCACGCTCGAATTCGAGGCGCGCCTCGGCGCTCCGGCCGAGCCGGGCGAGCAGGTCGCCGCGCACCGCGGGCAGGAGGTGGTACGCGGCGAGCGCCTTCTCCTCGCGCAGGAGATCGACCGCCTCGAGCCCCGCGGCCGGGCCGAACGCCATGCCGATCGCCACCGCCCGGTTCAGCTCGACCACGGGGCTCGGCGCCAGCGCGGCGAGCGCGTCGTAGAGTGCGACGATCTTCGGCCAGTCCGTCTCCTCGGGCGTGCGCGCGCGCGCATGGCACGAGGCGATCGCCGCCTGCAGGGTGTAGGGACCCAGCGGGCCGCCGGAGCGCAGCGCCTGCCCGAGCGCCGTCAGCCCGCGCCGGACGAGGAGCAGGTCCCAGCGGGAGCGGTCCTGGTCGAGCAAGAGCACCGGGTCGCCGGTGGGGCCGATCCGCGCCCGGAGGCGCGACGCCTGCAGCTCCATCAGCGCCACCAGGCCGTGCACCTCGGGCTCCGCGGGCATCAGCCCCGCGAGCACGCGACCCAGGCGCAGCGCCTCCTCGCACAGCGCAGGTCGCGTGAGCTCCTCCCCCGCGGTGGCGGCGTAGCCCTCGTTGAAGATCAGGTACACGACCTCGAGCACCGACGGCAGCCGCTCCTCGAGCTCGCCGCCGCGCGGCACCTCGAAGGGGACGCGCGCCTCCGCCAGCGTGCGTTTGGCGCGCACGATGCGCTGCGCCACGGTGGGCTCGGGGACGAGGAAGGCGCGCGCGATCTCGGGCGTGGCGAGGCCGCCCAGGAGCCGCAGCGTGAGCGCCACCCGCGACTCGGTGGCGAGCACGGGATGGCAGGTGAGAAAGATCAGGCCGAGGAGGTCGTCGCCGACGGGGTCGTCGAGCCGCTCGTCGAGCGTCGCGGCGTCCTGGTCCTGCCGGGACGCGAGCTCGCGCGCGAGCTCCTCCTCGCGCTCCGAGAGGCGGCCGGCGCGCCGGCGCTCGTCGATCCCGCGCCTCATCCCCACGCGCACGAGCCATCCGGCGGGGTTCTCCGGCACTCCCGAGACCGGCCACTGCTCGAGCGCGGCGAGGAGCGCCTCCTGGGCGAGCTCCTCCGCCCTTCCGACGTCGCCGCTCTTGCGGGTCAGGGCGGCGACGACCCTCGCCGACTCGATCCGCCAGACCGCCTCGATCGCGGCGTGCGCCTCAGCCACGCGCGGTCGCGGGCCGGGCGCCCGCCTCGGTGCCGGCGGTCGGCCCGCGGAGCGAGGGGACGCGCATCGCCCGCTACCGCTCCCCCCTGTCGATCCGCGCCTGCTGCGCCTTGACGTCGGCCTCGATCGCCGGGCCGAAGTCCTCCGCCTCCCACAGGGGGCGGATCTCGAGGTCGCTCGGGCCGGGCATCGGGTTCGGGCAGCGCTTGGCCCACGCGACCGCCTCCTCCATCGAGCGCACCTGCCAGATCCAGTAGCCGGCCACCAGCTCCTTGGTCTCCGCGAATGGGCCGTCGGTCACGCTCCGCCGGGGGCCGTCGAAGTGGATCCGCTTGCCGAACTTGCTCGGACGCAGCCCGTCGCCGGCGAGCATGATCCCGGCCTGGATGAGCTCGTCGTTGAACTTCCCCATCGCCTCGAACAACTCGGCGGCCCCTTCCGCCTCGAGGGGGTGCTGCTCCTTCTCGGAGTCCTCGGTCGCCTTCACGATGACCATGACGCGCATGTTGCCTCCTTAATGATGGGTCGATGAGCGGGGCCCTCACGGCCCGCGCGGGTGTTCGGCGGGATGTCGCACGGGGAGGGCCGAGATCGACAAGCCGCTCCGCAAAAAGTCGACTCCTTGCCGGCGCAGCGGAACGCGCCAGGGTACCGGGCCCCGGGCAAGGCCCGGAGGGAGGCCAGCCGCGGCCACCCGCTTCCCGCTGCGCAGGCGGGCGGCGCTCCTACTCGGAGCTGCTTCCCCTCGCCCAGCCCTTCGACCTCGGTCAGGGGCTCGCAGTCCAGAGGCTCATCCGGCTGAAGGAGGAGACCGGGCGGGAGAAGGACCTGGCTCGGCTCCCGCTCCTCCGGGAAACGCTCGAGGAGCGTGGGGAGGAGTTGACGCCGGGCTCGAGTCGGCGCTGAGCGCCAGCCGCGGATCACCCGGCGGCCTGCTCCTCGGTGAACAGCGCCACGTAATCGTGGTACTCGAACTTCCTGTTGCGGGCCTGGCCGGTGATCTCGCGCAGGATCCCGAGCTCCTCCAGGCGGCCCACGATGCTGTTGGCTCCTGCGGGGGTGATCTCGAGGAGCTGGGTGACGGCCTTCACCGTCGTGATCGGGAGGTCGTAGAGCGACTCCAGGACGCGAATCCCGTTCGCGGCGCCCTTGCCGAGGCGCTCCAGGAGCAGCGCGCGGTGTCGCTCGCGCATCTCGAGGATGCGAGCCGACGTTCGAGCCGCCTCGGCGGCCACGGCGGCCACGCCGCCCACGAAGAACTCGATCCAGGCATCCCAGTCGCCTTGGTCGCGGACGGCCTGCAGGCGCTCGTAGTACTCGGTGCGGTGGAGCCGGAAGTGGTGCGAGAGGTAGAGCACCGGCTGGGCGAGGAGACCGCGCTCGCACAGGAGGAAGGTGATGAGCAGGCGACCGAGACGCCCGTTGCCGTCCAGGAACGGGTGGATGGTCTCGAACTGCGCGTGCGCCAGCCCGATCTCGACGAGCGTCGGCAGGGAGCCTCCGGCTGCAAGGAAGCGCTCGAGATCGGCCATGAGCTCGGGGACGCGCTGGGGCGGCGGAGGCACGAACACCGCCTCCGCCATGGAGCTCCCTGGCGGGCCGATCCAGTTCTGGATCCTGCGGAACTCCCCGGGAGCCTTGTCCTTGCCCCGGACTCCCTGCATCAGGCGCGCATGGATCTCCCGCATCAGGCGCACCGACAGGGGGAGGTCCTTCAGTCGGGCGAGACCCAGCCGCAAGGCTGCGACGTAGCTGATCACCTCCTCGACGTCGCGCGGGCGCTCCGGCTCCAGCACCTGTGCCTCGGCCGCCAGGAGGTCGTCGAGCGAGCTCTGCGTGCCCTCGATCTGGCTCGAGAGCACGGCTTCCTTCCGGATGTACATGAGGACGAACAGGTCCGGGTTCGGAAGGGTCGCGATCGAGCCGTCCAGACGTCCCAGAGCGAGGTCGGCCTCGGAAAGGAGACCCTGGATCTTCCCGGCGATCCGGAGGCCGGCGGGGGGCAGCGGAGAGGGGTCGAAGGGAGGCACGGGTCGGAGGCGGGGGGCGTCACCCCCTTGATGAACTCAGGATGATCAAGGAGTCCGGGGGGGCTCCATGATAAACGGCTGGTTTATTATGGATCGCTCGACCCCTATGGACAGGCCTCAGAAGGGCTCTTCCCCTCTCCCCCCATCCGCTCACCGGGACGCCGCCTCTGCCTCCACGCAGCCGCCCAGGTGCTCCCTTGGTCACGTCGTCGGCGGCGCCCTCGCCCCCGCCTCGGCCGGGACGCTGGACGAGTGAGCGGGCCAGCGGTTTCGCCGAAGCCACCACGACCCACCCACCACCGTCCCACCCACCCCGGGGGGCCAGACGAACGGCGCTCGCGACGGTTGCGAGCGTTCGGCTCGAAGCGCCCGCCTTCGAACGCTCCTCCCGCCCCATCCGCCGCTTCAAAGCCCCTTCCGCGCCGCCCGCACCAGCTCGAGCTCCCTCCGCGTCTGCTCGGCCATGTCGTCGTGCCCCATGATCTCGAACGTCGCCAGCGCCGCCTCGAGCTCGGCAACCGCCTCCTCACCCCGTCCCAGCGCGAACAAGCACCGACCGCGGCAGAAGCGCACGAGCGCCACGTCGCCATGTCCCTCGCCGTGGTTCCAGCGGTCGATGGCGAGCGCCTCGTCGAGCTGCACCAGCGCCTCTGCGGGCCGGCCGCCGTCGGTGAGCATGTGGCCGGAGAGCGTCAGCAGGCTGCCGAGCCCTCCGTCGTGCGGGCGGCCGCGCTCGCGCGCTTCGGCGATGCCGTCGGCGAGGACCGTCGCCCGCTCCTCGGCGCTCAGACCGGGCTGCGTGGCGACGGCCTCGATCACCTCGAGGCGCAGCGGGTGCCCGCGCTCGAGCCACGCGCTCGTGTAGTCGTAGGCGGCCTCGATGGCGCGCGCGGCGGTCTCCGCGTCGGACAGCGCGCGGTGCGCGTTGAGCGCGGCGACGAGCAGCCGGGCGCGGGTCTCGGCCTCGCGCGCGGGGTCGCCTGGGAGCAGGGCGAGGCCGCGCGGGACGAGCTCCAGCGCCTCCGCGTGGCCGCCGACCCGCATCAGCGCCATGCACAGCTCGGCCACGACGGCCGCCTCGAGCTCGGGGTGGCCCTCGACCGAGCGCATCGAGGCCAGGATCGCGCGCAGCTCGAGGACGGCGTCGGGATTGCGGTCCTGCACCGTCAGGTCGCGCGCGCGATCGAGCCGCGCGGCGAGCGTCTCGGACAGCGCCTCCCCGCGGCTGGCGGCGCGCTGCGCGGAGCGCCAGGCGAGCGCCGCCGCGCCGAGCGCCGCGACCAGCACCGCGCTCGCGCCGACCTGCCAGGGGTTGCGCCGCCCGTGGCGCAGCAAGCGGCCGAAGGCTCCCGTCGCGCGCGTGCGGATCGGGAGCCCGCGCAGGTGGCGGTCGAGCTCGAGGGAGAGCTCGTCCACGGAGGCGAAGCGGCGCTCGGGCGCCTTGGCGAGGCAGGTGAGCACGATCGTGTCGAGATCGCCCGCGACCTGGCGGCGGGCCGCGCCGCGCAGGTGACGGCTGGGCGGCCGCGGGTCGCGCTCGAGGATCGCGCGCTCGAGCTCGTGCACGGACGCGCCGGCTCCCCACGGCGAGACGCCCGCGAGCAGGAGGTAGAGGATGACGCCGAGCGAGAACGTGTCGCTCGCCTCCGTCGCCGGCTCGCCGCGGATCTGCTCGGGGCTCGCGAACTGCGGCGTGAACAGGCGCTGGCCCGTGCCCGTGAGCGCGGGCGTTCCGGCCTCCTCGACCGTGGCGCGCGCGATGCCGAAGTCGAGCAAGCGCGGCTCTCCGTCCTCGCGCACCAGGATGTTCTCGGGCTTCAGGTCGCGGTGCACGACGCCGCGCGCGTGCGCGTAGCGCACGGCCGCGAGGACCTTGGCGAAGAGCTCGACGCGCGCGCGCACGCCGAGCCCCTCGTCGCGGCACCAGGCGTCGATGTGCTTGCCCTGCACGTACTCGAGCACGAGGTAGGGCAGGCCCGCCTCGGTGGTGCCCCCGTCGAGCAAGCGCGCGATGGACTCGTGGTCGAGCCGCGCCAGCGTCTGGCGCTCGCGCAGGAAGCGCTGCACGAGCTCGCGTCCCCCGCCGGAGCGCAGCCGCTTGATCGCGACGTCGCGCTCGAACGTGCCGTCGGAGCGCCGGGCGAGGAGCACCTCGCCCATGCCGCCCGCGGCGATCCGCCGCACCGCCACGTACGGGCCGAAGCGCTCGCCCGCGGACGACTCCTCGTCGGGCCCCGGGTCGTGGTCCAGGAGCCGGACGACCCACTCGCACAGCCGCGGGTCCTCGCGCTCGAGGCGTCGCAGCTCCTCCCGGCGCCCTTCGGGGTCGAGGTCGGCGAGCGCGAGGAAGCGCTCCTTGGCGCGCGCCCACGCGTCCGCCTCGCTCGCTCGGGAGTCCATGGTTGCCGCCTTCCGGACGGGAGCGATGATAGCGATCCGGAGCGGCTCCCGAGCCGCACGGAAAGGCCCCGCGGGGAAGCGGCGACGCGATGACGGAGAGCGTGACGAGGCTCCTGCAGGACCTGCGCGAAGGGGACGCGCAGGCGTTCCCCGAGCTGCTCGCCGCCGTCCAGCAGGAGCTGCGCGGCCTCGCGGCGCGCCACCTCGCCGGCGAGCGACTCGGCCACACCCTGCAGCCCACGGCGCTCGTCCACGAGGCCTACCTGAAGCTGGTCGAGCAGCGCGCGCAGAGCTGGGAGAGCAAGAGCCACTTCCTCGCGATCGCCTCGACCGCGATGCGCCGCGTCCTGCTCGAGCACGCCCGCGCGCGCCTGGCGGGGAAGCGCGACGGCGGCAAGCGGGTCACGCTGTTCGAGGTCGCGAGCGCCGCCGAGGAGACGCCTGCGGCCCTCGTCGCGCTCGACGGGGCGCTCGAGGAGCTCGCCCGCGTCGATCCCGAGGGGGCGCGCATCGTCGAGCTGCGCTGGTTCGGAGGCCTCTCGAGCGAGGACGCGGCCCAGGTGCTCGGCGTCTCGACGGCGACCGTCGAGCGCGGCTGGCGCGCCGCGCGCGCGTGGCTGCGGGAGCGGCTCTCCCGGCCGGCGGATCGCTGATCCGCTCGCCCGGCGAGCGCGC
>CADEGS010000091.1:0-6514 GCA_902826945.1 uncultured bacterium | reverse complement strand
CGCCGCCCCGCCTCACGCCGCACCCGTGCGCGGCTCCTGCGGGCGCCGCTTGCGCAGCTCCTGCGTGATCTCCTCGTGCAGCTCCGCGGAGCCGGTGGTCACCGTGCGGAACTCGTGCGCGAGCTCGTCGACCTGCTTCTCCTGGTTCTTCACCACGAGGCAGCGCTTGCGGGCCTTGTCGGGGTCGCTCCCGAGCTCCTTCTCGAAGAGCTTGCGGTCGTCCTCCAGGCGCCCGAGGAGCCCGCTGTTCTTCTTCGCCACCGCCGCGCCGCGCTGCAGCATCGTCTTCAGCCGCGGGATCATGTCGGTGAAGTGCGCGGTGCCGATCCGCTCGCAGGACGCGGGGTCGTTCTTCAGGGACTCGAGCGTGAGGAACATGAAGTGGCCGTTCGCCTTCAGGCCCTTGCGCAGCTCGCCGTAGGCCGCCGCGAAGTCCTTCTGCAGCGCGGGGTCGCCCGCGCCGGATCCGCCGGAGGGACCGCCGGAGGCCTTCTTCAGCGCCTTCATGGTCTCGTCGCCGACGAGCCCGTCGACGGTCAGGTTCTTCCGCTCCTGGAAGTCCCTGACCGCCTCGAGCGTCTTCGACCCGAACGCGCCGTCGGGCGTCAGCGTCGGCTTGGCCTTCACCTTGACGAGCATCTCCTGGAGATCGGTGACCTCGGGCCCCTTCGAGCCCTTCTTCAGCAGCTTCATGACGCCCTCCTCTGGGAGTCTTCGGGTTCTGGAACGGGGACGACCTCTCCCGTGCGCGTTCCAGCCGGAGGCCGTCAGCTTTCCGGGATTTCCGCGGCCCGGCCGCCGCCCCGTTCCCGCAGCGCGCGGTCGAGGAGCGCTCCGAGCCGCGTGCTCGCCGGCGACGCTCCGCCCTCGTCCGCGAGCCGCGCCAGCTCCTCCCTCGCGATCAGGTCTTCCGGCTGGAGCGGCGCGCCGTCGCGATGGCGCTGCGAGAGGCTCATGCGCTCGGCGTCGGGGTCGAGCTCGACGATCCGCACCACGATCGTCTGCCCTTCGCGCAGGAGGTCGCGCAGGCGGCGGTCGCGGCCGGCGAGGGACTCCGAGTCGTGCAGGAGCCCCTCGACGCCCTCCGCGACGGAGACGAACGCGCCGAAGGCCGCCAGCCGCGTCACGCGGCCCTCGAGGATCTGGTCGGGGTAGCCGACGCGCGCGAAGGCCTTCCACGGCGGCTCGCTCATCTGCTTGATGCCGAGGCCGATGCGCTTCCCCTCCTGGCGGATCGTGAGCACCTTGGCCTCGACCGTGTCGCCGACCGAGAGCACCTCGGAGGGATGGCGCACGCGCTCGACCGAGAGGTTCGTGACGTGCACGAGCCCCTCGAGGCCCTGGCCGAAGCGCACGAACGCGCCGTAGGGCTCGATGCGGCTGACGCGGCCGTGCACGACCTGGCCGACCCTCAGCGCGCCGACCTCGTGCGAGCGGCGGTCCTTGCTGCCCTTCTGCAGGACGCGCTTGCGCGAGACGAGCACGCGCTGGCGCGTGGGGTCGACCTCGATCACCTCGCAGGAGAGCTCCTTGCCGACGAGCAGCGCCGTGCTCTCGCCGCGCGCGAGGCCGCTCTCGGACTTCGGCATGAAGGCGTGCAGCGCGCCGATCTTGAGCTCGAGGCCGCCGGGGTTCTTGCCCGTGACGCGCGCGCTGACCCAGCTCCCGACCTCGATGTCGCGCCACGAGGCGAGCAGCCCCTCCTCGACGCGCGCGAGCGCCCACAGCCCCTCCTCCTGCCCGAGCACGGTGAAGCGGTACACCTCGCCCGGGCGCGGCGGCGCCTCGAAGCGCCGCACCGAGAGGACGCCCTGCAGGCGCGGGCCGAGCTCGACGAACACGTCGTCCCCGCTCACCCCGGCGATGACGCCGTCCCAGATGCGCAGCGTGTGCTCGCCGTGCTCGGCGGGATCCTCGGGGGTGAGCCTGCGTGCCATCGCGGGACTCGCGCTCGACGGCCGTATCCTAGGACATCGCGGCGCGCGCCGGGCGGCGGCGGGCCCCGCGGCGCGGCGTGAGGTCGTCCGCGGCGCCACGCCGGCGTCGCGGCGAGAGCGAAGCTCTTTCCCGCCCCCCCTTGCGCGAGGGCGACGCTCCGCCGCGCCCGCGGGCGACGGCGGGACGATCCGACCCCTGCCGCGGCCCCGGGGTAGCCTTGACCTGCCCTTCATGGACACTCCCTCCCCCGAGCAGAGCGCGCCGGACGAGGACCTGGCCCGCGCGCGGGCGCGCATCGACGCGGCCGATCGCGCGCTCTTCCTGGCGCTGCGCGAGCGCCTGAGCGCCGTGCGCGACATCGGCGCCGTCAAGCACGACCAGGGCAGCGCGCTGCGCGACCCGGCGCGCGAGAGCGAGGTCGCCGAGCGCTGGGCGCGGCTGGCGCGCGAGCAGGGCCTCGACCCGCTCGCCGCCGGGCGCGTGCTGCGCGAGGTGCTGGGCTGGTCGCGGCGCGAGCAGGAGCAGGTCTGGCGCGCGCCCGCGGCGCGCGAGGTGCGCGTCGCCTTCCAGGGCACGACCGGCGCGCACGGCGAGCTCGCCGCCCGGCGGCTGATCGCGCTGCGCGGCGCGCGCGCGCGCACGCTCGGGCAGCCCTCCTTCGACGCGGCCGTGGAGGCGCTCCTGCGCGGCGAGGTCGACTACGCGCTCCTGCCGGTCGAGAACACGCTCGTCGGCGGCATCGAGGCGGTCAGCGCGCTCCTGATGCAGGGGCGCGTGCACATCGTCGACGAGGAGATCTGGCAGGTGCGGAACGCCCTGGTCGGCCTGCCGGGCTCCACGCTCGAGGGCCTGCGGCGCGTCTCGTCGCACCCGGTCGCGCTGCGCCAGTGCCGCCGCACGCTGGTCGAGTCGATGGGGCTCGAGGCGCTCGAGGTCTGGGACACCGCCGGCGCCGCCGACGCGGTCGTGATGGAGGGCGATCCGAGCCACGCCGCGGTGTGCTCGGCCGAGGCGGCGCGCGCGCGCGAGCTCGTCCTCCTGCGCGAGGACGTCTCCGACCATCCCGACAACCGCACGCGCTTCGCGCTGCTCGCGCGCGAGGCGGAGCCCGTGCCGCCCGGCGTCCCCGCGCGCACGACGCTGCGGCTGGTCGCCGACCACCAGGCCGGCGCGCTGGCGCGCTGCCTGGGCGCCTTCGCGGCCGAGGGCGTGAACCTGACGCGGCTCGCGAGCCTGGTGCTGCCGCGCCGCTCGGGCCAGTACGGCTTCCTGATCGACCTCGAGGGCCACGTCGACGACCCGCCGGTCGCGCGCGCGCTCGGCGCGGTGCGCCGCGCGGCGCGCCAGGTGTCCTTGCTCGGCTGCTACCCGGATCGGAGCCGCGAGACGGACGGCCCGCTGCTGCCCGCCGCCCTGCAGGCCGCGCCGGCCCCGGCGCCCGCCGCCTGCGCGAAGGTCGCCCCGCGCTCGGACCTGCCGCTCGTCTCCGCCGAGGCGCGCGACGCGGCGCCGCGCCTGCTCGCGGGCGTCCCGATCGGCGGCGAGCGCTTCGTCCTGATCGCCGGCCCGTGCGCCGTCGAGAGCAAGGAGCAGATCGAGGAGGCGGCCGACATGGTGCAAGCCTCTGGCGCGGCGCTCTTGCGCGGCGGCGGCTTCAAGCCGCGCACCTCGACCTACTCCTTCCAGGGCCTGGGCCTCGCGGGCGTCGAGCTCCTGGCCGAGGCCGGCCGCCGGCGCGGGCTGCCGATCGTGACCGAGGTGCTGCGCGCGGCCGACGTCGAGGCCGTGGCCGAGCGCGCCGACGTCCTGCAGATCGGCGCGCGCAACATGCAGAACTTCGAGCTGCTGCGCGCGCTCGGCACGATCGACCGGCCGGTGCTGCTCAAGCGCGGCATGAGCGCGACGATCGAGGAGTGGCTGCACGCCGCCGAGTACGTGCTGGCGGGCGGCAACCAGCAGGTCGTCCTGTGCGAGCGCGGCATCCGCACCTTCGAGACCGCCACGCGCGCGACGCTCGACGTCGCCGCCATCCCGGTGCTCAAGCGGCGCACGCACCTGCCCGTGATCGTCGACCCCTCGCACGCCGCCGGCGTGCGCGAGCTGGTCGTGCCGCTGGCGCTGGCCGCGGCCGCCGCCGGCGCCGACGGGCTGATCGTCGAGTGCCACCCCGACCCGTCGAAGGCGCGCTGCGACGGACCGCAGGCGCTCACGCGCGACGACCTGGCCGCGCTCGTCCGCGGCCTCGAGCCGATCCTGCGCGGCCAGGGACGACGGCTCGCCTGACGGGGGCAGCGGATCGGTCGCAGGAGACGATCGGCCCATGACCCAGTCTTCCCGGCGCATCACCGTGGAGCCAAGTCGATGCGGGGGCCGCCCTTGCGTTCGCGGCATGCGCATCCGCGTTTCCGACGTGCTCGACCTGCTGGCGTCGGGCCTGACGTCTGCTCAGGTCCTGGAGGAGCTGCCCGACCTCGAGCTCGAGGACATCGAGGCCTGCCTGCGCTACGCCAGCCGCAAGCTCGATGCTCCGGCGGCCGTATGAGGCCCGACGCTCGGCTGTCCGCGCGGCTCGCGCGCTGGATGTGAGCGCTCGCAGGAGGCTCAGCTCGAACCGTACAGCGGCCCCGCGAGGTACTTGAGCCCG
This sequence comes from uncultured bacterium, assembly GCA_902826945.1. The sequence continues at coordinate 1,932 of CADEGS010000091.1, read as the reverse complement.
CTGTCCACCGCGACCGTCACGACGCGGTGACCTGGGCCGAGCTCGCGAGCGAGCTGCAGCGCGCCGACCGCGTTCAGGCCGGTGGAGGTACCCGCGAAGAGGCCCTCCTCGCGCGCGAGGCGGCGCGCCATGGCGCGGCCCTCGGCCTCGTCGATGCCGCGCGCCTCGTCGACCAGCGCGGGGTCGTACTGCGCGGGCACGAAGCCGGGCGCGACGCCCTCGACGTTGTGCGCGCCGGGCGCGCCGCCGGAGAGCACGGCGGAGGTCGCGGGCTCGAAGGCGACGATGCGCGGCTTCGGGCGCTGGCGCGCGAGCACGCGCGCGGTGCCCACCAGCATCCCCGCCGTGCCGACGCAGCCGCAGAAGGCGTCGATCGGGGCGCCGACCTGCTCGAGCAGCTCCAGGCCGAGCGAGGCGTAGCCCTCGAGCATGTCGGGGTTGTGCATCTGGTTCGTGAAGTAGCTCGGCTGCTCGGCGCTGATCTCGCGCGCGCGCTCCATCATGCGCGGCACGAGGTCGGGCGTGAGCTTGCCGCCGACGCTCGGCACGATCTCGAGCTCGGCCCCGAAGAGCCGCATCATGCGCAGCTTCTCGGCCGCGATCGCGTCCGAGGACACGATCCGCAGGCGATAGCCCTTGGCCGCGCACACGAAGGCCAGCGCGATGCCGGTGCTGCCGCCCGTCCACTCGACCACGGTCATGCCCGGCACGAGGTCGCCGCGGCGCTCGGCGTTCTCGACCATGGCGCGCGCCATGCGGTCCTTGTACGAGCCCGTCGGGCTGTAGGACTCGAGCTTGACGAGCACCTCGGCCGAGCCCTCGGGCACGACGCGCGCGAGGCGCACGAGCGGCGTCGCGCCGACGGCGGCGAGCATCGAGGGAGCGACACCGGCGTTGGCGGTCGGGGTCTCTCGCATGACGCGAGACTAGCGCACGCCGGGATCGCGCGGGACCGAGACGCGAGCGGCGGGTCGCAGGCCCCTCCGCGGCAGCCTGGAAACGCGGATGCCGCGGCGGCGCTCCGAGCTACCCTGCTCGGCTCGTGTCCGACCCTCGCCCCGGCCCGCTGCGCGCGCTGCTCCTGACCGGGCTCCTGTGCCTGATCTGGGGCAGCACGTGGGTCGTGATCAAGGGCGGTCTCGAGGACCTGCCGCCCTTCGGCTCGGCGGCCGCGCGCTTCACGCTGGCGGCGCTCGTGATGACGGTGCTCGGAGCCCTGCTCGCGAAGCGCGAGGGCGGCGCGCGTCCGACCTGGCCGCTGTCCTTGACGCTCGGCCTGCTGAGCTTCGGCGCGTCGTACGGGATCGTCTACTGGACCGAGGAGCGCCTGCCGTCGGCGCTGGTGAGCGTCTTGTGGGCCGTGAACCCGCTCTTGCAGGCGATCGCGGGTCACCTCTTCCTGCCCGGCGAGCGCCTCGTGCCGCGCCAGGCGGCCGGCTTCGTGCTGGGCTTCCTCGGGGTCGCGGCGCTGTTCGCGACCGACCTGCGCGGCCTCGGCACGGCCGCGGTGCCCGCCGGCGCGATCCTGCTCCTCTCGCCGCTCGTCGCCGCCGTGGGCACGACCGTGGTGAAGCGCCACGGCGCGGGGACGAGCTCGCTGCTCCTCAACCGCAACGGCATGTGGATCGGAGCGGGCGTGCTGTGGGCGCTGGCGCTCCTCTTCGAGCGCGATCGGCCCGCGGTCTGGAGCGGCCCCGCGCTCCTCTCCGTCCTCTACCTCGCGCTCTTCGGGACGGTGACGGCCTTCGGCCTCTACTTCTGGCTCCTGCGCCACACCCAGGCGAACCGGCTGAGCGTGATCGCGTACGTGACGCCGGCCGTCGCGCTCGCGCTCGGCAAGCTCTTCCGCGACGAGCCCGTGGGCCCGTGGACGCTCGCCGGGCTGGGCGGGATCCTCGCCGGCGTCTGGCTCGTCCACCGCGGCCGCGCGGG
>CADEGS010000090.1:6689-15959 GCA_902826945.1 uncultured bacterium | reverse complement strand
TGCGCGCGTCGTCGCGCGCGCGCTGCGCCTCGAGCCGCTGGCGCTCGCGCTCCTCGCGGGCGCGCTTTTTCCCCTCCTCCACGGCGCGGCGCTTGGCCTCCTGCTCGTTCTTCTTGCGCAGCTTCTCGGCCTCCTTGGCGTTGCGCTCCTCCTCGCGACGGCGCTGCTCCTCGAGGCGCTTCTGCTGCACCGACCAGTCCTTGCGCACCTTCTTGCCGTGTGGGCAGGACTCGACCAGCACGCACTCCCAGCACAAGGGCTTCTTGGCGTCGCACCAGCGCTCGACGACCAGGCCGAAGCGCAGCGCGAAGTCGCGCCGCTCGTCGGGGGGCACCAGCTTGCCCAGCGCCTCCTGCGCCTTGCGCGAGGAGGAGGTGCGCTTGACCAGCCCCAGCCGGTCGAGCACGCGCACGATCCCGCCCGTCGCCGGCACCTCGCCGCCGCTGGCCTTCCACAGCAGGTAGTGCCCGGCGCTGGCGCCCAGGAACGGGAGCTGCGAGACGAACTTGCCCGCCTCGTTCACGTCGCCGCGCAGGAACTCCAGGTCGAAGCCGTGGTTCTTCTGGAAGATCTCCTGCAGGTAGGTCTTGACGTCGCGCGCCAGCGCCAGCGCGGCCTTCTCGTCGCGCGGCGGCAGCAGGTGGCGGAACTCCTGCACCTGCGCGATGCGCAGCTCGTTCCAGTCGGAGTAGGTCGAGCGCAGCGTCCCGAGCAGCTTCTCCGCCTGCGCCGCGGTCAGATGCCGCGACAGCACGCAGAACAAGCCGACGTCGAGCAGCCGGGTCTCCGCCGGCAGGTCGGCGACCTCCCAGGCCAGGGGGACCTCGCGCTGGAGTTGGAGGATCTTCTTGGGCTTCTCGCTCACACGCTGTGCGACGGTCTCGCCGTGGCGCCACGCAAGGGGAAGGGGAGGACCGGGCCGCGCCCGGCCGCGACGGTTCCTGGGGCCGACGTCTGGGCGTCGGCGGCTATTCGGCCGCCGGCGCGGCGGCCTTGGCGGCGGCGCGGCGCGCGCCCACGCGCGCGGCGTGGCGCTGGCCCTTGCGCTCGAGGCGCCCGGCCTTGGCCTCGCGGCGGCGCTTCTTCTTCGCCGTCTCCTTCCAGCGTCCCGTGCGCTTGCGCGGCTTGCGCGCGGGGGTGCCCTCGTAGACGCCCTGGCGATCGAAGATCGAGCTGACCGTCTCGCTCGGCAGCGCGCCGTGCGCCAGCCAGTGGCGCGCGCGCTCGACGTCCAGCGTGAGCTGGAGGTCCGCCTTCGGAGAGGCCGGGTCGTAGAGCCCGAGCGTCTCCAGCGTGCGCCCGTCGCGGGGGAACGAGCGGTGCATGACCGAGATGCGGTAGCACGGGCGGTTCTTGCGCCCCGTGCGCTTCATGCGGATGACGACTGCCATGCGGTTGGAACCAGGACGGGCCGGTGGACGGGGCCGGGCGCGGGTGCGCGAGCGGCGTGCGGTCGGGAATCGGGCTCGCGCCGGCGGCGCGACCTCTCCCGGGCGCGAGGGGTGGAGAGTGTAGTGACCGGCTCCTAGCGTTTCCGCCCTTTTCGCCCCTTCTTCTTGGGCTTGCGGTCCTTGCGCTTGGCCGACTGCTTGCGCGTCGGGGACGTGCCGGGCGCCCGGCCCCCCCCGCCGAAGAGCCCTTCCAGGCCGCCCAGCCCGCCCATGCCTCCCAGGCCGCCGAGCCCGCCGCCGCCCTGGGCTCGACCGCCCCCGCCGCCGAACAGCCCGCCCAGGAGCCCGCCGCCCGCGCCGCCCGGCAGCGAATCGAGCGCGAGCTCCCCGTCGGGCGACAGGCCGCGCAACGCCTCCTTCTTGGCCTTGGCGCCCATGCGTGCGCCCAGGCCGAGCTTGTTCATCTGCTTCATCATCTGCCGCATGGCCTTGTACGACTTCAGGAGCTCGTTCACGGCCTCGGGCGGCTGGCCCGCGCCGCGCGCGATGCGCCGCCGGCGGCCCATGTCGAGCAGGTCGGGACGCAGCCGCTCGCCCGGCGTCATCGAGGTGAACAGCGCCTCGAGGCGGTTCATCTTGCGGTCGTCGACGTCCACCTGGTCCATGAGCCCGCCCAGGCCGGGCATCATGCCGAGCACCTTCTTCATCGGGCCCAGGCGCCGGATCATGCGGATCTGGGCCAGCATGTCCTCGAGCGTGAAGGTGCCGAGGACCATCTTCTCGAAGGCGGCCTGGGCCTCGGTCTCGGAGATCTTCTCCTGCGCCTCCTGCACCAGGCCGACGACGTCGCCCATGCCCAGGATGCGCCCGGCCATGCGCTCGGCGCTGAAGGCGTCGAGGTCCTCGATCTTCTCGCCCGTGCCGACGAACAGGATCGGGCAGCCGGTGACGGCCTTCAGGCTCACCGCCGCGCCGCCGCGCGCGTCGCCGTCGAGCTTGGTCAGGATCACGCCGCTCAGCGCCAGCCGCTCGTGGAAGGCCTTGGCCGAGCGCACGGCGTCCTGCCCGGTCATCGCGTCCACGACCAGCACCTGGTCGGTGGGGAGCGTGCGCCGCGCGATCTCGGCCACCTCCTCCATCAGCGCCTCGTCCACGTGCAGGCGGCCGGCGGTGTCGAGCAGCACGATGTCGTGCCCGCCGCGGCGCGCCTCGGCAACGCCGCGCACGCACACCTCGGGCGCGCTCAGGCCGGGCTCGTGGAAGACCGGCACGTCGAGGCGCCGCCCGAGCACGCGCAGCTGCTCCACGGCCGCCGGTCGCTTGATGTCGGCCGCCACCAGGAACGGGCGCAGGCGGTGCTTCTCGCGCAGCCAGCGCGCCAGCTTGGCGGCGGTGGTCGTCTTGCCGGCGCCCTGCAGGCCGGCCAGGAGCACGATGCTGGGCGGCTTCTTGGCGAAGGCCAGGCGCGCGTCGTCCGGCCCCATCAGCTCGACCAGCGCGCGGTGCACGGCGTGCACGAACTGCTGGGAGGGATCGACCCCGGAGAGGACCGTCTCCCCCATCACCTCCTGGCGCACGCGCTCGACGAAGTCGCGCGCCACCTGGAAGTGGACGTCGGCCTCGAGCAGAGCGGCGCGCACGGCGCGCAGGCCCTCCTCGACGTTCTCGGGGCCGAGCTCGCGGCGGCCGCGCAGCGAGGCGAAGGCGGCGCCGAGGCGCTGGGTCAGGGTCTCGAACATGGCGTGCGCGGGGCGGCCCAGGAGCGTATCCGAGCGCCCGCCGCGGCCGAGCGATTTTCGCGCGCCCCCCAACACGCCGCCGGCCGCCGCGTAGAGGGGTGCGGCGGCGCGAGCGCCGGCCTTTCCGAAGCTTCCGGGCAGGAACGGGCCACGCGGACGTCCAAGCCTCCGGTGCCGGCGCGAGCGACCCCTGGGAACCGGGTCGCGAGCCCGCGCCGGGGTGACTGACTCTCGATCGACCTCCTTGTGGAGGCTGGCCGGCCCGCGGTCCTGCAGGGGGATCGCGGGCCGGCCCCTTCGTCTTGGCGGGGGATCGGCGCGGGTTCGTGCCGGATCGCGGCGCCGGCGTGGATCACGGCTCTCAAGGGGGTGCTTCCTGCTGCGGGCTCACGCGGACGGAACGCGTGCTTCCGTCGCTGCGCGACGATGGGGTCGCGCCTGCGGCGCGACAGGCCTGCGGCGCTACGGCGCTGGCGCGCCGGGCGCGGCCATGCGGCCGCGCGAGAGCCGCTGAATCAGCGGCTCTCCCTCTCGATCGACGCGCCCAGCGCGCGCAGGCGCTCCTCGATGCGCTCGTAGCCGCGATCGATGTGGTAGACGCGGTGGACCTCGGTCGTGCCGTCGGCCACCAGGCCGCCGAGCACGAGCGCGGCCGAGGCGCGCAGGTCGGAGGCCATCACGCTCGCGCCCGAGAGGCGCGCGGTGCCCTCGACGACCGCGGCGCTGCCCTCGCGGCGGATGCGCGCGCCGAGGCGCAGCAGCTCGGCCACGTGCATGTAGCGGTCGGTGTAGATGCGCTCGGTGACCACGCTGACGCCCGTGGCGAGCGTCATCAGCACCATCCACTGCGCCTGCAGGTCGGTCGGGAAGCCGGGGAAGGGCTGCGTCGTGACGTCGGTCGGCGCGAAGCGCGCGCCGCGCTCGCGCTCCTGCGTCTCGATCCAGCTCGGCCCGCGCTCGAGCGCGACGCCCGCGCGGTGGCACAGGTCGAGCAGCGCGCTGAGGTGGTCCGGGCGCGCGTCCTCGACGCGCACGCGGCCGCCGGTGATCGCGCCCGCGAGGAGATACGTGCCGGCCTCGATGCGGTCGGGGATCACCGCGTGGCGCGCCCCCCCCAGCGCCTCGACGCCGTCGATCTCGAGGCGCGGCGAGCCCTGGCCGCGGATGCGCGCGCCCATCGCGTTCAGGCACTCGGCCAGGTCCACGATCTCGGGCTCGCAGGCGGCGCCGTGCAGGATCGTGCGACCGCGCGCGAGCGTGGCCGCCATCATCACGTTGCGCGTGGCGCCGACCGAGCTGCCGAAGGGCGTGCCGAGGAAGAGCTCGGCCCCGACCAGCCCGCCCGGCGGCGCCTCGGCGTGCACGTAGCCGCCCTCCTGGCGGATGCGCGCGCCGAGCGCCTCCAGCCCCTTCAGGTGCACGTCCACCGGACGCACGCCGAAGACGCACCCGCCCGGGTAGCTGACCGAGGCGCGCCCGCAGCGCGCGAGCATCGGCCCGAGCACCTCGAACGAGGCGCGCATCTTGCGCACGAGCTCCCACGGCGCGACCGGCTCGGGCACCTCCGGCGTGCGCACCGTGAGCGTCCCGTCCGGCTCGTGGCGGTGCTCGGTCCCGAGCCCCGCCAGGATGCCGAGCATCGTCTGCACGTCGGCCAGCGCCGGCACGTTCGAGAGGTGCAGCGGCTCCGGGGTCAGGAGCGAGCTGGCCAGGATCGGCAGCACCGAGTTCTTGGCCCCGGCGCAGCGCACGCTGCCCGACAGCGGCCGCCCGCCCTCGATCACGAAGACGTCCATCAGCGGCCCCCCTCGGCGCGCGCCAGCATGCGCCCGAGCCGCCGGCCGCCGAGCACGTGCAGGTGCAGGTGGCCGACCTCCTGGCCGCCGTGCTCCCCGCTGTTCGCGATCAGGCGCCAGCCCTGCCCGAGCCCCTCGCGGCGCGCCACCTCGCCGGCGGCGAGCAAGAGGGCGCCCGCGAGAGCGGCGTCCCCGAGCTCGTCCAGGCGCCCGACGTGGCGGCGCGGCACGACCAGGACGTGCGTGGGCGCCTGGGGCTGGATGTCGCGGAAGGCGACGACGTGCTCGTCCTCGAGCACCCGCTGGGCGTCGAGCTCCCCGCTCGCGATGCGGCAGAAGATGCAGCTCATGGTCGGGCCTCCGGGAGTCCTCGCGGCCGGGGAACGATACTCCTCCGGAGGCGACGGAACAGCCCGCGGCGCCCGTTCCGCGCGCGAAGCGCGCCGCGCGCCGAATTGACCCGCCCGCGGCCCGCTCCTATGATCCCCGGCTTCGTCGCGGGTGTCCGCGGGTGCCTCCCGGACGCACCGGCTCCGGCGCCCTCCGGCCGAGCTCCCCCGGCCCGCGCGGTCCCCCTCCGGCTGCGAGGAACACCTCCGTGACCATGAGCGCTCCCGAAACCCACGACGCGATCCCCGCTTTCGCGTCCACGGACGCCTTCGAACTCCTGAAGGGCGAGCCCACGAGCTTCGCCATGCTCGAGCAAGGACGCGCGCGCGTCTTCTCCTCCCGCGACCAGCTCGAGTCCTTCCGCGCGCGCGTCGAGGCGCTGGGCAAGGACGGGAGCGACGGTCGCCGCCGCGGGCTCGGCCTGTGGATGCTGGGCGACCTGGAGCGCGCCGCGACGGAGCTCGCCGCCCACGAGGCCGACGACACGGCCGCCTACACGCGCGGGCGCGCGCTCGCCGCCCTGCACCGCTACGACGAGGCGGAGGCGATCTTCGCGCGCCTGGCGCGCGCCTATCCGTCCGAGCCGCGGCCGACCGCCGGCCTGCTCGAGGCGCGCCTCGAGCGCGGCCTGGCGCGCGGCGAGGCGCCCGAGGACCTGGCCGACCGCCTCGAGAAGGACGCGCGCGCCGCGCCCGGGTTCCTCGAGACGACCGAGGGCGACTACCTGCTGGGCCGCGTGGCCGAGCTGCGCCGCGACTGGGAGCAGGCGCTCGACTGCTACGCCCGCGGGCGCACGCGCGACCCCCACAACCGCGCGCTGCTCTTTCGCTTCGCCTACCTGGCCGAGCGCTCCGGCCTGGACGAGCTCGCCGTCGAGATCTACGAGACGCTGCTCACGCTGCGGCCGATCGCGCGCAGCGTGCTGCTCAACCTGGGCGTCCTGTACGAGGACGTCGGCCGCGACAGCAACGCCGCCGCCTGCTACGACACGATCGTGCGCCACGACGCGACCGACCTGGCCGCCCGCGTCTACATGTCCGACGCCAAGGCCGGCATGGACATGTACTACGACGAGGACATGGAGAAGAAGGAGGACCGGCTCAACCAGATCCTCCGCATCCCGATCACGGACTTCGAGCTCTCGGTGCGCGCGCGCAACTGCCTCAACAAGATGCAGATCACGACGCTGGGCGACCTGGTCCAGCGCACCGAGCAGGAGCTGCTCTCCTACAAGAACTTCGGCGAGACGTCGCTGACCGAGATCAAGGAGATCCTGCACTCGAAGGGCCTGCGCCTGGGCATGCCGCGCGAGGAGGCCGTCGCCAGCATCGAGGCGCACGCCCAGCGCATGAGCACCGGCGACCGCTCCGACGTGCTCAACAAGCCGATCCTCGAGCTGAACCTCTCGATCCGCGCGCGGCGCACGGTCGAGACGCTCGGCTGCCTGACGCTGGGCGACATGACCGAGCACTCGGCCGAGGAGCTCCTGGGCATGCCGAACTTCGGGCAGACCTCGCTGCAGGAGCTGCGCAGCAAGCTGGCCGAGTACGGCCTGAAGCTCAAGGGCGACTGAGCGCGACGCGGAGCCCGCGGGCGTGTACGAGTACCTGGATGGCCGCCTGGAGGGCCGCCACGCGACGCGCGTGGTGCTCGAGGTCGGCGGCGTGGGCTTCTCGCTCGCGGTGCCGCTCGGCAGCGACTTCCGCCGCGCGCCGCGCGGGCCGCAGGACACCGTGCGCGCCTGGACGCACCTGGTCGTGCGCGACGACGCGCACCTCCTGTACGGCTTCGCCGACGAGGCGACGCGCCAGATCTTCCGCCTGCTGCTGAGCGTGCGCGGCGTCGGGCCCGGGCTGGCGCTCGGCATCCTCTCCCACCTGCCCGGCGACGCGCTCCTGGCGGCCGTGGCGGCGAACGACCTGCAGCCGCTCCTGGCCGTGCGCGGGGTCGGCAAGAAGACCGCCCAGCAGATCCTGCTGGACCTGAAGGACCGCGCCCCCGCGCCGGCCGCGGCGCCCGAGCACGGCGTGCTCGTCCCCGCCGCCCCGTCGCCCGTGGCCGAGGACGCGGTCCACGCCCTGGTCTCGATCGGCTACGCGGAGAAGGAAGCGCGGAAGAACGTGGAGCGCGCGGTCCGCGAGGTCGATGAAGGCGACCTGGAGGCCCTGGTGCGCTCCGCCCTCAGGCAGTGAAGGACGACGTGAACAAGAGCGAACGACAGCCGCGCATCCTGGTCTGCGACGAGCTCAACGACGCCGCGCTGGAGGTCTTCCGCCGGCGCGGCCTGGAGCCCGAGGTGCGCACCGGGCTCAGCCAGGAGCAGCTCGTCGATCTCGTCGGCGACGTGGACGCGCTGGTCGTGCGCTCGGCCACGCGCGTGACGCGTCCGGTGATCGAGGCCGCCGCGCGCCTGCGCGTCGTCGGGCGCGCCGGTATCGGCGTGGACAACATCGACTGCGAGGCGGCCACCGAGCGCGGCGTGGTGGTGATGAACACGCCGCGCGGCAACGCGACCACCACCGCCGAGCTCGCGATCGCGCTGCTGCTCGCGCTGGCGCGCCACATCCCGCTCGCCGACCGGCGCGCGCGCGCCGGCAACTGGTCGAAGAAGGGCCTGATGGGCATCGAGGTGACCGGCAAGACGCTGGGCGTCGTCGGGCTCGGGCGCATCGGCCGCATCGTGGCCGAGCGCGCGCGCGGGCTGGGGATGAAGGTGTGCGCCTTCGACCCGTTCCTCGAGGCCGGCGCGCCGGGCATGCCGCCGGGCGTCGAGCTGCTCGACCTGGACGCGCTGCTGGCGCGCTCGGACTTCGTCAGCCTGCACGTGCCGCTGACCGACTCGACGCGCGGACTGATCTCCTGGGAGCGCCTGGCGCGCGTGAAGCCCGGCTGCCGGCTGGTCAACGCCGCCCGCGGCGGCGTCGTCGACGAGGAGGCCGTGCTCGACGCGCTGGCCGAGGGCCGGCTGGGCGGCGCGGCCTTCGACGTGCTCGAGGAGGAGCCGCCGCCCGCCGACCACCCGCTGCTCGCGCGCGACGACGTGATCGTGACGCCACACCTCGGCGCGTCCTCCGCCGAGGCGCAGATGCGCGTGGCGGTGGACATCGCCGAGCAGGTGGCCGACTTCCTCCTCGACGGCGTGGCGCAGAACGCGGTCAACGTGCCGACGCTGCCGCCCGAGTCGATGGCCGAGATCGCGCCCTTCCTGCTCCTGGCCGAGAAGCTCGGCAGCTTCCTGGCGCAGCGCATGGGCTCGCCGCTGCGCAAGATCGAGCTGACCGTGGCCGGCGCCGTGGCGCGCCTCGGCGTCGAGCACCTGCGCCTGGCGATGCTCTCGGGCGTGCTGCGCCACACGCTCGAGACGGGCGTCAACTTCGTCAACGCCCCGCGCCTGGCGCGCGAGCGCGGCATCCTCGTGCTCGAGAGCGTCGAGGAGGAGGGCAACTACCGCGCCGGAGAGATCACGCTGCGCGCCTCGCACCGCGCCGGCGGCGAGGCGCGCGAGGTCGCGGGCGCCGTCTTCGGCCGCGAGCCGCGCATGGTGCGCATCGACGGCATCCCGCTCGACCTGCCCCTGCGCGGGCCGCTGCTCGTCACGCGCCACAAGGACGAGCCGGGCGTGATCGGCCTGCTCGGCACGCTGCTCGGACGCCGCGGCATCAACATCCGTCGCCTCGACCTGGCGCCGCCGCCCGAGGGCCAGAGCGGCTACGCGACCGGCTTCCTGAGCCTCTACGCCGCACCCGATCCCTCCATCGTGGCCGAGATCGCCGCGCTGGACCCGATCGCCGAGGTGCAGCTGCTCGCGCTGTGAGCGCCCCGCTCGTTGACGCGCCGCCGCCCTACGGCACGGTCGTCTTCGACTGCGACTCGACGCTCAGCGCCATCGAGGGCATCGAGGAGCTGGCGCGCGGCGCGCTCGACGCGGACGGGCGCGCCGAGCTGGCCGACCTG
>CADEGS010000090.1:0-6679 GCA_902826945.1 uncultured bacterium | reverse complement strand
CCGAAACCCTGCTGAACCTTTACGCGGAGGCTTTGGGGGATGGTTATTTGTTGCAGGACGGAAATATTTCACCCTGGACCTACAAAAACGTGATCAAACTCGGCCTCGGGTTAAATCAGTTCGAAAGGGTCGAACAATTTATCCATGATTACACCGGAAAACTGCCTGAAAATCAAAAAGAAGGTGCGTTCCAGTTTAATATGGCCGATCTGAATTACCATCGCCAGGCCTACAAAGAGGCCCTCCAGCGCCTGAACAACGTTGAATTCAACGATATCCATTACAAACTGGGCGCGCGCTACGTCGAGACCGCCCTGCCGCACGCGCGCGAGCTGTGCGCGGCGCTGGCTGCGCTCGGGAAGCGCGTGCACGTCGTCTCCGGCGGCCTGCGTCCGGCCGTCCTGCACCTCGCCGTCTGGCTCGGCATCCCCGCCGCGCGCGTGCACGCGGTCGAGCCGCGCTGGGACGAGCGCGGCGCCTACGCCGGCTTCGACACCGCCTCGCCGCTGGCGCGCTCGGGCGGCAAGGTGGACGTCGTGGCCGCCCTGGCGGACGCCGACGCCGGGCCGATCGCCCTGGTCGGCGACGGCATGACCGACCTGGAGGCGGCCCCGCTGGCGGCGCGCTTCGTCGCCTTCGGGGGCGTGGAGCGCCGCGCGGCCGTGTTCGACCGCGCGCGCGTCGGCTGCGACCGGCCCGACCTGGCGGCGCTGGTGCCGCTCTTGCTCTCGGCGCGCGAAATCGGAACGCTCACGGCGTCCGGCGCGCACGCCGCCCTGCTCTCCGCCGCCTCCTCCCATGCCTGACCCCATGCTGCTCTGGATCCCCGGCCCGACCCACGTCCGCGAGGAGGTGCTGCGCGAGCTGACGCGCCCGATGATCGGGCACCGCTCGCAGCGCATGACCGAGCTGCTCGAGCGCTGCGACCCGGGCCTGCGCCTGGCCTTCCGCGCGAGCGCCGAGAACGGCGCGCAGGTCGCCGTCGGCACGCACAGCGCGACGGCGATGATGGAGGGCTCGCTGCACGGCGTCGGCCCGCGCGTCCTGGCCGTCGTCAACGGCGAGTTCTCGCGCCGCTGGTCCGAGATCGCGCGCATCCTCGGCAAGGACACGCGCGTGCTCGAGGTGCCGGCGGGCCAGGCCGTCACGCCGCAGGCGCTGGCCGACGCGCTCGAGCGCGAGGGCCCGTGCGACGCCGTGACGCTGGTCGTCAACGAGACCTCGACCGGCGTGCAGACGCCGCTCGACCCGCTCGTGCCCGTGCTGGCCGACCACCCGGGCGCCATGCTCCTGGTCGACGTCGTGAGCGCGATCGCCGGCATCGCGGTGGACTTCGACGCGCGCCGCATCGACTTCGCGCTGGCCGGCGTCAACAAGGCCCTGGCGCTGCCGCCGGGCCTGACCGTGCTGTGCGCGAGCGAGCGCTACCTGGCGCAGGCGCGCTCGCGGCCGCGCCCCTCGTGGTACCTCGACCCGCTGCGCACGATCGAGGGCCACGTCGCGCGCAAGACGCCGGCCACCCCCTGCGTGCCGCTCTTCTGGGCGCTCGCGCGCCAGCTCGAGGACATCGGCGAGGGACGCACGCTGCCCGCCGCCGAGCGCGGCCTGCGCGGCGCCGCCGCCTGGAGCGCACGCTTCGCCAAGCACGCGCGCATGAAGCAGCGCACGCTCGCCTGGGCGGCCGGCCACGGCCTGGCGCCCTTCCCCGCCCCGGAGATCTCCTCGCAGACGGTCAGCTGCCTGCGCGCCGGCCCCTTCGACCCCGCGGCGCTCTTGACGGGCCTGAAGGCGCGCGGCCACGAGATCGGCGGCGGCTACGGCGACCTGAAGGGCAGCACCTTCCGCATCGGCCACATGGGCGACCACACCGAGGAGGGCCTGGCGAGCCTGCTCGCGGCGGCCGACGAGGTCCTGGCGGGCCTGCCGCGCCGCTAGCCCGCGCGCGGCTACAGCACCCGGCGCGCGAGCGCGAGCGCGGCCTGGCGCACGTCCTCGGCGGCGAGCAGGTGGAGCTGGTGCACGACGAAGTGCTCGTCGTCGAGCGCCGTCGCCCACGGCTCGCCGCGCTCGCGCGCGCGGTCGAGCTCGACCAGCAGGTCCTGCACCAGCTCGCGGTAGGCGGCGGCGTGCTCCGTGGGCCCACCGCTCGCGTCGAGCGCGTCGAGGCACTCCGCCAGCGGCAGGCGCGGGTCGGCGGTCTCGCACAGCGCGGTGAGCTGCGCGCGGTACTCGAGCTGGCGCGCGACTCCCGCGGGCGAGAAGCCGGCCGCGAGCAGCATGCGCAGCACCGCGCCGGCGTGCTGCAGGAGCGGCAGGAAGCGCGTCCGGTCGCACAGGTGCCCCTCCTCGTGCACGGCCACCGCGTCGAGCAGCTCGGCCAGCGAGGGGCTCGCGCCGCGCTCGACGAGCAGCGCCAGGCGCACGCGCTCGGCCTCGCCCTCGGCCGCGTAGGGCCGCGCCCGCGCGCGCGGCCCGCTGGCGCCCGCGCTCGCGCAGCGCGGGCCGCGCGTCGCCAGCGCGGGAGCGAGCTCGGCGCGCCGCGCCTCCAGCTCGTGCAGCCGCTCGCGCCAGCGGCGCTCCTCGTCGCGCGCGACCTCGACGTCGATCCAGTAGCCCTCGTGCAGGGCCGCTCCGCCGATCGGCGCGCCCGCGCGCGCGGGGCGGCTCGGGACGTCGGCGCCCTCGCACCAGGCGACCAGCCCCGCGTAGCGCACGCCCAGGCGGCTGCCCGCCACCGGCTCGCAGGCCAGGCGCCGCAGCACCGCGCCGTCGGGGCCGCCGCCCCCGACCGCCTGGCCGAAGACGCCGAAGCGTCCGATCGCGTCGAGCTCGGCCGCCAGCCCCGGCACGCGCGCGCCGCGCGCCCCGCGGCCGGCCTCCGCGTCGGCGGCGGAGAACGTCGGCCCGGGCAGGACGAGCGTCGCGAGCCCGGCGTAGTCCACCGCCGGCGAGCGCACGAGGTCCTCGGCCGCGCCGCCGTGGAAGCGCTCGAACAGGTCCTGCAGGACGGCCAGGAGCTCCGGCAGCTCGCGCACGCGCCGGCTCTCGAGCGCCCCGCTCGCCGCGTCGGCGGCCCCCGCGAGACGCTCCCACCGCGCGACCTGCTCGTCCCCCGCGTCGACCGCGTCGAGCGCGGCCGCGATGCCGCTCAGGAGCGCGCGGCCCGCGCTCGCGCGCGCGTCGAGCGCGGACGCCGCGACGCCGTCGCGCGCGGCGAGCGCCTCGGCCCAGCCGTGCGCCTCGCGGAACCAGCCCGCGTCGAGCAGGGCCTGGCCGAAGGCGACCTGCGCGCCGGGCGCGCCGCCCTCCGCCGGCAGCGCGCGCGCCGCCGCGACCAGCGCGCGCAGGCGCGCGTCGCGCGGCAGCCCGTCCGCGTCGAGCACGCGCGCCGGCAGCGCGTCCAGCCAGCCCGCGAGCACGCTCGCGGGCGGCTCGCCCAGCGCCAGCCGCGCGGCCCGCGCGGCGGGGCCGCGCACGGGATCGGGCGGGAGCGTCGAGCGTCCGGGCGCGTCGTCCGCCGCGGGAGGATCGAGCGCGCCTTGCGCGCGCAGGGCCTCCGCCAGCGCGTGCGCCCCGCGCGTGTCGAGCAGCTCGGCGCGCAGCGCGCGCGCCAGCGGGCCGCGCCGGGCGGCGAGCGCCGCCTCGAGCGCGGCGCCGCAGCGCTCGTCGCCCAGCGACGCGCGCGCGGCGAAGGCGGCGCGCGCCACGAGCGCCGCGTCCGCGTCGTCGAGCTCGGGCTCGCGCAGGAGCGCCAGGGCGCGCGCCAGGCCGGCCTCGGCCTGCGCGCGCTCCTCGGAGGCGAGCTCGCGCGCGGCCAGGCGCGCGGCGAAGGCGCGCCGGTCGCCCGGATCGAGCTGCGCGAGCGGCACCTCCCGCAGCACCGCGAGCGCCTCGCCGGCGCGCTCGGCGCGCTGCAGGTAGCCGGCGAGCGCGTCGGCGAAGGTGGCGCGCTCCCACGGGTCGCGCGCGAGCGCCAGCGCGCGGCGACCGTGCGCGAGGGCGCCGCGCACGTCGCCGCCGAGGAAGGAGAGCAGCGCCAGCCCGTGGTGCGGCCAGGCGAAGCGCGGCGCGAGCGCGGCGGCGCGCTCGAAGCGCTCGCGCCCGGCCGCGCCCTCGAGGCGCCCGACGAGGTACAGCTCGCGCGCCGCGAGCGGGACGGCGCGCAGCGCCTCGAGGCGGCGCTCGAGCGCCTCGCCGGCGACCAGCGCGCGCCGCGCGACGTCGTCCACGAGGCGCTCGGGCGCCACCCAGTCGGGCGCCAGCTCCCGGGCGCGCCGCGCCGCCGCGAGCGCCTCCTCGCTCGCGCCGCGCGCCAGCGCCGCGCGCGCGCGCGCCAGCTCGCGCGAGGCCTCGGCCGGCACCGCCTCGACGCGCGTGCCCAGGCCGCAGCCGCCCGCCAGCGCGAGCACGGCGAGGAGCGCGCCGGTCGTGGCGCGCACGCGGCCGGACGCCCCCCCGCGCCTCACGAGCGCAGGCGGACGAAGGCCTCGAGCACCGCGTCGGGTCCGGCCTCGCGCAGCAGCGTGCCCTCCAGCCGGCTCGACTCGAGCCAGCGCGCCAGGGTCGGCCCGCGCCCGCCGTTCACCGCGCCGGTGTAGACCGCCACCTGGTCCACCAGGCCGGCCTCGAACCACCGCTCGAGCAGGGTCGGCCCGGCCTCGAGCAGCACGCGCCGCGCGCCCTCCTCCCAGAGCGCGCGCGCCACCTCGCGCAGCGCCAGGCGGCCGTCGTCGCCCGTGCGCGCGAAGAGCACGCGCGCGCCGCGCGCCTCGAGCGCGCGGTGACGGGCCGGCGCCGCGCCGGGGCGGCAGAAGACCCACACCTCTCCCGCGAGCTCGTCTTCCCCGACCGGCGCGAAGAGGCGCGCGTCCGGCGAGAGCACGAGCTCGGTGTCGAGCACGACGCGCAGCGGCGCGCGGCCGGCCACGCCGCGCAGGCTCAGGCGCGGGTCGTCGGCGCGCACCGTGCCGATGCCGGTCACGACCGCGTCGACGCGCGCGCGCAGCTCGTGCACGTCGCGCTGCGCCGCGGGAGACGAGATCCAGCGGCCGTCGCCGACGTCCTCGGGCGGCGTGAGCTGGCCGGTGCGCGTCTGCGCCCACTTCGCGATCGTCCACGGGCGCGGCCGGCGCAGGCGCTCGGGATCGAGCCAGCGCAGGAAGTGCGGGGCGACGCGCGCGACCGGCGTGCGCGGCGCGAGCACGGCGTCGATGCCTGCGGCGCGCAGCTCCTCCAGGCCGTGGCCGCGGTGGCGCGGATCGGGGTCCACGGCGCCGACGACGACGCGCGGGATGCCGGCGGCGCGGATCGCGTCGGTGCAGGGCGGCGTCTTGCCGTGGGTCGAGCACGGCTCGAGCGTCACGAGCAGCGTGTCCCAGCGCTCGCGCGGCACGCCGCTCTCGGCGGCCGAGGCCAGCGCGCCGAGCTCCGCGTGCGGGCCGCCCCACGCCGCGTGGAAGCCGCGCCCGATCTCGACCCCCTGCGACAGCACGGCGGCGCCGACGCAGGGGTTGGGCGCGACGCGGAAACGCCGCTCGGCCGCCAGCCGGCCGAGCTCGACCAGGAGGTCGTCGCACGAGAGCGGCGCGGGGTCGCCCGCCAGCGCGTCGAGGGTGGTGCTCGTCCGGTCCATCGAGAGAGCGCGCGGCGCCGGCGGCGGCGCCCGCCTGTGGCAAGGGTATCGGATGCGCGCGCGCCCGTCTTGCGCGCCGACCCGGCCGGGCTTCCTCGCATCGGGGCCGGACGCGCTGCGGCGGCCCGGGAGCGGGGCGCGGGCGCGCCGCGCGCGGCGTCGGGGCGAGCGTGGCGCCGGGGCCCCGCGCCGGGCAGACTACGCCGCTCCGCCCGCGCGCCGCGCACGGCGCGCCCTCCCCGACCCCGCCCCCTTCCATGACCAAGCCTCCGATTCGCGTCGCCGTGACCGGCGCCGCCGGACAGATCGGCTACGCGCTCGTCTTCCGCATCGCCAGCGGCCAGATGCTCGGCGCGGACCAGCCGGTGATCCTGCAGCTCGTCGAGATCCCCGCCGAGAAGGCCATGGCGGCGCTGCGCGGCGTGGCCATGGAGCTCGAGGACTGCGCCTTCCCGCTCCTGCAGGGGATCGTCCTGACGAGCGACCCCGCGGTCGGCTTCCAGGACGCGAGCTGGTGCTGCCTGGTCGGCTCGAAGCCGCGCGGCCCGGGCATGGAGCGCGGCGACCTGATCCGCGAGAACGGCCCGATCTTCACCGGGCAGGGGCGCGCGATCAACGAGCGCGCGGCGGACGACGTGCGCGTGGTGGTGGTCGGCAACCCGTGCAACACGAACTGCCTGATCGCGATGCACGCCGCTCCCGACGTGCCGCACGAGCGCTTCAGCGCGATGACGCGCCTCGACCAGAACCGCGCGCAGGCGCAGCTCGCGGGCAAGGCCGGCGTGGCGACGACGCAGGTCAAGAACACGCTCGTGTGGGGCAACCATTCCGCCACGCAGGTGCCCGACTTCGCGCACGCCACGATCGGCGGACGCCCGGCCGCCGAGGTGATCCGGGACGACGCCTGGCTGCGCGGCGAGTTCTTCAAGACCGTGCAGCAGCGCGGCGCGGCGATCATCGCGGCGCGCGGCTCGTCGAGCGCGGCCTCGGCCGCCAACGCGCTGATCGACCACGTGCGCGACCTGCGCCAGGCGACGCCGGCGGGCG
>CADEGS010000089.1 GCA_902826945.1 uncultured bacterium | reverse complement strand
TCTGGCGGCGCTCGTTCTTCACCACCTCGCGCTGGTTGTCGAGCTTCTCCTGCGTCATCGCCTGCAGCAGGAAGCCCATGCGGTCCGACTCCAGCCACAGCGCCAGCTCGAGCTGGTTGGCGGGCAGCGTCTCGTAGTAGACCGTGCGGTCGCTGTTCGTGGTGCCGTTCAGCGTGCCGCCCGCCTCCTGCACCATCTTGAAGTGCTGGTCGTCGCCGACGTGCAGCGAGCCCTGGAACATCATGTGCTCGAACAGGTGCGCGAAGCCCGAGCGCCCGGGCTCCTCGCGGCCGCTGCCGACGTGGTAGTAGACGTAGACCGAGACGATCGGGTCGGAGTGGTCCTCGTGCAGGACCACGTCCAGGCCGTTCTCGAGCTCGTACTTCTCGAAGGGCAGATCGAGCTCCTGGGCGCCCGCCGCGGCGAGCGGCAGGCACGACAGGAGCGACAGGGCGTACACGCGGCTGGTCCTCATGGGCGGTCCTCGCTGGGGTTCGGGACGAACGGTCCGCCAAGATACGCGCGCGCGCCGGGCAGCCGGGCCCTTTTGCGCATCCTTCACCCCCCCGCGGCACGCGAGGTGCGACGCGGGCCGGAGCCGGGACTCGCGCGGCGGCCGGAACCCCTGCGCGCCGCCGAACGTCCTGGACGGGGTCGCTCCACCCCGCGCGGCCCCGCGGGCCGCTCCGCGTGGCGCATCCGGCGCGGAGCGGTTCCAATCCTGAGCAAGAGACCCTCCCCCACCCGCCCGGCCCTCCGGCCCCTCGAAAGGCAATCGCATGTCCCTCCGCACCCCCCTGGCGGCGGCGCTCGTCGCCGCGCTGGGAGCCTCGCTCCCGGACGCCCAGATCGGCACCGTCCGCGTGGCGAGCGGCCTCCAGTTCCCGGTCTACGTCACGCACGCGCCCGGCGACTTCGGCCGCATCTTCATCGTCGAGAAGCCCGGCGTGATCCGTGCGCTCGACCTCGCCACCGGCGCGGTCTCGACCTTCCTCGACATCAACCCGCTCGTCGTGCGCGGCACGAGCACCAACGACGAGCGCGGCCTCCTGGGCCTCGCCTTCCACCCCCAGTACCAGTCGAACGGCTTCTTCTACGTCCACTACATCAACAACTCGAGCGACACGGTCGTCTCGCGCTTCACGGTCCTCGGCGACCCGGCCACCTCGGGCACGGGCGACAGCACCTCCGAGAGCATCGTGCTGACCGTGGACCAGCCGCAGACGAACCACAACGGCGGCTGGATCGGGTTCAGCCCGAACGACGGGTATCTGTACGTCGCGCTCGGCGACGGCGGCAACTTCTGCGACACCGGGACCGGCCACACGGCCGGCACGGGCAACGCGCAGGACATCACGAGCAACCTGCTCGGCAAGATCCTGCGCCTCGACGTCGACAGCGCCTCGCCCTACGCCATCCCGGCCGACAACCCGTTCGTCGGCGTCACCGGCGACGACGAGATCTGGCTCTACGGCCTGCGCAACCCCTACCGCTGCAGCTTCGACTCGGCCACCGGCGACCTCTACATCGGCGACGTCGGCCAGAACCAGGCGGAGGAGATCGACTTCCTGCGCGCGGACGGCGGCGGCGGCCACAACTACGGCTGGCGCTGCATGGAGGGCACCGTGTGCCCGAGCGGCGCCAGCGGCTGCCCGGCCACGACCGGCTGCAACTGCCCGGCGGGCACGCCGGGGCTGGTCGCGCCCATCCTCGACTACTCGCACAACCCGCCGCTCGCGCCGGCGGCCTCGGTCTGCTCCGTGATCGCGGGCTACGCCTATCGCGGCTCCTGCATCCCCGAGATCCAGGGCACGTTCTTCTTCGGCGACTTCTGCGCCGGCGGGAACTCCGTCTGGAGCTTCGATGTCGTCGGCGGCGCGCCCGTGAACTTCACCTTCCGCGACGAGCTGTCGCCCGCGACCGACGGGACCGTCGTGAACCAGATCGTGAGCTTCGGCGAGGACGCCAGCGGCGAGATGTACGTCGTGGACCAGGGCACGGGCGCGAACGGCAACGTGTTCCGCATCGTCCCCCTGGCGACGGTCGTGAACCGCAGCCAGTCGCCCAACCCCGACTCGTACGCCGCCTCCGCGCTGGTGATGGGCAGCCCGTTCAACGCCACGGTGGACAACAACGTCGCGGGCCAGTCCTCCTCGCTCCTGATCGCCTTCGACGCGCCGACGACGGTCACGCTGAGCGGCGGCCAGGTGCTGCTCGTGCTCGACGTCTCCGGCAGCGGCGAGCTGTTCACCGGCTCGGGCCTGTCCCCGACCGGCTCCGCCGCGGGCGTCGACACCTACTCGGCTGCGGTGCCGGAGAACCCGGCCCTGTGCGGCCTGCGGCTCTACACGCAGGCGATCCAGTTCGGCAACCCGCCGTTCGCGCTCTCGAACGCGCAGGACGTGCGCGTGGGCTTCTGATCCGCGCCCGCGCTCCCGCCGCAGACGCGGCGGGAGCGCGGGCCGCTCACTCGTCCTCGCCGCCGTAGCCCAGCGCGCGCAGCGTCTCCATGCGCGCCGGATCGACCGGCGCCGCGTGCGCGCCGAAGCGCGGGGTCGAGAGCTCCTCGACGGCCGGGGTCAGGCGCTGCAGGAGATCGCTGGCCCAGGCCGGGGACGCGCCCGACAGGTCGCGCGCCTCGTGCGGGTCGGCGCCCAGGTCGAAGGCGGCGAAGAGCTCGCCGCGCGCGCGCCGCTCGGGGTCCTCGTACCCCATCACCTTCCGCTCGGCGTCGATGATCGCGAACGTCGAGACGTCGCCGCCCTGGTTCTCGAAGGCGAAGATCGGCCGGTCGCGGTCGAGGCGCAGGAGCGAGGTGCCGAGGAAGCCCTCGGGGTCGAGCCCGGCCACCTCGGCCAGCGTCGGGGGCAGGTCGATCAGGGAGACGGGGTGCTCGAGCACCCCCTGGCCGGCCAGCGGCCCGTGCAGGAAGAGCGGCACGCGCGTCGTCTCGCCCCACACCTTGCCGCCGTGGAAGACCTTGTCGTGCTCGTTGAAGGCCTCGCCGTGGTCGCTCGTGAAGACGAGCAGGCCGTGCGCGAGCAGGCCGCGTCCCTCGATCTCCTCGTAGAAGGCGCGCACGCCGTCGTCCACGTCGCTCGCCCCGGCGCGGTAGAGCGCGCGCAGGTCGGCCACGATGCGCTCGTAGCGCGCGACCTGCTCCGCGCTCGCGCCGCGCTCGACGTAGACCTTCTCGTGGAACTCCTTGGTCGTCTTGCGCAGGTTCGAGAGGTCGCCCTCGAGGCCCAGCTCGTGCGCCAGCTCCACGAGCTCGGCGCTGAGCGCGCCGAAGCTGGCCGGCACCTCGAGCAGCCCCCGCAGGCGCTCGCGCGCCGCCGGGCTCGCCACGTAGGGGGAGTGCGCGCGGTAGCTCTGCACGTACAGGAAGACCGGGCGCCCGTCGTCGGCGTCGAGGAACGCGCGCGCGCGCGCCAGGGTGTCCTCCAGCTTGCCGTGCAGCTCGTCGAAGGTCTCGAAGCCCTGGTCGAGGTTGTTCTGCTGCGAGACGACGACCGCGTCGGTGACCGCGCCGGTGCGGTAGCCGCGCTCGGCGAAGCGCTCGGCGATCGTGCGCACCTCGTCGGGCAGCGCCGTGAGCGTCGTCGTGGCGCCGGTCTGCCGCGCGTACAGCCCCGAGAAGAGCACCGCGTGCGAGGGCATCGTGTAGGTCGCCGCCGACCAGGCCTCGCGGCACAGGAGCGAGCGGCCGGCCAGCTCGTCCAGGAACGGCGTCAGCGGCAGGTCCGAGCCGTAGACGCGCATGTTGTCGGCGCGGAACGTGTCGGCCAGGAACACCACGACGTCGGGGCGCGCCTTGCCCCACGGCCGCGCGCCGTAGGTGCCGATCTCGGCCGGGCCGATCACGGGCGCGACGACCGACGCGTAGGCGAAGGGCCCGTCCACCTCGAAGGTGAGCTCGCCGCGCCCCTCGGGCAGCGCCACCGCGTGGCGCTCGACCTCGCCCTGCTGCGGCTTGCCGACGACGTGCTCGAGGAGCGCGCGCCCGTCGAGCAGCACGCGGAAGCGCGCGCGCCCCGCCTCGCCGCGGCCGGGCGGCAGCGCGGGCTCGTAGCTCGTGGCGAAGCGCAGCACGCTCGACCCGCGCACGTCCACCGCGCGCGTCACGGGACGGCCCGGCACGAGCGCGAAGCCCTCGCCGCTCAGGCGCGCGCCCGCCACGCGTCCGGGATCGCTCGGGTCGGCGGCCTGCGCGAAGACGCGCACCAGGGTGCGCTCGGCGGGCTCCTCGTCCGCGCCCAGGCGCAGGATGACCCAGCTCGTGCGCCCGCGCGCGCCGCCCTCGCTCGACACGACGAAGTGCCCCGGCGGGAAGCTGCCCGCGCTGACCGCGGCGCGCGTCGTCGGCGCGTAGCGGCGCGCCGGCCGTCCGGACGCCGCGTCGGCGGGCACCGCCAGCTCGACCGGCGCGCCCTCGGCCGGCGCGCCGCGGCCGGCGAGCGGCAGGCGCGCGGTCCAGGCGCCGCTCTCGCGCTGGCTCCAGGCCGCGCGCGGCAGCGTCGCCTCGATCCAGGGCCCGCGCTCGTCGCTCAGGAAGCGCACCGCCTCCCCGCCCAGGCTCCCGACGGGGAGCGCTGCGGCGCCGGTCTCGTCCGGCGCGCCGGCGCGCGCCAGCGGCGTCCACGACGGCGGCGCCGCGCCCCCGCACGCGGCGGAGAGCACGGCCAGGGCGAGCGGGAGGGAGCGCGCGGCGGACATCGGGCGACCAGGCTAATCGAGCGCGCGCGGCGCGGGAAGCGCGCGCGCCGCGCGCGAGCGCCGTAGGATGCCCCGCCGCGCCGATGCGGCTCCTCCTCACCCTCGTGCTCGTGCTCGGCGGCGTGGCGGCCGTCTACGCGACGGGTCTCGACAACGGCTTCGTGTGGCTCGACCACTACGAGATCGAGGAGGGCGCGCTGACGGCGGACACGCCCGGGGAGGCGCTGGCGCTGCTGCGCGACGACCGCAACTTCGCCGGCTACCACCGGCCGCTGTACAGCCTGGCGCACTCCCTCGACCGCGCGCTGTTCGGGCTCGCGCCGCGCGGCTTCCAGGTCACGACGCGCCTGTGGCACCTGCTGGACGTGGCGCTCGTGCTGCTCGTCGCGCGCCGGCTGGGATGGTCGCTGCCCGCGGCGGGGCTCCTGGCGCTCCTGTTCGGGCTGCACCCGCTGAACACGGCCTGCGCCGGCCTGATCCACGCCAAGGCCGACCTGATCGTCTTCGCCGCGCTGGCCGGCTCGGTGGCGCTGGCCGTGCGCCGCTACCCCGCGCCCGCGCGCCGCAGCGACGTCGCGCTCTCGCTCTCCTGCTACGGGCTCGCGCTGCTCGCCAAGGAGACGGCCTTCGTGCTGCCGCTCGGCGCGTCGCTCGCCTGGCTCGCCGAGCGCGGCGGACGCGGCGCGTGCCGCGTGTCCGGCGCCTGGGTGGACCGCGCGTGGGCGCTGGCCGCGCTGGTCGCGCTGTGGCGGCTCTTGGGCGCGGCGCCGCCGTACGCCTCGACGCTCGGGCTCCCCGAGCGCCTGGCGACCTTCGCGCTGGTCTACCTCGACGACCTGCGCCGGCTCGTGCTGCCGCTCGACCCGACGATCGCCGACACCGTGACGCGCTTCGGCGCGCTCGACGGCGTCGCGCGCGCGCGCGGGCTCGCGGCCCTCGCGCTGGTGCTCTTCGCCGAGGTCTGGCTGTGGCGCCGCCGGCCGTGGGCGCGCAAGTGGCTCGTGCTCGGACACCTCGCGCTCCTGCCGGTGGCGCAGGTCGTGCCGATCCTGCACTTCCGCGCCGACCGCTTCCTGCACGTGCCGACGCTGGCCTTCCTCGGCGGCGTGGTCGAGGCCGCCGCGCGCGCCGCCCTGGCCGCGCGCGCGCGCCCGCGCACCGGGCTCGCGCTCGCGGCGTCCGGCCTCGCGCTGGCCGGCCTGTACGCGTGGCGCGACGTCCCGCGCCTGCGCGTGTTCGCGAGCGACGGGACGCTGTTCGCGACCGAGCTCGCGCGGCGGCCCGACTACCTCGAGGGGCTCTCGCAGCTGGCGCGGCACCTCGACCGCATCGGCCGCCCGGCGCTGGCCACGCCGCTCTACGCGGCCTGCTTCGCGCCGCACCCGGGCATCGTCTCGTACTTCGACGGCGAGCGGACGCTGCTCGCCTCCAGCGCCAACCTGCTGGCCGTCGGGCGCCCGGCCGACGCGCTGGCCCTGCTCGAGCGCTGGAGCGGGCCGGTGGTGAGCCCCGTCGTGCGCGAGGAGCTCGCCTACAACCGCGCCGTGGCGCTCTTCCGCCTCGGGCGCGCGGCGGAAGCGCTGCCGCTCCTCGACGCCTACGCCGCCGGGCACCCGCACGACGCGCACTGCGCCTGGCTGCAGGGCGAGGCCGCGCGCCGCGCGGGGGCGCGCGCGCGCGCGCTCGACGCCTTCGCGCGCTACCTGTCGCTCGCGCCCGACGCGCCCGAGCGCGCGGAGCTCGAGGCGTACGCCTCCGCACCGGCCGACTGATCCTTCGCGCGCAGCTCGGCCACGAGCCGCGGCACGTCGAACAGCGCCGTGCTCGTCCACGGGTGCGCGCGCGCGACGGCCTCGAGCGCCGCCGCCGCGCGCTCGTAGCGCTTGGCCTCGATCCACTCGCCGCGCGCGATGGCGCGCTCGGCGCCGGCCAGCGCCCCGCGCGCGGCGGCCTCGCGCACCGCCACGAGGAGCGCCAGCGCGGCCAGCGCGAGCCAGAGCGCGGAGCGGCGCAGCCGCTGCCTGCGCCGCCGCCGGCGCTCGTAGAGCCCGTCGTCGATGCGCGCGATCGCGGCGCGGGCGTCCTCGCGCCCGGCGTCGAAGCGCAGCAGCTCCTCCAGCGCGGCGCGCGCGCCGCGGTCGTCGCCGCGGCCGAGCGCCGCGCGCGCGAAGCCCTCCAGCGCGGCCAGCGCCGGGGCCGAGTCGCCCGCGTCCGCGAGCTCGTGCGCGAGCTCGCGGCACAGCCCGAAGTCCTCGGGCGCGAGCTGCGTCAGCTCGGCCAGCACCAGGGCCGCCTTGCGGTGCAAGCCCGGCTGGCGGTAGAGCTCGGCCAGGTGCCGGCCGTCGGCGAGCGCGTCCGCGCCGCGCCCCTGGGAGAGCGCCAGGCGGTAGCTCCTCTCCCACACCGCCGGGTCGGCCGGCGCGACGCGCTTCGCGTCCTCGAGCCGCGCGCGCCCCTCGTCGGCGCGGCCGGCCTCGAGATGCAGGTGCGCGAGCACCTTGAGCGCCTCGGCCGCCTCCTCCAGCTTGCCCAGCCCCTCGCCCAGGAGCGCGCGCTCGACCAGGAGCTCGCGCTCCTGCGGCGCGCCCTCGAGCGCGCGCTCGAGCAGCGTCCAGGCGCGCTCGGGCTCGCGCTTCGCGCGCTCGCGCACCATGCGCAGCAGATCCTCGGGGCGCGCCAGCCGCACGGCGCCCGCCTCGACCAGGTCGGACAGCACGCGGTAGGCGTCGAAGCGCCGGTGCGGGAAGGCGGCCAGCGCCTCGGCGACGCTGCGCGTCCCGTCGAGGCTCGCGAGCAGCGCGGCCGCCAGCTCGTCCTCGCCCGCGGCGGGCTCGCGCACGGCGACGAAGTGCGCGCCGTCGGAGGGCACGCGCTGGCGGATCATGCGCCAGTGGTCCTCGCGGCGCGCGGACTCGAGCAAGAGCGGGCCCGAGGCGAGCTGCAGCCCCAGGCGCCGCTCCTCCGCGTCGAACATCCCGCGCGGGGGCCCGCCCTCCTCGAAGCGGAAGGCGTCGTTGCGCTCGGCCACGAGCTCGCAGGCCTCGTCCAGCAGGCGCGCCTCGGCGATCTCGCGCAGGGCCTCGGCGTCGATGCTGCGCGCGCTCACGAGCGTCTCCCCGAGCGAGCGCCGGCTGCCCTTGCGCTTGCGCCGCGCCGTCTCCAGCGCGCGCGCCCCGAGCGCGCCGCTCGCCACGAGCACGTCCACCAGCGCCGGCCGCCCGGGCGCCGCCAGCGCCGAGAGCTTGCCGCCCTCGAAGTACACGCGGCGCGTGCCGCCGGGCCCCTCGATCGCGAGCACGCCGGTCTTGCCGCCGTGCTCGATGCTCTGCAGGAGGTCCGCGAGCTGCAGCGTCGAGAGGTCGCCCTGGAGCGTCATTCGGGAGGCTCCCCTTCCCCCCGGCGAGGAGCCCCAGGCCTTTCGGCCGCGCCGCCGCGGCGAGTTGACGCGATCCCCCGCCTGCCCGGAAAAAGCTGCCGGGCGTCGCGTCAGTAGCCGAGCGCGCGCAGGCGCTCCAGCTCCGCGGGCGAGAGCGGCGCCAGAGCCGCGCCCTCGGCGGCGCCCGCGCGGAAGCGCTCGAGCGCGCCGGCGAGCTCCGCCGCGCGCGCCGGCTCGGCGGCCGAGCGCTCCGCGCGCTCGCGCGGGTCCTGCGCCAGGTCGTAGAGCTCGAGCGCGCCGTCGCGCTCGTTCCGCACCAGCTTCCAGGCGCCGCGGCGCGCCATGCGGAACAGCCCCGGCGCGCTCGCGCCCTGGAACGTGTTGTTGTGGTCGGCCTCGGCGAAGAGCGTCTGCGGCGCGAGCGACGCGCCGCGCAGGAGCGGCGAGAGGTCGCGGCCGTCGAGCCCCTCGGGCGGCGGCTGCCCGAGCAGCGCGAGCGCCGTCGGCGCGACGTCCACCAGCCCGACCGGCTCGGCCACGCGCACGCCGGCCGGGACGCCCGGCCCCGCCAGCAAGAGCGGGATCGCGATCACCTCCTGGTAGTAGGTGCGACCGTGCAGGAGCGAGCCGTGCTCGAGGAACTCCTCGCCGTGGTCGGAGGTGACCACGACCAGCGTGCTCTCCGCGAGGCCGAGCTCCGCCAGGCCGCGGAACAGGCGCGCCAGGTGCTCGTCGAGCGTGCGCACCTCGGCGTCGTAGAGGTCGCGCAGCCAGGCGGCGTCGCGCGCGTCGAGGGCGCGCGCGCCGGCGCGCGCGGCGAGCAGCTCCTCGGTGCGCCCGCTGGGCGCGCCCGGGTACGGCGCGCCGGCGAAAGCCTCGCGCCAGCGCGGGTCGGGGTCGAGGTCGGTGTGCGCGTCGTAGTAGTGCAGGAAGAGGAAGAAGGGCTCGTCCTGCGCCTGCTCCAGCCAGGCCAGGCCGCGCGCGGTGACCTCGCCGCCGCGGTTCACGATGCGCCGCGCCCCGCCGGCATCGACGCCCCACTCGCTGACCTGGTCGTAGGCCTCGAAGCCGCGTCCGAGACCGTAGCGCGCGCTGACGTGCTCGGCGTTCACGACCGCGTGCGTGCGGTAGCCGGCGGCGGCCAGGCGCTCCGCCAGCGTCGTGCAGCCCGCGCCCAGGCTGTGCTCGCGGTCGCTCACCCCGTGGCGGGCGGGGTACAGGCCGGTCAGGAGCGAGGCGTGCGAGGGCAGCGTCCAGGGCGAGGGCGCGCTGACGTCCTCCAGGAGCGCGCCGCGCGCGGCCAGCGCGTCGAGCGAGGGCGCCGTCGCGCGCGGCGCCCCGTAGCAGGCCAGGCGGTCGGGCCGCAGCGTGTCGAGCGAGACGAGCAAGAGGCTCGGGGGCCGCGCGGGGCGCGCGCACCCGGGCGCCGCCGCGGCGAGCAGCGCCGCGAGCAGGGGGAGCGTGAGGAGGCGCATGAACGGCCTTTCATGCTAGCGAGCGCTCCCTCCCGCGCGCGCGGGCGGCGCTCTATCCTGTTCGCTTTCCACCCGACCCGGAACGAAGAGCACATGACGAAGCAGCAGGAAGCGGACGCGCGCGAGCTGGAGGCCGAGCTCGCCGCCAGCCGCGAAGGCGCCCGCGCGGCGTCGGCGCAGAGCGGCCTGTACCGCGTGCGCGTGGCGGGCGTCAGCGGCGAGGACGTCGTCGTCGAGCTGAACCCGCGCGTGCAGGGCGTGGTGCCGCTGGCGGAGTTCGAGACCCCGCCGGCGGTCGGCTCGACGCTCGAGGTGGCGCTGACCGGCAAGGAGGAGGGCGGGCTGTGGTCCTTCTCCGTGCAGCACGCGCGCAAGCTCGCGGCCTGGAGCGAGGTCGAGGTCGGCGCGCTGGTCAAGGGCACCGTGATCGGCATGAACAAGGGCGGCCTCGAGCTGCGCGTGGCCGGCGCGCGCGGCTTCCTGCCCTCCTCGCAGATCGCGCTGCAGCACGTCGAGGACCTGGCGAGCTTCGCCGGCCAGACGCTCGTGTGCGAGGTGCTCGAGGTCGACCGCGAGCGCCGCTCGCTGGTCCTCTCGCGCCGCTCCGTGCTGGAGGAGGAGCTGCGCGAGCAGCGCGGCGACTCGCTCTCGGGCCTGCACCCCGGCGCGCGCGCGCGCGGCAAGGTCAAGCGCCTGGAGAGCTACGGCGCGTTCGTCGAGGTGGCGCCCGGCGTCGAGGGCCTGCTGCACGTCTCGAACCTCTCGCACCGCCGCGTCGAGCGGCCCGACGAGCTGCTCAAGCTCGGCCAGGAGCTCGAGGTCGTCGTGCTCGAGGTCTCGCCCGACGGCAAGCGCATCGGCCTGGGCAGGAAGCAGCTCGAGGAGGATCCCTGGGACGCCGCCGCCGCCCGCCTGCGCCCGGGCAGCGTGCTGCAGGGCACCGTGCGGCGCCTGGCGGAGTTCGGCGCCTTCGTCGAGGTCGAGCCCGGCCTGGAGGGTCTGCTGCACGTCTCGCAGCTCGGCCAGGGCCGGGTGAAGAGCCCGCGCGAGGTGCTGAAGGTCGGCCAGGAGCTCTCCGTGCGCATCGTCTCGCTCGACCCGCGCGCGCGGCGCCTGTCGCTCTCGCGCCTCGACGAGCGCGGCGCGCTGCTCGGCTCCGAGGAGGCCGCCGAGGGCGCCGAGATCGAGGCCGCGCTGCGCGAGGGCGACGCGCCGCTCGGACAGAGCCTGGGCGCGCTCTTCAAGCGCGCGCTGCGCAAGGACGGCGCGTAGGCCGCGGGTCCCCCGCCGGGGACCCCTCGCAGGGTCGGGGCTCCAGCCTCGCGCCCGGACGGCCGATCGCTGGGGCATGCCCGCCCCCTGCCGCTCCCTCGAGGTCGCCTGCCAGGTGTGCGGGGCGGGCGCGGCGACGCCGGTCTACGAGCGCGCCTTCGACAGCCTGGCCCTGGGCCGCGTGCGCGTGCGCCTGGTCCTGTGCGACGCCTGCGGCTTCCTCTACCAGAGCCCGCGCCCCGATCCGGACGCGCTGCGCGCGCACTACGCGGAGAGCGCCTTCGCCTCCGGCGCGGTGTGGCGGGAGCTCGGCCCCGGCTCGCGCCACGAGCGCATGGTCGGCCAGCGCGCGCGCTTCGTCGAGCGCGCGCTCGCGGGGCGCGCCCGCGGGCGCCTGCTCGACGTGGGCTGCGCGCGCGGCGACTTCCTGGCGGCGCTGGCGCTGCCGGGCTGGGAGCGCGTCGGGCTGGAGCCCGGCGCCGCGCCCGCGGCGGCGGCGCGCGCGCGCGGCCTGACGGTGGTCGAGGCGGCGCTCGAGGACGGGTCGCTCGCGCCGGGCTCGTTCGACGCGGTGACCTGCTTCAGCGTGCTGGAGCACGTCTGGGACGCGGGCCTGGCGATGCGCGCGCTGGCGCGCCTGGTCGCGCCCGGCGGCGCGCTGGTCCTGTACGTGCCCGACACGCTGCGCGCCCGCGCCCAGGTGGCGGAGTTCTTCGCCTTCGAGCACCTCTCGCACTTCACGCGCGGCACCCTCGCGCGCCTGGTGCAGGCGGCGGGGCTCGCGCCCGGAGCGCTCGAGGAGGCGGAAGGGCCGGGCCTCCTGCTCGCGGCGCGCGCGAGCGCGGACGCGCGCGCCCTGCCGCCGCCGCCCGACGAGCGCGCGCTCCTGGCGCAGGCCGTCGCGCGCTACGCGGCCGAGCGCGAGCGCTTCGAGGGCGCGCTGCGCGCGCGCTTCGCGCCGCTGCTCGCGCGCTGGGAGCGCGACGGCGCGCGCCTCGCGATCTTCGGCGCGGGCGAGCACACGCGCTTCCTCTTCGACCTGCTGCCGCTGCGCGAGCGCTGCGTCGCGCTGCTCGACGGCGACCCGGCGAAGCGCGGGCGGCGCGTGCTCGGCCTGCCGGTGCACGCGCCCGAGGAGCTCGCCGCGCTCGGGGTGGACGCGGTCGTGCTCTCGTCCGAGCCGTTCCAGGAGGAGATGGCGGCCCGCCTGGCGCCGCTGGCGGAGCCCGCCGGCGTCGCGCTCGTGCGCTGCTACCCCGCGCCGTCCGCGCGCGCCGCCTCCGACCACGGCGGCGCCGCGCCTCAGCGGGGCACGGCGCGCACGGGGTGATACCGGCCGTACGTCCAGTACGGGCCGTACCAGCCCCATGGGTACCAGGGGTCGCGGTAGACGTAGGAGCGGTCGGGCACGCGCTCGAAGCTCGAGCTGACCGTGACGGTGTCCGCGCCGGAGCGCACGGCCCAGCGCAGGTTCAGCCCCTCGAGGTCGTGATCGCCGGGCTCGCGGCCGGAAGGAAAGGGGGCCACCAGGACGAAGGTCGCCGTCGCCCCGGGCGCGACCGCGAGGGGCGCGCCGGCGCCCGCGTCGCGGCGCGCCACGCGCGGCGGGTCGAGCGCCTCCAGCGCGGCGTCGACCACGACGCACTGCTCGGGCAGGAGCTCGAGCGCTTGCTCCCCCTGGTTCTCGAGCCGCAGCCGCAGGGCGAGCTCCCAGCCGTCGGGCTCGGCGCGCCGGATCCCGCGCACCGTGACCAGCGCCCGGCCGACGGCCGCGCCGCCCTGCTCCTCGACCAGGCGCACGTCGAGCGGGCTCGGCTGGAAGCGCACGCCGGCGTAGCTGGCGCAGCCGGCGGCGAGAGGGAGCGCGAGGAGGAGGACGGCGGTCCGGCGGACGAGCTGCATGTGCGGAATCCCTTGCCCCCCGCTCCGGGTACCACTAGAACGTGCGCCTGCCGATCCGGCAACCGGCCGGCGCGCCGCCCGCGATGAACCTCTTCTGCCGCCTGCTCGGACACACCTGGGTGCCGGCGACCAGCGCTCCCGAGCCGCGCTGGAACACGACCGAGGAGGGCCTGACGCTGGTCGCCACGGTCGAGGCCGCGCCCGTGCGGCACTACGAGATCTGCCGCCGCTGCGGCGACGAGCGCGAGGTCGCGCTGCGCCCCGGCGCGTCAGCGCGGTAGCGCCGCAGGCCTGCGCGCGAGCGCGCGACGTCGCGCGGCGGAGGCCCGCGCGCCTGCTCCCGGGTCGCCCGCCCGGCTCAAGGCCGCCGCCACGCCTCCGTCAGCACCGCGCGCATCGGCGGCGTGTCCACCAGGAAGTTCGCGTCGTCGTGTCCGGGCTCGCCGACGAACCACTTCCACAG
The DNA here is from genome assembly GCA_902826945.1 of uncultured bacterium. The sequence continues at coordinate 2,865 of CADEGS010000089.1, read as the reverse complement.
GAAGGCCCCGCGCAGCCACGAGCGCTCGCGCGCGAGCACGCACAGCGCGACGCGCAGGCAGCGCGCCTGCAGGCGCTCGGCGCGCGCGCGCTCGGGCCCGCGCGTCTGCGCGTAGGCGTACGGCGCGCGCGCGGCGTCGAGCGAGGCGTTGTAGCCGAGCTCGGTGAAGACGACCGGCTTGCCCGTCGCGCGTGACAGCGCGCGCAGCGGCCCGAGCACGCCGTCCCAGGCGCGCTCGAGCTCGCTCTCGCCGGGATCGTCGGCCTGGCTGAGCGGGAAGTAGGCCTCCACGCCGATCGCGTCGAGCGCGTCCCAGAAGGGCACGTCGGCGTAGGCGTCCCAGTTCGCGGCGTAGGTCAGGTGCGCGCCGGTCGCGGCCCGCGCGCGCGCGATCAGCGCGCGCCAGCGCGCCTCGTGGCGCACCAGGCGGTCGAGCTCCGAGCCCACCACGAAGGCCTGCGCCCCGCGCGTCGCGCGCGCCAGCGTCTCGATCCAGGCGCCGTACTGCTCGAAGAAGCGCTCCAGCGCCGCCGGGTCCTCGAAAGCGATGTCGCCGCGCCAGCGGAACGGGCTGCCCCAGTACGCGAGGTGCGGCACGACCATCAGGCCGAAGCCGCGCGCGCGCGCCTCCTCCTGGGGGACGCGCAGCCAGTCGGGCGGGGCGTCCGGATCGATCGGGCGGAAGCGCACCGAGCCGTCCGCCTCGATCCGCGCGTAGGGGTGGATCGCGACCCAGTTCGCGTGCAGGCCGGCCAGCTCGTCGAGCTCCCGCGCGAAGCCCGGCGTGCCCCACTCCCGGCCCCAGGTCTGGCACGAGATCGTGACGCCGCGCACCTCCGCCAGCGGGTCGCCCTCGGCCCCCGCGGGCGGCGCGGCGGCCAGGACGAGGGCGAGCAGGAGCGGCGGGGGCGGCATCGCGAGGCGGCGCTTGGCGCGCCCGCCCGGGCGGTCGATACTAGCCTGCGCGGCCATGGACGAGTTCCTGGACAGCTTCGTCGCCATCGAATCCTGGCTCAAGATGGGCCTCTTGATCGGCACGTACCGCTACTGGGGGCCGGTGCTGAAGACGATCGTGGCGGAGCTGCGCCTGGCGATGCTGGTGCCGCGCGGGAGCCTGCTCGACCGCGAGCCGCCGCCCGCCCCCGCGCGGCCCCGCGGCGACGACCCGTGGGTCCACGTCCCGCTGGCGCGCCACCGCACGAGCGCGGAGCGCGCGCCCGGGCGGCGCGCCGCGCGCGCGAGCGCCCCGCTCCGCCGCCGCGGCGGGTTCCGCTAGGAAGCCCGGCCGGCGCAGGCTTCTAACCCGCGCGGCGCTCGGCTAGCTTGCCGGGCCGGATGCCCTGGCCGACCCCCTTCCACGAGCGCACGAGCGCGCTGTGCACGAGCCTCCTCTACAAGGAGTGGGCCGGCTGCTACGCGGTGCGCCGCTACGACGTCTACCACGAGCGCGAGTACTACGCGCTGCGCCACGCGGTGACGGTCATGGACGCCACGCCGCTCTACAAGTACGAGGTCAGCGGAGCGGACGCGGCGCGCTTCCTCTCGTGGCTGACGGTGCGCGACTTCGCCGCGCACAAGCCGGGGCGCGTGAGCTACGTGGCCTGGTGCGACCCGCGCGGCAAGGTGCTCGACGACGGGACGATCACGCGCCTCGACGAGCGCCGCTTCCGCGTGACCTCGGCCGAGCCGTCGTGGGCCTGGCTGGCGGACCACGCGCGGGGCTTCGACGTCGCGCTGGCCGACAGCAGCCGCTCGCTGGCGGTGCTGGCGGTGCAGGGGCCGCACGCGCGCGCGCTGGTGCGCGCGCTGGTCGCGGCCGGCGGCGCGGACGGCGCGGCGCTCGACGCGCTGGGCTACTTCCGCGCGCTGGAGACGCGCGGCGGCGCGGCGCGCGGGCCCGCCTTCGACCTGACGGTGACGCGCACGGGCTACACCGGCGACCTCGGCTACGAGCTGTGGGTCGCGAACGAGCACGCGCTCGCCCTGTGGGACGCGCTGGCCGAGGCCGGCGCGCCGCTCGGCCTGCAGCCGCTGGGCCTCGACGCGCTGGACGTCGCGCGCGTGGAGGCGGGCTACGTGCTGCAGGGCGTGGACTACAACTCGGCGCGCGCGGCGCAGATCGACAACCAGCGCTCGACGCCCTCCGAGCTCGGCTTCGACTGGATGGTGCAGCTCGAGCGCGAGCCCTTCGTCGGGCAGGCGGCGCTGCGCGCGGAGGCCGCCGCGGGCGGTCCGGCGCGCAAGCTGGTCGGCCTCGAGATCGACTGGGAGGAGTTCGAGCGCCTGCACGACGCCTGGGGGCTGCCGCCCGGGCTCGCCACCGAGACCTCGCGCGAGGGCGTGCCGGTGTACCTCTCCGGGCGGCAGGTCGGGCAGGCCACCAGCCGCACCTGGTCGCCGACGCTGAAGAAGTACCTGGCGCTCGCGACGGTGCGCCGCGAGCACGCGCGCGCGGGCCAGGAGCTCTCGATCGAGGTGACCGTCGAGTACGAGCGCAAGACCGCCACGGCGCGCGTGCGCGAGCTCCCGTTCTTCGACCCGCCACGCAAGAAGCACACGGAGAAGAAGCGCTGATGGCCGAGCGCTGGGACTGCATCGTCGTCGGCGGCGGGCACAACGGCCTCGCCTGCGCCGCGTACCTGGCGCGCGCCGGGCGCAAGGTGCTGGTGCTCGAGCGGCGCCACGTGCTGGGCGGAGCGGCGGTCAGCGAGGAGCTCTGCCCGGGCTTCACGTTCTCCGTCTGCTCCTACGTCGTGAGCCTGCTGCGGCCGTGGATCATCCGCGACCTCGACCTGGCGCGGCACGGGCTGGAGCTGATCCCGCTCGAGGCCTCGTTCCTGCCGCTGCCCGACGGGCGCTCCCTGT